>NZ_UZAC03000001.1:0-312363 GCF_900538055.1 Pasteuria penetrans
GTACGAAGGGTAAAACGAACATTCGGGTTGACTTACCCAATCAACTCCACGAAATGTCCATCACAACACCATATCAATGATCCCCCCACAGATATCCAATGGATCAAAGGAGCCTAATCTAAAATGTTTTTTATATAATTTTTTATAATTAGGGGAGCGGGTGTATAAAGAACGATCCTTTGGATCTTTTAAAAATATTTAAAAAAATAGGAATATCGGCAAGGCAAGCGGTCAAAGCGATTGGGTATATAATCCTATGCGATACAAACCAAAGAAATTTTCAATGCCAAGAGGACGTAGACGTGATGAACTAGCCAATGGGGGAGGCTATTCGCCCCTCCTATGTATTTACAACGGATCATACTATATTTTGCTCTATTTTATAACATATCCTCTACCTATCTGAAAATCGCCACCCCCTTTATTCCATGGGACCTTGGCCAAACTTCGGACCTGGGGTTCAGTCTCAGGGGTGGGGGTTGAACCATGGTTCGATAGATCGAATGTATCGTGGTAAGTTTCTGTGTTTATGTCTGCCTAGATTTGGATTCTCTCTCACTGTATTCCAAGGTATTCTTGCGGGAACACAGTAGGACATATACATTATTTTTATAAAATTTAAAGTTTTATGTGTTATAATCATGGGCAACTCACCCCCTATCGGGGAATAAGGGGTTGTCGATATGAAAACAGAACTAAATTTCCCAAGGCCCCCTTTTTCGGACGAAGTGAACATCGTGAAAATAGAGAAATGAGAAACCACAAAATCAGATAAAATGAGTTATATCCTAGAATCCATTGCCAACCGTCCATCTCTGGGAATTAGGTGTTCCTGCGAGAATTCGGGAAACCTGGGACACCCACCTAATTCATCCTTACAATCCAGAATTAGGAAAAAAAGCCCAAGGATATTCTAGGTCCGAAGTTTGGCCAAGAGCCATTCCATGCTGGGTCAATTCCGTAATCCCAAAAAATCCTCCTCAGTCAACCCCTTTACCGCGCGCCTCGTAGGTGATCCCACATCATAAAAACCTCTCTCCCCATAAAATTCATCCTATCATCTACCAGGATGTTCCTTATCTCCTCAGGATCGGACTTCCGCATCCCCCGGGGATGGCTGCAAATAGCGGGTCAACCCCCTATTTTCAACCCACCATGGCAAAATAGCCCTACCATCCGTCTTGTGCGACACAAAGCAAGCCGATGCCCCATTTTCTTCGTAATGATTCCCGAATTTATAAACCATTTTTATGATATTGCTTCATATAACCCCCGACTCTAGCTCCATTCGTTCTCATCAGGTCCGGTTTTCTGAAAGTAATCCAAAGTAGGAAATTGCCCCCCGAAACCGTAGGCAAAATGTAATTTATAGTGCATCCCGAGCCAACTTTTCGATACACCCAAAACCGAAAAAAGCGATCCAAAGGGTAGGTGCTAGGTAAGCCCGGGGGGGCCTTCACCTGGGATGCCCTAACGGACATCCCTCGGCCCCGCTGGGAAAAGCAGCCTATTTCGGAACGAAACAGACTTGTATTTATGGATTATCATTCAACCACTAATTTTTGATCGAAACCAATGACCCCATTTGTTATCTGTTGTAAAAAACAAATCGTAAATAATAAAACAAATCTCATTAACATTTATTACCTAAAATTAAGTAGGTAAATTATAAAAAATAGATGAAATTGGCCTGAAATCGGGATTTTTAAACGCAATTAAAGACACCGTATACTAACATTATAAAATATAATAAAAAATGTATTATTATATTTATCAAAAAAATGTATTATTATATTTATCAAAATTCGATCTTATTAGGGTAGATTATGCAATTGGAGTGAGAAATTTATATAACCTTAACAGCCCTGATTAGACCCTGGTTTCGGGGGTCCTTTATGATTTTCCTGTATTCGTGTGGTGTCAAATACCCCAAGCTTCCATGACAGTACTCCTCGTTGTCATGCCTTACGAACGCAACATGTTCCTTATGGAATTCCTCAAAATTGCGAAACTCAAACCTGTCATAGAGATCACTTTTTACAATACTATGGTAGGATTCAATATGCGCATTATGATTGGGTGATTTATTAGGTATTCGTTCATGATGGATTTCTTCCGCCCCAACGAAACCATAGAATTCATGACTAATGAATTGCGAACCATTGTCTGTCCGTAGTACGGGCTTATCCTCTCCATTTTCAGCATATTGATCCAGGGCCGTTTGAACTGCCTTCACTACATCCCTTGATTTACAGGATAGGTAGCTGTCAGAGAAGACAACAACCCTATCAAAAACATCGAGGATGCTCAGAACGAAAACTGGAGTACCATTGGGAAGTCCGCTCATGCTGGATGTCCATCTCCCAGAGCTGGTTAGGGGCCGTTATGTGTCGTTCATAGGCTCTGTGGGCAGGCGGGGAGGAACGACGCCTCCTCCCCGATAACGGAGAAGTCCCTCCTCCTTACAGAGGCGATACATCTTATTGTGATTGACAATAATATCCTCCTTTTTTCTCAGTTTGTATGCGAGTTTTCGATAACCATAGGCATCAAACTTATTTTTTTCCCCTGCCCATCCAAGGCATATCCAGGGATGTTTCCTTTCTTCTTTTCTCTTTTATGATGCATACGAACTATTTTTTGCCCATCGTTTTTCAGAATCGTTTTCTTATTCCTCCTATATTTTTGATAAACGGACTTCGATATATGGACAATATCTAAGGTCCTGTTTTGAGAATACCCCTGTCTCATCCAGCACTCTGCCACCTCAATCCGATCCTGGGGGCAGAGATCCAGCTTTTTTATAAGGTCCTCTAAGATCGCAATCCTAAGTTGATCCCCCTCTTTTTGTTTTTTCATCTCTTTCTCCAATTGGCAAATTTTCTCCCTCAATTTCATAATTGTTTTATATGAAACATCTTGTTCGTTCGCGGAAACCCTTTTTGCACTATCCCTGGTTTTTTTCCAGAGATCCCCCTTCACCTCGTACTGCTTTACCCAACCCCGAACGGTTCTAGGGGCGAGTCCGTGTCTGCGAGCAATCTCAGACATGTTATCGCTACGTAGAGCTTCCTCAACTATTTTCTTCTTTAGTTTCATATCATAGCGTTTTTTCTTCATTTCCCTCCCATTCTCTCCCTCCATCGACTAATTTCCAATTCTTTACTGCCCAGGAGTCTCTTTAAATCATCAATCTCCTTCTGCAGAGACCGGAGGGACGAAGAATCCATCGTACGATGACCTTTTGAGGAGGAGAATGAGCTGGCTAATACACCCTCCCTGTCCTCCTTTATCCAACGGTTAATCGTGCTAACAGCAAGATCGTGCTGTCTAGATACCTGGACAACATGTTGCCCACCCCTGACCTGTTCAATTGCCCTCTGCTTGAATTCTAACGAAAATTTTCTCCGTGCCATTTCCGTGTTCACCCCTTACGGGGACCAGCTCCCATTATACCCACCTGGACCTATTATACCAGGGGGCCTAATAGATAGCTGGGGTAAAGTGCCCTGGTTGTGAGCGATCTAGGAAAAGGCAGGGCATGACCCTGTCAGGTGGGAATCGGGGAGATCAGCGAAAGCGAACCGTTCGAAGACGCATCAAAAAGGCTAGTTCATGTCAAAACCGATGTGGGGTCCTAACGTCGGGATGAACCGTGGGGGATGACCTATCTACTGCCCCCTGGTGGCATGCGGTGTATAGGCGGATGAACCCGATTTAGGCTCTTGATCGGAACTTGAGAGATCGTCGTACGGCGTCTGGCTGCCGCCAGATGGAAAGACCGAGGACAACTGAGGTTCCCCGTGCACGAAGTCGGATCAGCTCATAGTAGTGTGGAAGCTTCTGTAATGGAAGTGGAGCGAAGGGACTGACTCATCCTGCGGAGGACAGTTAGATGAGAACTTTAGCGGGAGATCCGCTGGAGGAGATCAAACGACAACTTTAGTGGAAATCCACTGGAGGAGATCACTGGAACCTCGGAGCAACATCCCCATAATTGAAGTAGGACCCAAAGGGTCTGAAGATTGGGATGGAATGGGAAGAGCTGGATGATGCGAGAGTATCACGTCCAGTTCTGTGAGGGACTCGGCTGAAATGCCGGGTCTACTCGACAGAAAGAAGTACAAGAAGCTCGGTAGCAGGCGAAAGGCTCGAAGGCGGATCCAGTATATACGAGGAAAGTACGGGGACCTGTTTCGCCCACTGGCACGTATTAGAAGCAAAGATGGGGCAATAAGAGCCGCATAATGCGAGAGTATTACGTGTGGTTCTGTGAGAGGGTTGGCTGAGATGCCAGACCTACTCGACACGTTTTATATTTTAATATAGTAAATTTATTTTATATAGTAGTCCATGGAGGAAGCACCTCAAATGGGGGGAAATCCTCCCCCAAAAACCTTGTTCAGAAATTCACACCCCCAACGGGATGCTGCCAAAAGGTAACCCAAGGAGGCAAAAAAGCGGGACTAAAAATCCCCTCCGAAAGATGCACACACCCGTCCGGATGCTGCCACTCGATATCTACAGTTTTTATTTAAAATATATTTTCATAAAATATTTTAAATTTTATTATTTACTTAAATATTAATACAAGAATAAACAGAAAGGAAATTATGATAATGGAAATTGTGATAAATGTCCTGACCATAATTTTCTTTATTTTAAACTTAGGATGTCTTATGGACTCCAACATTCCACCAAAATCATCGTAGTAGATCAGCCCCCCGAGGAACATAGATGGATCCCCTTTATTGTTTTTATGATAACGACTCTTTATACCATATTCTGTAAAAATAGCCCGCTTGCCCAAGAGCAAGTGAAACCAAACGGGGAAGATTAGTTGTATATAAATCAGACAAAGAAAGGAGTATAAGGTGGGACTGAAGTCTTCATTACTAATATCGAAATATTCAAACAATATTTGATATAAATGCAAGGGCAAAGGGTAACAGAGGAACAGAAATAGACTTATATTTACAAAACGTGGATCTGTTTTATTCTGGCTTTCTTTTCCGCACCAACGGTTTTCGCAATGGATTTGCCATTTGAGAATGGTAACCCACCCCGCAACCCCCAACGTCAACACTAAGGAAGATTCCCATATCCACAAAAATACGGCCATTGTCAGCAAAAACCAACCCAGTCCTAACCAACGTAAGACATACCAACTCCATTTGGGTACACCCTTTTGTTGGACCATTCGGGAGCACTGCTGTCGATAGTGATGCAACCAAAAAACACGATCCGTTACATAGAGAAAGTAATCATGGAATGTGTCGAATATAGCCAAGACTCTAAAAACAGTCACAAATAGGAAAAAAAAAGACTAAGTTCCACAACATGCCAAGGATTCCCATCAGGTAGAAACAGACGGATGGATACTAGGTCCGTACCGTAGAGGTAGGAGTGAAACAGCATCATGGTTTGGAACGAAAAAGCTAGTATAAAAAATCTTATCAGGGTACCTACGGCTACGTTTTTCCTTTGTGGTGGAAACCAAAGTATGGGGGAGTCCCTCATTACCCGATCATCCTCCTTCTTCAGAGGGTATGGTGAAAATTGTACCCTATGGTTACCGGCCATGCAAATAATTATGTATTTTCATTTTTCTTATTCTGCGGTATAGGGTGTGTGTCAAGAAGTCGTTCAAGAGATGAAGGTTGCTCGGCCCTTCGTAACCGGCTGATAGGTAGCAGGTTACAAACCGCGTCTCTTGGCCAAACTTCGGACTCGGAATATCCTTGGGCAGTTTTTTCCTAATTAAGGTGCTACCGCGAAAAAAGATATAAAACTTATTAGAATATTTTTTTATGTTAAATGATATGTTATAGAAATGTTTATATTGTTAATGAGTATAGAAATAGTCTGTTTGAGTATTTCCGGCGTAAGTGCTTGGGGGTGGAAAAATACCCCTTTCTGGGGGATTGCACCTGAAAATTTTGTACGATCGGTTATTTTTTTTTGAACCACCGAAATCACCGTGGGATCATAAGAACCGGTTCCTATCTCGCCCCTTTTGCGCACACCAAAGAAACCCGACATAAAGTCGAATTTTATTTTTTATTTAAATAGTATTATATATTAAACTCTATGTAGTTATGGTTGATCTTATCCTTCTCTTCCTGATCTCCTTTTGAAGATAACGAACGGCCTGGGATAAATTATAAGCAGATCCTTTTGCCATCATGGCCCGTGCCACCCTCATCTTACCACGCACCTTCTATTTTGGCGGCCTGAAAACGATTCTTCATAGAAGAACAAACCCCCTCCACAGCTGCGCGACGATTCCCCTTCTCTTTGTACCCCGGTTGCTCCATTTTGTCTCGTTGTTCCGCCGTTGAGTAGGACTGATCCGTGGTGCGCAGGACCCTTCCCCCCCCCTCTTCAGAGGTTTGGCGGCACATTGCTCGGCAAATTGACTCTTGGCCAAACTTCGGACCTGAAATATCCTTGGGTGGTTTTTTCCTAATCCTGGATTGTAAGGATGAGTTGGGTGGGGGTCCCAGGTTTCCCGAATCCTCACAGGAATACCTGATTCCCGGGAATGAACGGTTGGCAATGGACTCTAGGATATAACTCATTTTATATCTAATTTTGTAGTTCCTAATTTCTCTATTTTCATGATTTTCACTTCGTCCGAAAAAGGGGACCTCGGGAAATTTAGTTCTGGTGCTGGTGCTGGAATTAAAAGTCAGTTGATTTGGTTTTTTCCGATATTAATTATATTTCAAAATGATATATATTGATTGCTATTAGTTAATGAATTACTTCTGTATAATATGTATGGATAATTTGTAATGTAAATAAAAAATTGAATAGTATGAATGTTTTGGACTGGATATGTGTGAAACGTAACGATTATGGTTGGATTTCTACTATAACCATGGAAACTCGGTTTTTGAACCCATGAGCGCGGAAATGAATGCCCTATTCCGCACACCTTGGCACGCCAAATAGACCGGCCTATAGTTCCGATTATTTTATGAATTTTTTAAATTATTAGATATGCTCATCACGATATGACTTCTCTCCTTCTTATTCTTATAAATTTTACTATATATTCGGAGACTTGAGATGTGTTATACGCTACACACTTTGCGAACATTGTCAACCTAGCTCTTCGTTCACCACGCACCTTAAGTCGGCGAGCTCCGTAAGCATTTTTTAGTGCGGAGCAAACGCCCTCAATGGCCGCACGACTGTTCCCTGCTTCCCTATATTTTGTCTCCTCCAATTGATCTCTTTGCTCCGCCGCCGAGTACGTTCGGTCGGTTAATCTTATGGTTCTTCCCCCTGTTTTGTTGAGTTTGCCAATGCACTGATCCGCAAAGGGGCACTTCTTGCAATCCTCCCCGTTGAAATAAGCCACACTGGTCCCGCTCCCTGGTTTTCTCCCTGGTTTGTACTGGCTGTTCTCGGGTTCCTTGTTTGCCACGCACCGTGTAATTTCCTTTGTTCTTTTGTCTCGCACAAACGTGCTTGCCCTCAATTTATCGGGGTTCTCCCTTCGGCCCGTCATATTGGTGAAGCATAGCGAAATACCCTTTGATTGGGCAAGTTCGCTTATCTCATGGCTGTAGTACCCCCCATCGGCACACAACCGCATTCCATCATGGGGAACCCATGTTTCTATGTACTCCTTCGCAAAGGCCGTATCTGGATGAAGGGAACCTTTCATATCAAAGAAGGAAATTAGGCTTACTCCCTTCTCTCCATCACGATCCTCTACGATTTGTCCGGAATATCCCCAACATTCCTGTTTGTTCTTCTTCCTGTACTGAGCATCAGGATCATAAGGGCTTTGTAGACTACCAGAACGCACCTTGGAGAGCATCCTGAGATTTCCTTGTTCATCCTCCTCAGTTTGTTCCCAGATCACCCTTTCCAGCAATGCATACTCCTTGGTTGATCTGATGTTGTCATAGTGGGAGACCTGTTCCCTTACAGCCAAGCAAACCCCAATTAGCTCTGCAGTCCTATGATCCCTTGCTGTTGCTCCTTTTTTGGGGGGAAGGGGAGGCTGATAGCCCAATGATTGCCGACTATCGATGTCTGTTAGTTTGCACCCCTTCTCCAGAAAAACCCCCCACTCCGCGGGGAGGGGAATCAGGAGTTCAGCCGAGATACAAACCACATTTTTTGCCACCAGATAGATCACGTCATTACGGGTCAATTTCCTTATGTTGCTGTTGATTAGCGTGCTATCCATTCTACGGCAGGTGGATGTCATACCTACTATTGACTTTTGGAAGGTGGTGAAGTGCTGAAAGGAGTCCCGTGTAACATTGCATTTTGAGGGTGGCTAACGAAAGGGATATACATTTTTATTTAAATAAAGTTTATATAGTATTTTATTATATCATTCTATTTTTATTCATATTGATTGTTTCTTTATATATGCAATATGAATTTATATGTCAAGAATGTTGCTCTCTCCGGCCCCACAGTTGGCGTAAACGAATTGGGGGCCTTTTTCCCATGAAACTAAATAGTACTAATTTTCAGTTATGGAAAATGCAAAAAATCCCTCTTGAGGTATCTCCCCGAGCGGATCGCTGTGTCCATTATTGTAAAATATATGTAATATAATAAATTTTTACTTATTACCCTATACATACGATTACTCTTTTGTTATAATTTGAAAAAATATATCTATGAAAATAAGGGAGTAGATATAGATGTCCTATCCCATAGACGATATAAGTAATTTTCCAGATCTTCATGGGAAATTAGAAAGCAAAAAGAGAAGAGAACAGGTGAGGAAAAAGAAACCCAATCTTTCAGAACAGCCTTGGGAAGATCATGAGGGCATAGGGGCAGAAGAAAAAAGCCGACTGCTTATGCTGCAGACATTAGCTACCACGGTCTACGGTTTCCCGAATGAGGAGAAGTCAAGCCGTACCCGTGTGATCGATCACCATGTGTCGATATTGTGCTGTTTCGTTATGGCTATTTGGAATTTACAAAGTGAAAGGGAATTAATAAATATTATAAATGGAAATAAAATGATAAGAGATATTATAGGGATTACGAAAGGGTTTAGTCGATCATTATATGATAAAAACATTAAAAAATGTATTGCAAGAAACGGAGAAACAATAATTTTTAACCTATTAGAACTTCTTAGTGAAGAAGATCAGAAGGTTATATTGTCGGAAATAAAGGAAAAATATCTTTTCTTGGATCAAGTGATTGTGTCGACAAGCAGACGGGCGAAAGATACGGCCACCCTTCGGAACTATAAGGGCTTTCACAGGGGAATAGGAGTAACCGTGGTGGCAACCATGGACGGCAGAATACCGTTGGTATTGGCCATGGGCCCCGCAAATTTAGGCGAGGTTGAAGCGTCCTGTTTACTGATCCCCGAGATATCAACCTTAGGATGTAGGGGCCTAGTAGCAGACAGTGCTTACGACGTACATGATCTGTTCGAATTATGTAAACAACACGGTTTGAAATTACTGGCTGGATATAATAAGAGAAGAGCCAAAACACCGAACTCCATCACCAGTCCACTGCGAAAGGAGAATTTTTATCGACTACAAACAAAGGGATGTAAGGAGTTAATGAAAAAACGTTCATCAGGAGAGCATTGTTTCACAATACTAAAGCATACAATGGGGCTAGATAAACATAGACCAACGTCATATAATCAGGCATTCATGCTAATTGTCTCATATATGATGACTATATGTTTTGATAGTATGATTCAGAAAAAGAATAACATAAACATAAGAAAGTCCCCGGGTAGACGTTTTTACCAGCAGATTTCCTGAAGGGGGCACCGATCTAATAATTTAAAATTTTCAAAAAACTATCAGAACATCCCGGTACGCACTATGATGGTAATATTTTACATAATAAGGAAGAAAAACCCTGGGATGAACTGGATAATTCCAATGAGCAGCAATTTCCAATTACATTGACGGTTGTACCAAGAAGGTACCTTGATTTTAGATTGTTATGTTCATCTTAATAAACTATATGTATATTTTATTTCTATAAATATTATTACAAAATATCGATATCAATAAACATTTTTTTGGGTAGTAATACTTATAGACGTAAATAGGAGGGGGCTGTTCGCACCCCTCATTTTGTTTTCTCCTCGTATGCCAACAACCGTTTTCTGCCTTCGTATAATGTTCTCCTACCTATAAGGGGCTTTCCTTTTTTGCCCCCCAGAGCTTCAAAAAACCTTCCTTCCCGTGGAATACGTTCGATCAATTCCCTGTCTGTCCACCCAAAGGTTTCTTTAATGGACTCCAGGATTATGGTAAAAAGGATATCCTTGCAGGGTTGACCGATAGTATTATGATAATCGGCATATGTTTCCTTGTACCATGAAGCATGTTTCGCGTAATACTCGCAAAGGGTTGCAAGTTTAATTTCTTCCTTGGTGGAACACCAGCGCCACTTATCCGCGAAGCATTCAATCCATTCCTCTATCCCTTCCAAGTTCGACTGTTCTATGGTACAATACCCTGAGACCATCTGTTATCAACCTCCCTTTATAGTGGGTATAAAGAGGATTGTATAGGAATAACAGATGGTCTTCAAGTTTCTTTGAGGGTATTTTTCAGGTAATACATATAAAGTTGTTTCGAATGTACGTAAGGAAGGTAGGGTCATATCCTATTTTGACTATATGTTCGGAATATTATTATAATATCGGTAACCTAACCATAATTAGGGAACCGAGCTTCTATAGATAGTATGATTTCATAAAAGTTTATGTAGTTATTTTTATGAATCCGCAAAAGCCCACTTTCCATTTTTATTCGAACCTCAGGAAACAATTGTGAACCTTTTTAACGGCACCAGCACCAGTTCTGTTTTCATACCGACAACCCCTTATTCACTGATAGAGGGTGAGTTACCCATCCCCACTCCCGAGACTGAACCCTCAGGTCCGATATGCGGCCAAGACCCTTCAATTGCCCTCTGCTTGAATTCCAACGAAAATTTTCTCCGTGCTATTTCCGTGTTCACCCCTTACGGGGACCAGCTCCCATTGTACCCACCTGGACCTATTATACCAGGGGGCCTAATAGACATCTTGTTCGTTCGCGGAAACCCTTTTTGCACTATCCCTGGTTTTTTTCCAGAGATCCCCCTTCACCTCGTACTGCTTTACCCAACCCCGAACGGTTCTAGGGGCGAGTCCGTGTCTGCGAGCAATCTCAGACATGTTATCGCTACGTAGAGCTTCCTCAACTATTTTCTTCTTTAGTTTCATATCATAGCGTTTTTTCTTCATTTCCCTCCCATTCTCTCCCTCCATCGACTAATTTCCAATTCTTTACTGCCCAGGAGTCTCTTTAAATCATCAATCTCCTTCTGCAGAGACCGGAGGGACGAAGAATCCATCGTACGATGACCTTTTGAGGAGGAGAATGAGCTGGCTAATACACCCTCCCTGTCCTCCTTTATCCAACGGTTAATCGTGCTAACAGCAAGATCGTGCTGTCTAGATACCTGGACAACATGTTGCCCACCCCTGACCTGTTCAATTGCCCTCTGCTTGAATTCCAACGAAAATTTTCTCCGTGCCATTTTCGTGTTCACCCCTTACGGGGACCAGCTCCTATTATACCCACCTGGACCTATTATACCAGGGGGCCTAATAGGCAATAGCCACCTGGAAAACGATCAGGGGGTAAATTGCCGTAATGTTTCATAATATTAATATAGTGTTTAATACACATAAAATAAAATAAAAATTCATTCAATAATTTTGGATACATAATAGAAAAAAGCACATACTTTTTTTCTATTTATTTTATAAATTAATAGAGACAAATGCTCTTCGGCATGGGCTCGTGTACAATAAACTGAATAAACAAACTAATTATGGGGAAGAGTGGGCCCCATCTAATTCATCCTTGCAATCCAGAATTAGGAAAAAACCGCCCAAGGATATTCCGGGTCCGAAGTTTGGCCAAGAGCCTAAAAAAACCGACTGCTTATGCTGCAGACATTAGCTACCACGGTCTACGGTCTCCCGAATGAGGAGAAGTCAAGCCGTACCCGTGTGATCGATCACCGTATGTCGATATTGTGCTGTTTCGTTATGGCTATTTGGAATTTACAAAGTGAAAGAGAATTAATAAATGTTATAAATGGAAATAAAATGATAAGATATATTATAGGGATTACGAAAGGGTTTAGTCGATCATTATATGATAAAAACATTAAAAAATGTATTGCAAAAAACGGAGAAACAATAATTTGTAACCTATTAGAACTTCTTAGTGAAAAAGATCAGAAGGTTATATTGTCGGAAATAAAGGAAAAATATCTTTTCTTGGATCAAGTGATTGTGTCGACAAGCAGACGGGCGAAAGAGAAGCTCGGTAGCAGGCGAAAGGCTCGTAGGTGGATCCAGTATATACGAGGAAAGTACGGGGGACCTGTTCCGCCCACTGGCACGTATTAGAAGCAAAGATGGGGCAATAAGAGCCGCATAATGCGAGAGTATTACGTGTGGTTCTGTGAGAGGGTTGGCTGAGATGCCAGCCCTACTCGACAGGAGTTACTATATAAAAAATGGGGATTGATCCTGCTCCGCACCCCCACAGGGAAGATGTTGAACTATTGGACCGTGGTGGACCAAAAACCGGGGGTTGAACCGCCCTCTACCCCTCTGGAAACCGCCACCCCTTTTGTTCCTCGCTGAGTCGATCCCGTAATTCCAAAAAATCCTCCTCGGTCAACCTCTTCACCGCACGCTTCGTAAGTGACTGCACATCGTAGGGGCCACCCCAATTACGTTTCCTCATAAAATCTATCCTATCATCTATTAGGATATTCCGTATCCCCTCGTAATTGTACATCTTCCGGAGCCTGCTGATCACGTCTAATTCCTCCATCCTCTCCGGGACGAGCGGCATCTCATTCAAATAAAATTCTTTTATATTATACAATTGCAAATCCGATAATCCCTCAAACTGGGAAAGTGACAGATTTCTCAATACAAAATTATTAAAGGAAATGTTTTCAATATAATCCAGATTGCGCCGAAGACGAAAATAAAGATTAGGTATCAGGGAAACATCATCAACCGCAATCCACCCAAGTTTCCCTTTCTCTACCAGATATTCCAAAAGACTGGATACCACGATCATGTCATCGGATATGGGTTGGTACGACAACATCGAACTCGCCTCCTCAACCCCGAACCCCAACGCCTTGATTTGGGATTCCCCCAATTCCGCTATCCTAAATCCCAGTTCAGAGAGAGCGAATTCCCTCCCCATTCTCCCTATATCATCTCCCAACGCCCGTAGCTGGGGGATAGTATAATGCACCCATTGATCCGGGGGGGTGTTTCTCACATACCTTAGTGGTACCTTACGGTAATCCCCCGGTGTCATCTTTTGCAAGTGATCCTTGAAATACCTGAGGAAGGATTGGGGTACCCACGGTGCCTGTTGCGCTAACTGATCTACAAGATCGGGCGATAACACTCCCCTCTCCTTAAGCTTGTCTCTAAGGACTTGATGAACGACATCCGGACCCTCCCTGTATCGATCAGGCGGAATCTTCTCCATCATATCCAACGCCCGCTCTATCAATGAATCCTGGTCCTGAACCCCCGAAGAAAGACCGGAGGAACTACTGGAATCTCCCCGTCGAAAGCTTGCAGAGGAGGTACCCTCCATGGGAGAAACACCATCCATGGGAGAAACACCATCCATGGGGGAAACACCATCCATGGGAGAAACACCTTCTGTGGGGGATAGGGACTCTGTACCTCTATCCCAGGTATGATTACCGCTTACATCCGATCTTCCAGAACCCCTTCCCTTGCCTCTCTTGGTACGAGACCTTGCTCCCCCAAGTTCACCATGTTCGGGGTCATCCCCCCTGTGTAACAACATATCCCTGGGTGGCAATGACAAATCAGAAGATGAAGGATCCTGAACGCCAGACAAGGCTGTTTCCTCCCCAGAGGAAACCGTGAATTCATGGGAAAATCCCCATAACGCGGAAGTAATAGAAAATACAACAGAGGCATACTTATTATTCATTTTTAAAACTTCCCCCTATACTCCAAAGTATAGTAACCACTGGACATAAATTGAGTTATATCTCACCTTACACTACAGGGTTCAAAAGCAGAAAATTGATAACGGCTGTGTCCGATCGTGTGCGCAGATTTTCCCGAGGGTCCCTAGTTGGGGATTTTGAGGGGGGGTTACTGCCCCTCCCCAAGACTCTTTCGGAATCTGAATTGCCAAAATATATTTATATATAAATATAAAGGATAAAATGAACCTAGGATGATCTCCTTCTCCCTCTTTATACCCATTATGAAAAAACATCATATTTTAACATTCCAAGGGTCTCGCCAAAAGAATCTAGGACAATTCCCACCAGGATCCCATGAAAAAAGTGGGGTCCGTAGAATGAATACCCCACCCATTCCGAAAAAATCACTTGAAGGGTAGAGACCCCTTCCTCCCCTACGAGATTGGTCTAACGACAAAGATACATTTTCTATTTAAATAAATTTTATACAGTATTTTATTAGTTATACTTTTATTCCTACTGCTCTTATCCCCATATACATGCAATAGGAATTTATGGGTCAGGAATGCTGCCTTCTCAGGTCCCGTAGTGGGCGTAAGCGAGTGTGGAAGACTCTACCAGGGAAGTACCCCGGTTTGGGGATTGTTATGTTCGTATCCATAAACAGGGTTGGGGGTAGTGATACTTATAAACGTAAAGGGAAAGGGGTCTGTTGCACCCCCTCTTATATATTATGTCAGATCACACTATATTCTATTTTATAAAATATTTTCTACCCCCCTAAAATCCTCCATCCCTTTTGTTCCTCGCTGAGTCGATCCTGCAACTTCAAAAAATCCTCGTCAGTCAACCTCCTCACCGCGCGCCTCGTAAGTGATTCCACATCATGGGGATCTCTCCAATCATATCTCCTCATAAAATTTATCCTATCATCTACTAGGATATCCCGTATCCCCTCGGGACGGACCGTCTTCCAGAGCCTTCCGAAATCATCCTCATCCGAAATTTGCGCAGACGCTAGTAGCTGATTCAGACGGGCACCCCTTATGCGACGCAACTGCGAATCCGACAACCCCTCGAACTGGGAAAGCGATAAAGATCTCAATACAGAATTAGCAGAGGAAATGAATTCATTATGATCTGTATCGTAAGAAAACCAAAAATAACGCTCAGGTATGGATGAAACATCATCAACCGTAATCCACCCAAGCCTACCACCGGCGACTAAATGGTCCAAGAGACTTAGGTCCTCAAGGGCAAAACCGTGTCCGGGAACAAATGTCGCATTCGCCCCCACAACTCCAAATCCCAACGATCTGATTTGGGAATCCTCTAATTCTAATATCCTGGATCCTAGTCCAGCAAGAGCGGACTCTCCCCCCATTCTCCCTATATCATCCCCCAACGCCCGTAGCTGAGGAACAGTATAATGCACCCATTGATCTGGGGGTAGACTCTTCACATGCTCTAGGGGTACCCTACGGTAATCCTCCGGTCTCATCCTCTGCAGGTGGTCCTTGAAATGCTTGAAAAAAGACTGGGGTACCCAAGATGCCCGTCTCGCTAACTGATCTACAAAATCGGGCCACAACACTCCTATCTCCTTAAGCTTGTCTATAAGAACTTGATGAACAACATCCGGACCCCTCCCATAATTACCGGGCGGAATCATCTCCATCACATCCAATGCCTTTTCTATCCATGAATCTTGACCTTGGACCCCCAACGAAGAACCGGAAAAACTACTGGAATCCCCCCGTCGGAGAGTTGCGGGAGAGGTACCCTCCGGGGGGGAAACACCGTCCATGGAGGAAACACCATCCATGGAGGAAACACCATCCATGGGGGAAACACCATCCATGAAGGAAACACCTTCTGTGGGCGATAGGGGGTCTCTAGTGCGATTACTGCTTGAATCCGATCTTCCAGAACTCCCTCTATTGCCCCTCCTGATA
The DNA here is from genome assembly GCF_900538055.1 of Pasteuria penetrans. Classification (NCBI taxonomy): domain Bacteria; kingdom Bacillati; phylum Bacillota; class Bacilli; order Caryophanales; family Pasteuriaceae; genus Pasteuria; species Pasteuria penetrans. The sequence goes on from NZ_UZAC03000001.1 coordinate 15,990, forward strand.
CGAGATCTCGCCCCCCCAGGTTCACCATGTTCGGGGTCGTCCTCCCTGTGCAATGCCGTATCCCTGTGTAGCAACAACAAATCCCGGATATCAGACAAAGCTGGTTCCCCCGAAGGGAAAGCTGTAGACCCATAGGGAAATCCCAATAACACGGGGAAAATAGAAAATGTAGCAAAAGCATACTTGTTACCCATTTCTAAACCTTCTCCCTGTGAATCGAAATATAGTAAGAACTGAATATAAATTAGGTTATATCCGCAGTGCACCTGCCTTGTAGGGCTCAAAAGCAGAGAATTTACAACGGTTTCACCCGAAATCACACGCGTAGGTCCCCCGAAGAATCCCCCCGAGGATTTTTTTGAAAGGTTTACCGCACCAAAAAAGGGCCCTTCCGGAACCTGAAGTACCAAAATATATTTATATTTTATAAACATATAAAGATAAAATAAAAAACGAATTCTATCCTTTTCTCTCTTTATACATAACTTTTACCCCTGTATGTACCCCTCAATACACCCTCAAACAACGGTATCAGAGAAAGTAACGACGGACTACCAACTTGTTGACTTCAATCATAAAAAATATAGGGAACAAATGGTATTGCTACCCAATGAACCAACGTACACACTCTACCCTATCTAATCCCACTTGTAAATAAAAATTTAGAAAAAAAATATCCTTTCTCAACATATACCATTCTTACGGAAGGGGGGATCATCAGCGGCATCGAGCGGTTCAAAAACCCCCTGTTTTGGATCCAACCACAATGGAACATTTCAACATCGTCCCTGTGAAGGTACGGAGCAAGATCCATCCTCATTTTTTGTATAGTACCCCCACATTGATAATTCATAACCCGTTTGTTCCCTTATGAGTCTTGTAACGATCCCTTTCCCCTTGCACCCCAATTCGTCAACCGGTACCATAATCTACCCGCTTTTATTCATAATTATACTTAAATTTATAATATATTTTTATTTTCCCCTTTCATGATCACCAATCTTCGTACTATCCACTATGTCCAATTTTGTCTATATCATCATAGGTATCCATGGACTTACCCCCGCTGATTTCATGCCCTACACCCATTGGGTCCCGCAGTCCTCCGGGGGCAATCCGAACAAGGAATTGCCTACCGGAATGGTAAGCAAAATGCATTCCTAATCCATAAGCAACATCCCCAGGATAACCCCTTTCGGTATTACCATAAAGGAAAAAAAACATCCAAGGGGAAAAAAGGGAAGGGCAAAGCTTTCCCTTGAATATCTCGGAGAACACCCCTAAGATCCGCTAAAGGGAGCAAACCCTTTGGAAACAAGTAGACCTCATATCCCATGGTGATCGTTTCCAAGAGAACAAGCCAGCCAACACGCCCCCCCTGTCCTCCCTTACCCATCTCTCAATCGTACGAACAAGTTACCATCGCACTGTTCAGACACCTGGTCCCTATGTTTTCCCTTCTTGGCTTGTTCCACCGCCCTTTGTTTGAACCCAAACGGGAATTCTTTTCGAACCGTTTTCATGTTTACCCCCCACGGGAAACCTACTCCCACGATACCGATCGGGATCCATCATACTGGAAGGCCTATTCTAGTTCCCTATACCTGGAACGGAATGGAGAAAAATCCGCGGGCGAGGATAAGGGAACTAAAATTATCTATTTCGGGGATTACACCATATTGGAGATGCAACCGAAACCCCTTAATTATATCGAAAATAAATAAAATGAGTATATGTGTGCACGGTGCCCCCCTATTGTATCGTGGTAATCGACGTACCTCTATGTATAAGAGTACATATTCGATGAAGAACAGGCCAAGGGAGACCTACCCCAATCCACATTGGAAGGAAAATAATACAACAAATACCAATGGCTTTTTCAGAGGAGGATAGGGACAAAAAGACAATTGCTATCCAATAACCTTACTATATTTATTAAATTTTATTATATATCCTAAAATGACATGTGGTTGGGACGATGACTATAGACACCACCATTGTATACACCAACACCATAAATTGATTTTTTATCACCGCACTGGCACCATAGACATAATTCACGAGTATGATTCATGAAAACGATTCCCAAAAGAAATCAAAAAATAAACCCTGTACAAAAAATAGAAATGAGAAGAATAGTGAATGCCCACGGGAAGGAAAATAAAGGTTAGACCCTACCCACTTCTTTTTTCCCAATGCTGAACATAAGAATTGAACCGATTTCATTTAGTCTCCGAGTGATCCAAACCATGACACAAACGATCCCACCCCTATGATAATCACACCCACACCCTAACCGGAACAAGGAAAAACCTACCCACCCACATGATTTCCTGAAAGACAAAGAACGGAGAAAAAAAACGACACATCATTTTTCTCTTTCCCACCCCCGAACCCCAAGGGTAAATAGCAAAGATCCACTAAAAACCCACAGACTAAGAGGATGTGTGCATAAGCAGACAAAATATTGTATACGATGGGGAGCAAAGGAAGAGCGAAAGGGGATCGTCTCATGAGCATGCCGCAAATTCCGGAGGGGAAGTTTCGTCCTTCCTTTACGGAGGTCATCGTCGATCTACTGGAATCCATAGCACTAGAAGAAATTGCTATTTCCCACCTGATTAACGCCGAAGCCGAGAAGATCCAAGCTTTCGTTGGCAGGAATCTCGACTTCCCAACATCCCCCTGTAACGAAGAAATCAATCGCTTCAATCAGGAGGTACACAAGCTCATTGATGTAATTGTAATGAAGGAATGGTTACTATTGAGGAAATTAGAAAACGTCATCCAAATCAGACCTTGTGAAGAGCGCCATGGAGAGTGAATCGATACTACAGGAAAATACTGAGCAGTCAAGGGATTGGACTACCTTGCACATGCAGGCTGTCCAAAAACTAGAATCCTCCATGATCCATTTGTGTAAGGCGCGTTTGTCCATGTTGGGGGCACTACAACAACGTTTCATACCCTACGGGGGAACAAAATACGATCCCTTTCTCCCCACACTAAAGGGCTTACAACATTGCCTACTGCGTAGATACACACTACAAACCCAACATAGCGGGGAAATATCCCCCTCCACCAAAGTGCAGACGCAAACCCCTATCGAACGTCCCGATACGATTTGTAGGGAGTTCATTGAACAACACCCTAGAATGGATCAAAATATTAAAGAAAATTTGGAATTTAATAACTACATTCACCAACTCGGAACCTATACGAAGGAAAAGGAAACCATCCTCCAATTACCCAAAACAGAGAAAGAAAAAATCCCAAATCAACCACCTGCAACCCCTTCCTTTACAGAGTCCTCCCCCTGGTCTCCTCCTCCCCCTTCCCCATCATCTCCACCCCCAGAGACGGATGAAGATTCCTCCTACAACTGGTTACCGTCAGGAGACCCTTTCTTGACACAACGTTCCGTCCCCTTTCCACCCCCACCCATTTCCTCTGCAAGGGATCATACCCCCACCCCCCGACAGGAGGAATCAGAAAAATTACCCTCCACGGGATTCTATACGGACAGTGACCGGGAACCCATAGGGAACCAAACGACAGAAGCACCCACTCCCCCACCCTGGATCGCGCCCTCGTTACAGGGGAACAGGAGCCCTGGCAAACGTACCCACACCAGCTCCTCACCCCACCACTTCAGTGCATCCTCCCATTCCCCACCTCATTGGCAAGGATGAGACACGAACCGACCTACGAAATAGAGGGTTTCACACTGTCCCCCCCAGTTTATCCCCGGAAGGTGATCGTTTCCGTAATGGTAGATGAAGGGAAAGGTAATTTGAATGGACAAAAAAACGATTTCCCTCTGCATGATTGTAAAGAATGAAGCGGACTTCATTGGAAACTGCCTAGATGGGATAAGAGACACGATGGATGAAATCATAATTGTTGATACAGGATCTACCGACGGTACACAGAAAATATGCGAGGCCAAGGGTGCCAAGGTATTTCCCTATCAGTGGAAACAAGATTTCTCAGCCGCTCGAAATTATGGACTCGAAAAGGCCAGCAGCGAATGGATCCTGTGGCTTGATGCCGATGAGGAAGTGGAACAAGGGGATCTCCCCCATTTACGAAAATTTCTCCACTGTGGGCAAGAAAAGCACGTTTTTTCGATCAAGCTGATCAATTTCCATGGTGAATCTCCCCCCCATCCAGACCGTTCCTTCCTCATTGCGCACCATAGGATTTTCCGGAATCACAGGGGGTTCCGTTTCCTCGGTCCCATCCATGAACAACTCAATATTCGGGATGTACTACCCGAATTCCCTGAGGTACCTATGCTCCCCATCCGTGTGTATCACTACGGATATATGGAATCAGTTACGGGAAAGAAGGAAAAATTTAAAAGGAATTTACAAATGCTTGAAAAGGCCCTTGAGGGGGGGGATCCCAACCCATGGATCCCCTATCATATTGCCAGTGAATACTACAGGGTTGCTGAATATAGGAAGTCATTTGAATACGTAAACCAGTCCATCATTCGATTCATAAAAAAAGGAGAAACTCCCCCCTCCCTGCTCTACAAACTGAAATATGCTGTTCTCCTACTCCTGGGGAGCATAGACGGCGCCTATCCCGGCATTGAAAGAGCCATTGCCCTGTATCCTAACTACGTAGACCTCCATTTTTACAAAGGAATCATACTGTTTGCTAAAGAAAAATACGAACAAGCACTCGATGTTTTCCACCACTGTCTCACGTTGGGGGAAGAAAATCTAGAGCACCTTATCCTATGTGGTCTGGGCAGCTTCCAGGCATGGTACTACATTGGTGAATGCGAAAGAAAACACAATCGCCTCACTTCCTCTCTGTATGCATTCGCCCAGTCCTTGTGCCAATCGCCGACCTACGAACCCAGTTGGAAAGCACTCTATCAACTAGCCAAGAACCACGCCATGGAGGCACACGATCCCCTAACCAACAACACCGTGGATTGGAAAACTGCAGCAGGAAGGCAACATATCCTAGAGAAAATAGAGAATTATGCATTGAGTAAATGATATGAACAGTTTCCCACTCTCCTCTCTTCACATATATTGACATAAAAATGCTATCCCTCCATAACTCAACGGGAGAGCAAATTCCCAATTCCCCTGGTTCCCCGAAACACCAACGTTTCACCCATAGAGAATCCAGGAAATTCATCGATTCTAGAAAAGCCGGTTTCCATTGAAAACAGAAAGCCGTTACAGGGGAATACGATTTCACGATAACTTAGGTTTCATAGTAACTCCCCACAGACCCCAGGGAGGGAACCCATCCCCCCATACTATTTATTATAAAATAATAAATTATTTTATAATAATACATATTTTTACCATTATATTACAAAGTTTTCTATAATCTATAAATTTTGTAATGAACATAATAAATATTTTTGTATATCATAAAAAATAAATCCATAATTTTCAATGGAAACGTCATCCGACTCCCGAACCATCTCGACCTTGAATGCGGAAGCCGAGCTACATCTGTAGCTCAGCTTTTTCCACTAGGGGAGGACCTCTGGAAAAATGTAGCTGATGCATATGCTACCAAAACCTGATCCTCATTGTTCATTTCGCCCTGAAATACAGATACACTCCGTCCCTGCTGTAAACAACTCACATGTATATCCAACGTTTCACCTATACCAATAGGAACCAGGTAGCGAATATGTAGATCCGTTGTCACGGCCATCTTTCCTTCCTGAGAACGATCCCGTGCTACCCGCCCCATCGCCGTATCGAACGCGGTGGCCACAGCCCCCCCATGCATCATCCGATAGCAATTGCATAGACATTCCTTCATCTCCATCCGATAATGATAGAGATTCCGTTCCATGCCTACCAATCGAAAATCCAACATCTCCTCAAAATAGGTAAAGGAACCCCCCCGCGCCCGTCGCAATGCAGCAATGGTTTGTTGCACAATCATCCGTTCCGATGCATCCAAATCCGCCCATTGTTGCATCAGATCCTCGTTTGTGATACCAGTATAGGATATCTCCATCAGCCCCCTTCTTCATTTCCCACGCACCCACACGAAACAAAAAAAACACCCTAATTTTAGATCGGGAAAAACCAAAAGAGAACGGGGGGCCTATATTGCGACCGCGTCGTATAGGTATACCATCATCCCAAAATCTATCCCACTGCCCCTTTGTCTACGCGGCCCATACAGCACCACGTGGCCTCTGGAGATACATACACGGTGTCCCCTCGCAAACACCTCTTCATGTGGAACTTTGCACAGGAAAAGGCAATTTTCTCCTTTATGCTTCACAACGACATCCCGACTGGATATGGGTGGGTGTTGAAATAGCCCCGTCCCCTCTATGGAAAGCCGTTCGCAAGAAAATAAGCAACAACTGCTACTTTCTTTGGATGGACATCAGATACCTACCCACCGCCTTCGCGCCGGGCGAAGTTACAAGATTTTATCTCCACTTCTGCGATCCCTGGCCCAAACAACGCCATGCCCAACGACGCATCACAAACCCCCCCTTTTTACGGAGATACCAACAATGCCTGTCCACTGAAGGAGACCTTGTCTTTAAAACAGACCACGCCGGTCTCTTCTCCTATAGCCTACAGAATTTACAAGCCCTTGGTTGGGAAATTCACGCCGCGAGCGTGGACCTCCACAGGAGTCCCCATGCGGCTACCAACATTATGACAGAATATGAAGAGCGGTATGTCCATCAAAACCTACCCATTTTTTATGTAAGGACCAAACCGAATCCTAGAGAACCCGGGGGACCACATTGACACCCCTTCCATACACCGCTAGAATGAGGGGGGTTGCCTTTTACATCTTCTGAGAGTGCGAGGTCGGGGTGGTGTCCTGCAGGATCACCCCGGGAAACCAGGTATACCCAGGGAAAAATGGAAATGAATATGGAGGGGGGTCACTTTGTATCATGGCACGTTACACGGGTCCACGTTGGAAGATCAGTCGTCGGTTGGGAATCTCTCTCTCCGGTACAGGTAAGGAACTGAAGAAGAGATCCTATGGTCCTGGCCAGCACGGACCCAGCAACCAACGTCGAAAGGTAAGCGACTACAGCCTGCAGTTGCAGGAAAAACAAAAATTGCGCTGGATGTACGGATTAGGGGAAAAACAATTCCACAACCTCTTCAAAACGGCGGGCAAAAAACCAGGAATCCAGGGGCATAACTTCTTCATCCTCCTCGAGACGAGGTTGGACAATCTTGTTTATCGCCTCGGATTGGCCAGCTCACGCCCCCACGCTCGCCAGTTGGTAGTGCACGGGCACATCACAGTGGATGGTCGTAAGATGGATCGGCCCTCCTACAATGTAAAGCCCGGACAAACCATCAGCCTGCGTGAAAAAAGCCTCCAATTGGCGGCTGTCAAACAGGCTATTGAGGTAAGCCCAGCAATACCTCAGTACCTCAGTTTCGATGCCAACAAGCGTATCGGTACACTGGAACGATTACCAGAACGCGGTGAGTTGCCGGGTGAAATCAACGAAGCACTGGTGGTGGAGTTCTACGCATAGGGCCCTGCCCCCTGTCCAATTAGGAAGTATTATGGGAAACAAATGCACGACTTCGGTAAAGGAAAAGCCTGCCCTCCCCAGGGGGCAGGCTTTTCGGTTGCAATCTTTTCATACAGGGAAAAAAGGACTGGCATAGACCAATAAAAACAACAAATAGGGAGGAAAAAGGGGGAATAGAGGGAGATGAGAAAAATTCTTGATCACACAGAAAAAGCCAACCCTGCCCAAGAACCATCCTCATCGACAGCAAGAACTCTACGGCAGCCTACCCTAACAGACCCAACCTGTTTCATTCTAGGAGCGGGTTCCCTTGATTCGCATGAAACGACGCTTACCCACCTGAAGAGTTAGATCATTGGACAGATCCAACACCTGTTGCTCATCACTACAACATTCCCCCTGAATCCGCACAGCCCCCTGCCGTACCAAACGGCGTGCCTCCGTTCGACTCCCCGCCAAACCCGCCTGGACCATGGCAGAAATAATCGTCCACTCACCAGGGGCCAGGAAAACCTCAGGTAGATCCTTCGGTACCTGTCTCCGCTGAACGGTTCTCTGAAAATGTTCCGCTGCTACCTCAGCTGCCGCCTCGCCGTGGTAACGACCCACCACATAACGAGCAAGTCTATGTTTGACCCTCATAGGATTTTGAGACCCGTCCTCCAGCTCCCTTTGCAACTTCCCTACCTCCTGTAGGGTGTAATCGGTTACCAATTTATAGTAATCGAGCATGACTCCATCAGATAGGGACATTATTTTACCATACACATTATTCGGATCCTCTGTAATACCCACATGATTCCCCAGACTCTTACTCATCTTTTTCTTCCCGTCCAAACCCACCAAAAGAGGCAATGTCATGGCAACCTGTTCCCTTTTCCCATAAAACTTTTGTAACTGACGTCCTATCAACAAATTGAACGTCTGGTCTGTCCCCCCCAACTCTACATCGCTCTCCAGAACCACTGAATCATAACCCTGTAGGAGGGGATAGAGGAACTCATGCAAACCAATGGGTTTTTGCCCACGATAACGCTGCGCAAAGTCTTCCCTCTCCAACATACGAGCCACTGTCATCTGCGCCGTCAATTGCAGAATATCCTCCAAATCCAACTTCCCTAACCACTGGCTATTGTAAACTACCTCTGTTCTTGCAGGATCAAGAATCTGAAACACCTGATCCGCATAGGTCTGGGCATAAACCAAAATCTCCTCCGGTTCCAGAGCTTTACGAACCGAGGACCGACCTGTGGGATCACCCAATCGAGCCGTCCAATCGCCTATGACCAACTGCACCTGATGACCATAGCGCTGAAAATCACGCAATTTTTGCAAAATAACGGTGTGCCCTAGATGCAAATCGGCGGCTGTGGGATCCAAACCTACTTTAACCCGCAGAGGCTTACCCTGCCGTAAGGAATACTCCAACTTAGCAGCCAATGCATTCTCAGGTACTATAGTCACGACACCCCAGCACAATGCCTTCAATTGCTCCTGTACCTCGGCCGTCCATTCCATATCCTCCCCCATACAACCATCATCCCCCTATAGGTCCATATCCCATCGCAATACAGACCACAGTATAACAAAAATACCCTTCCGTATGCACAATTATGGAAAACAGAAACGGTCCAGACCCTACGGAAAAGAGGAAAATAGCAGAAACAAAAATTCAGGATGAAACCCAACCCGAATGCGGATTCACCATTTTGCTACGGAATTCCCCTGAACTACCTCCCCAAGTCATGGTAGTATAGTACCATCGTCGCCGCCTATCAGCATCAAAGATGGGAGTACCCTCCCTCATGATATGCATGTCCAATCCAATAGCTCATAACCCCAAGGGATCCATTGCATCCATCCCGTTCATGCAGGGTTTTTTCGGAATTGGCTCCCCACCGGGTCCAGATTCCTATCCATTTTGAGTTCATTACGATCCAAACCGAATGAGTTACCCTATAATGGACACCCATCATTCCCACGTGTAAGCCCTCCTTGGGACCGACCTGTCCCATCCAGGTTTATTCATAAATATTTCGCCAGGAAAGAATAAAACTGCCTTCCCCTCCTCGATAGGGCCCACTAAAGCAAAAGCCCTCGGACAAGAGGATCACCGAAAGCTCTCCACATTTATAAAAAATAAAAATATACATACTAAACAAAATGGAATGATGTGACTACAGGGAGACAAAAAATTGTGCGGCACTTGCGTGGCACTATTAGGGTATAGGGTTGAGACCTTCCTGGATAGGGTGTACAATGTTCAATAGGATTAAAGAATTCCGATATTGGCGAGAAAATCCGCCATAATACTGCATTTTAAATTTCAAAATTAAGAAATACTCCACATTCCGGGAAACATGATGAAAAAAAATTGATTTGAAATAAAACCTCACCTTTCTCCATCAGCCCAATCCTCCCCAATAATCTTATCCCACACAAAGGAGACGAAACGGTTGAGCTCACTACCTGCAAGGCCAAGGGAAATCACCTCCGAACCGCCAACGATATCACCCAGAAAAAAAAATCGTTTCCTACGGGTTCTTTTTTATTTCTTCATTTCCCTATTCGTGATCGGGTCCAGTATCACGGGTATATTCATCGGCATGATCATAGCCTCTATCAAGGATGAGGAAATACTGGATCGTGAAGAACTCCTACAGAATTTAACAAATCGACCACAAACCAGTTTCGTATACTCGGACCATGACCCAAAGAAACCTCTAGGGACCATGACCAGTCCCCAAGTCCGGACTTCCTTAACAAGGAACCAAATCCCGTACATGGCGGTAATGGCGCTCATCGCAAAGGAAGACAGCGGATTCTTCACGCATTGGGGCGCCAGTCCTAAAGCCATCCTGCGGGCTTGTTTCGAATACATCATGGCCGGATTCGAAAAGAGGTCAGGGGGAAGTACCCTCACGCAACAGCTCGTCAAATTTGCCATTCGGGATAAAAACTACTCATACGAAAAGCGTGACGTAAAAACCAAAATTATAGAAATCATGACATCTTTCAAACTGGAGAGGGAATTCACAAAGGACGAAATTCTAACGGCCTATTTTAACAATGTACCAATGGGTAGTAACCGCAACAGAAAGCAGATACGTGGATTCGCCGAGGCAGCCAACAACTTCTTCGGGAAGAGCGATCTGAACGATCTAAATCTTGCCCAAACCGCTTATCTTGTTGCTATGGTCCAATCCCCTAACCGGTATAGTCCCCTTCATTGTTCGGGAAAAAACACGAATGTCTGTTTGGAGGAAGGCAAAAAGAAGCAAAAAATTGTTCTCGACAGACTGCTGAAGCACCGCAACATCACCGAACAACAATATCAAGAAGCCCTGGATTTTGACCTTGCCTCCTCCATTCTCACCCAATCACCCTACCCCGCCCAAACCGAACCGCTATTGATGCAGGCGATTCAAAATGAAGCGGGGAGAATCCTCATGAAAACGGGGAAATACCACTGCAACACAGGGAAGGAATGCGAAAAGAAAGCGGCCGAGGGCGGTTTCAAGATTTACACGTCCGTCCACCCCGAAACGCAAAGGGTGACGGAGGAAATTGCCAAACAAATGCCCTTCAATAGAAAGAAATACAAAGATAAAACCTACAGGGAACTCCTTTCTGCTACCATCCTGGACAACAGAACGGGACAAATCGTCGCGGCCATCAATGGACACGATCATGAAAACATCCAGTACAACTACGCCTTCCAACGCCGTCAAAACGGATCTGTGAACAAGATCATCGCCGCATACGCACCTGCGATTCAGGAGGGGAAAATCAGCGAACACCAAACGGTAAACGATACCATCATTTATAAGAATGACGGAACCCCTTACCGGAATTATGATGGTCGCTATCTCGGTCCCATGTCCTTGGCAGCGGCTGTTGCCCAATCACGGAACACAATCCCCATTCAGTTGGCTCGTTCCATAGGCATAGGGATCATGAAGAAATACCTAGGTAGGCTAGGCATACCCCCAGACGATAGGGAGGGGGAGGCCGTTGCGCTTGGGGGCTACTACACAGGTGTCACCACCGCACAAACCGCCGCTGCCTATGCCACGGCAGTTGGCCCCAAAGGATGCTATCAGGAGCCCCATCTCATTCGGCTCATAATGGATGGAAAAAACAACATCGTCTTCAACAATCAGGAGTCCAACCGCACCTGCGAACCTGTCTTCAATGAAAAGACACGAGGAATTATGGTCCGCCTAATGCGTGGTGTAATTACGTCAGGAACGGCAAGAACAATCGGACAGAGGTTCCCCCAAGATTATCTCTTTGGTAAAACTGGAACGAGTAACGATGACCAGAACCACTATCTCGTCATCTGCACTAAAGACTATACCATTGCCATTTGGATGGGCTACGAGATGAATGCTCTATCATCAAAAGGTTCACTAAAAACCAAAGATTACTTCAACAAAATCTACCCTGAAATAAAGAGAACTCTAAACATCGATGCTACCGCCCCCGATTTTGCACTCCAGGGGTCCCCCCCTCCCCCCCACTCCGCTCCCGTGGTATCAACCGGGGACCCTTCCATCGAGAACCCCTCCTCCATGCCCCCCCCTCCCATCCGGCGTGAGTTTCCCCCTACACAAAATATCTCCCCCAGGGAAATCACGATCCCCCCCTACAAAGGGAAAACAAGAGGAATGACAAGACCACCCCATGGGCCCTCTTCATCCGATGATGGGGGTCCAGGAATCAACGGGATGGGAGATGAGTTTGTAGATGCAGTAGGGAATCCCCCTTCCAACCGTATGAATAGGACGGGATCGCCCGGGGGGCGAATCCGAGAAAATGGTATTCCCCCCCACAGGCACGAGATAGGTGGAGAACCAACAATCCCATAAATAAACAAAATACACCCTATGGGCTTTTCTTTCCCTGGGGTGTATTTCTCCTTTTTTACTAGTATATACCGTCACAAACGCGTATATTGGGACCCTTATATACCCTTATCTCATTCTCCCCCCCCTTTGCGTGTTTACTACCTACCGATCCTATCTTGATGGAAAACAATCTCACATTTACCCTTATGTAAAAAAATTGAAAGTATCAACGAATCGGGCCATCCAAACCGTTGGGCCTCTAGTCCCATACGATAAAAACCGGGGAGATTCCATGGGCTTGAACGTGACTGGCTAGCCAGGGTGGAACGACGGAGAATAACGGAAAATCATCAGAAATGGCTCGTGTGAGGATCATTGTATAGTGAACTCATTTTTGAATAACCTGTTTAGTATCTCTTACCATGCTTCAATATTCTTAAATATTGTGTTATTATGATTATGTTATTATGAATGCGCTATTATGAACGATTATAAAGTAATGCAACCAATTCAGGAAAAATAACTATAAAGTCGTATACCTCCCCCTATTCCCCCCAAAGGAGAAACAAAATAATCATGATTCCTAACAAACAAAAATCGAGGTTTCGATTTCTAACAACGATCGGGATCCTTATCTGCACAACCATAGGGGGAACGATACCCGACAACGGGAAAGCGCTATGGGCCAAAGCGGTACAACAGCAAACACAATTACCATACGGGGAGACAGGTTCATACTCATACGACCCCTTGATAGAACAATCCATTCAAAATGAAATAGGAAAAATAGTCCTAGAAAAAAGGAAATATCCTTGCAATACAGTAGAAAACTGTAGCAAACTAGCGAAAAACTATAAATTTGATATCCAAACATCGATTCACACCGGGGCACAAAAAATAGCAGAAAAAATTGCGCAACAAATCCGTTACGAGGGGGGAGAGGGATTAGGAGCTACCCTCTTGGACAACAAAACGGGACAAATCCTCGCACTAGTCAACGGAAACAATGAAAGTTGGAAACACAATTTCGCACTCCAAATCCGACAAAATGGATCCGTCAACAAAGCAATCGCCGTATACGCACCCGCCATTGAGGAGGGAATACTCGACGAGGACGACACTGTCTACGACACCATCGCCTACAAACCCGATGGAACCCCCTACAAAAACGATGAGGGCTATCGCTATCTTGGTCCTATACCCCTGTGGTCGGCCATTGCCCAATCAAGAAACTTGCCCGCTATCAACCTGGTACGCCAGTTGGGAGTAGCGAAAATGAAGAAATACCTGGGCTGGATGGGAATAACCGAGGACCCTAAGGAGGGCGAATCCCTTGCAATTGGGGGATACAACAGGGGTGTAACCACTGCACAAACCGCAGCAGCCTACGCTACTGTTATCGGTCCCACAGGATGCTATCACCCCCCACGCCTCGTCCAACGCATTGTAAATGAGAAAAACGAGGTCATTTTTGACAATCAAAAACCCGCCTGCAAAAGGCCCGTTTTCAGTGAGGGTACGAGAGGATCCATGGTTCGCTTACTGCATAACGTAATCAAATCAGGTACGGCAAAAAAAATAGGACAAAAATTCCCAGGGGATTACCTCTTCGGCAAAACAGGGACAAGCAGCGGTCACCGGGATCATTACCTTGTTGTCTCTTCAAAGGACTACACCCTCGCGATCTGGGTGGGTTACTATGGGAATCAATACTCTCCATCTGAGAAAAGTTCCTCAAAAACCAAAGACTATTTCATAAAACTATACCCAAAATTAAAGAAAATTCTCAACATCGACGCCACAATCCCCGATTTTTCTACCTGAAATACGGGAGATTCTGTACAAAGATGGTATTTCATCTCTGGTTGGGTTTGGATAGGTTTTCCCAATGCGGTATCGTTTGATCTATGGGATACCCTACAAAAAAGAATATTAGAGTGTTACAAGTACAGGTTATCATTTTAAAATAAATGATAACCTGTACTCGCATGGCAAGGACAAATGCATAGAATAATATTCATAAAGGATTTAGATCGGGAACAATAGGAATGGACCCTACCCGGTCGCAGTTATATTTGAATAGTAGGACTTTTAAAATAAATTAAAGTACATATTTAATAAAGACTTACATATAGCATGAATTTATTAATATATATAGAACGTTATGGATACATAGAAGCAAAAATGGAAAGTAGGGTAAGGGGATGCTGCCGATACTTTCATTTAGTAGTAGATAACTATATACCCTAATTAGGAATCCGGATAGGCCCCCGCGGATTCGGGGGCCTTGCTAAGGACTCTTAACCCGACACCCATATCCACCTTGGCCTGTTTTTCACCGAATATGCATCCTCATACGGTGAGATTAGATTCATAGATAGAGCATTCCCCACTAGAAATTGCACGGACCCGGAATCTGAATAGACCCCTACGGATCTGGGGACCCTCCATAGGGACTTTCAACTCGACATCCATTAGAAGCTAAGATAAATCTATAAGAGCCACATAATACGAGAGTATTCCATGTGGTTCTGTTAGGGGGTTGGCTGAGATGCCATCTCTACTCGATGAATGCACACATACACCCATTCGGATGTTATTGTCTTGGAGATGTGTGAAATCCTCCCCGAAAACCCTGTTCAGGAACTCACATCCACAATGGGACGCCGCCAATTTGTACCCTTTTCTTCTCGGACCAAATCAAAATCAAAAAACCTGCGTTCAGGGGAACCTCCGATAAAGACATAAGGATAACAAGTTGTAATTCTCAAAAAGGAGTGCTTGTTCCTAATAGGATGTAGTAAAGCTTCTTTTTCTGGTAGGGTACGAATCTTTCGAACTTGAAAAACGCGTTTGGTTTCCCCATCATTTGTTACGGCGTAGTCTCCTACCCTTAGATCCTTACGTCTTAAAAATGTAAAGCTTGTATCTCGATGTGCAGAGATGACGGCTAGGCCAGGTTCCCCGGGGAATACAAGCTGCGACGATCTTCTGATTAGGGTGGGGCCCCTTTCCAGACATAGGTTTTCCATTTCGATATGTTCAGCGAGCCTTACATCAAAAACCCTATCACTCCTGTTGGGAAACGTCAGCTCCATTACCTTTGGACATACCTCTGAACTTTTAACTATCTTTTTTACTGACTTCCCTGGGGCAATGGTTGGTTGGGGGGAGGTATTCCTTGCGTTTTCCATTGAATTGGAGGCATAGAGGGGATCATCAGTTCCTGAACCCTTAACCTGTACCCACATTTGGTAGCTGAAATACCCACATACGCCCAACGATCCTAAGACAATGAGCCAGAGCAACCATGTTATGGAACGGATCATGTCAGTTGCTCCCCCCTGAGTATACATGTGGGTTGATTGTCACATATAAGTTTTTGCCACAAAAGCTAGTGGTTTCTTCGGTTGTATCCCAGATTTTGTGTAAGGTCCTGGGGGACCTCTTTCCCCTCTCAGTGTTGTCTGTGAACCTGTCCCTATCCTAGGAGACCCCGTGGAGACTCTGTAAAAAGGCGGAATCCCTTATCCCTGCCTTCAAAATCAGACTTTGGGTGGCAAAGCGACGAATGGAGAAGGAGTATTCGCAAAATAAAACCCTGGATACTAAAATAACGTATCAAAAGTTTGTTTACCAGAGACATTAGGGAAAAATAAGGAAGAAGTCCCACCTGATGGTTGAGAAAAAAAGTGGTCCGTATATATCCTAAGGAAAATATAGGGAAGGTCTGAAAAAGTATGCGTGAAAGAGGGAGGAAAATCCCCCCTAAAAACCCCATTCAGGGATTTATAACCCGTAAGAGTCCATCCTTACTTGATATAGTTCTAATCAACACCAATCAAACAATTTGCGCCCTACATACTGGACAAATGAACCCGAGGCATTTGCAATATCATCCAGAACATCTCGTCTGGAACGGGAGGAAGGCGGAAGGCAGGAGGATCGTTCGGAACGCTGGTGAACTTCTTCCTCAACCCCAACAGCAGCAGTAGTAGGAAGGGATAGGTCTCCTACAGACGGGATACTTCCTTCCATGGCCATGCTATTTTGAGTTGAAAAAATCTCACCCAATTCCTCCGCTGACACCGGTCCGAGGGAGTTAGCAAGAACAACACCTGACAGCATCACACATGCAACGGATTTTACTAGTCCTGGTGCTACCGCAAAAAGGAACGATACGACAAGTACCGCCCAGAACACTGTTTTCCAAAATTTGGTTCCCTCCCCGACCTATAATAAAATTTAATAAATAGGGTCGGTAGCATCCGGACGGGTGTGTGCATTTTTCGGAGGGTATTTTTAGTCCCACTTTTTTGCCTCCTTGGGTGACCTTTTCTTGTATTTTTTTAAGCATAATTTTCTTATTAATTTGTATAGATAGAAAATTCGTTCCTGTCTTCCAACCTCCTCTCGTCCATTCTTATTATGAATCCTATAGGGATTGGGAAAAAAGGCGATTCTTACTTTACCAAATTTTCGATCTAAATCGCAAAAAACACATGATTCCATACCATTTTTGCTTTCTTCCCAATCCCTATGGTTCATGCTATCCTCTGGTCCGTTGTTTCCTGCCGTTTTTGGTGATCACGAAGACAGAAGAGGGTGGATATCCGATAAGCAGCCCTGTCATCAGGATAGCAGCGAGCTTTGTTCGTAATGCGTTTTAAATTCCCGTTTAAATTCTCCAGGATATTGGTACTCCGATTCGACTTCTGATGGGTAAGGTCGTGTCCGAGGTGGATGGTGATATCTCGCAGGCCCTTTCGCAATACTTTTACCGTTTTCGGGGCCACGTCTTTATAATCCTCGCATATCCTCATGCCAACTGCATAGGCCGTTTCACAATCCGGGGATTCCAGAACCTCTTTGCGCATCCTATCAAAGAGTATCTCTGGGGGAAAAGAGTCCTCCTCAGCGGCATCCCGCAGGTTTCTAAAGAAATGGGCAATACATCGTTGCCAATCCGATGCGAGGTAATGGACACGAACAGCCATTTTGAGGCCAGGGTGAGCATCGGTAACGATCAAAGGAACCGATGATAAACCCCGCGAGCGGAGATTTTTGAAAACCTGGTTCCAGGTGTCCAACGTTTCAGGTGGACCGTATCCAACGTAAAGAATTTCCCATACACCGGTCCCACCCACGTCCCATTACTATGTAAATGGCTATTTTTTTCCCTTTGCCCCCCCGGATCCTGAGATAAGTAGCATCGGCCTGAAGAGCGGAATACTGGTTCTGTAGGGAACGGAGATTCCACGCGTCTAGGTGGCTATCATACTGGGAAATAAGACGTTGGGAGAGGGTGGAACGGGGAATCCTCTTGCCGAAGATCCACTTTGTTTGCCCCGCGATGACCTCCAGGGACATACCGCTGATTCGAAGGGAAACGATCTTTTCCAGCAAGTAGGGATCATAACGGAAATAGGGATCGGCTAGAACGGACTGGAACTTGACGTCTCGTAATCGTGGAATGAAAAAGGTAATGGGACCCCTATGGGTATCTAAAACATGTTTTCTATATCCATTTCTGATGATTGTACAGCGTCCTCCGTTGTCTCTTTGATACTTTTTTCGCCCCAGATATTGATCTCTTTCATAGTTGGCCAACCATGTCCAAGCTTTTCCAATGGTGGAATTTTCCCAGTTTTTATCATGCAGAATAGAATGCCCGACAGTTTGAACGGCTTTCTCGTATGATAATCCTGATTTTTGCAAATATTGTACCCGCTCTAGGAGATCGTTCTCCATTTTTTTATCACAAATAGGGGCCGGTAAGGCGGTATAAGTAGTGTGGTTCATCAATCTATATCCCCTTTTACGGAACAGTATAACAGAAAGATAAACAAAAAGAAAATGGAAATTAATTACCATTTTTAACGAATTAGGATGGGTCAAGTACTATAGTGACATAGGTAAAAAAGGGGGGGAAGAGCTAGAAAACCAAAATATACGTTTTATATTTTAATATAGTAAATTTATTTTATATAGTAGTCCATGGGGAAAGCACCTCAAATGGGGGGAAATCCTCCCCCAAAAACCCTGTTCAGAAATTCACACCCCCAACGGGATGCTGCCCGGAGACCCTGTCTGGAGAATTCATTTGCAATTTGGTATTATTTTAATTAAATGTATACAATTTTTAAATATATTAATCAATATATTATGTTATGATATTATCATAGTATTTATGAATATTAATTATTACGAAAACAGGAGGAAATGGACCTAGTGAAGATTATATGGACCAAAGAAGCTTTATCGGTATGTTTCATGAGTTCTCTGCTCCTCTCCCTTATATCATTGAACCATTCGAATGCTATGGAAAGGGCATTGGCCCCATTAGCTACTCCAGAATCGTCTCTAGAATCGTCTCCAGCATCGTCCCCATCAGCTACTTCAGCATCGTCCCAATTCTTTACCCCGGCATCCTTTCCACCAACTACTCCAGCATCGTCCCAATTCTTTACCCCGGCATCCTCCAATAACCCCTCCAAGAATAGTAAGAGTATATTGGGTAATCTTAAGAAAAAAATTTGCAATGGACTTTGGTCAAAGAAGAATGATAGCCCACAAGAATACTGTGAACGAAGAATGCAAGAAAAGTATTCTACAGATGAAGACATGCAAAAAAAATTTAAGGAGGCTTTTGCTTCGGAAGATGGCAAACATGAATATAATAAATTCCGGAAAACACAAAAACCGATGCCTCGTAGGATAATAGAAGCAATTCCCAATACGGCCAAAAGTTCCGCAGGAGCAATTTTAGGCGGCACCTTGGGCGGCACCTTGGGCGGCGTCGCAAGATCCTTTATGAGCAAATAGCAGCTAAAAGCATTTCGCACACAACCCTCAAGTAATCATCCTTTTTCATATCGCCCCTGAACGAGTTGTTACCTGAAGTCGCCCGGTCCAACTTACAATCATCCCCTTATTCCATATGGTGCGTTGGCTGGTTCAAACTGAGCCCTTCAGTCCCTTCGCCCCACTCTCATTACAAGGGTTTCTCCCCTACTATGGGTTGATACGACTCTGTTCACGGAAGCCTTGGTATACCCTTGGCCCTTTCACCTGGCTAAAGGGGGGTTGCTGTTCGCACCCCTCCCATTTACGTCTATGAGTAGTACGATCCAAAAATATGTTTATTGATATCGCGATACCGTGCAATGATATTTATATAAATAAACATATACATGTCGAGTAGACCCGGCATTTCAGCCGAGTCGGCAGTATCCGGACGGGTGTGTGCATTTTTCGGAGGGGATTTTTAGTCCCACTTTTTCTCCTTGGGTGCCCTTTTCCTGTATTTTTTTAAGCATAATTGTCTTATTGATTTGTATAGATAGAAAATTCGTTCCTGTCTTCCAATCTCCTCTCGTCCATTCTTATTATGAATCCTATAGGGATTGGGAAAAAAGGCGATTCTTACTTTACCAAATTTCAATCTAAATCGCAAAAAAACACATGATTCCATACTATTTCTGCTTTCTTCCCAATCCCTGTGATTCATGCTATCCTCTGGTCCGTTGTTTCCTGCCGTTTTTGGTGATCACGGAGACAGAAGAGGGTGGATATCCGATAAGCAGCCCTGTCATCAGGATAGCAGCGAGCTTTGTTCGTAATGCGTTTTAAATTCCCGTTTAAATTATCCAGGATGTTGGTACTCCGATTCGACTTCTGATGGGTAAGGTCGTGTCCGAGGTGGATGGTGATATCTCGCAGGCCCTTTCGCAATACTTTTACCGTTTTCGGGGCCACTTCTTTATAATCCTCGCAGATCCTCATGCCAACTGCGTAGGTCACATAGGTAAAAAAGGGAGGGAAGAGCTAGAAAACCAAAATATACGTTCTATATTTTAATATAGTAAATTTATTTTACATAGTAGTCTATGGGGAAAGCACCTCAAATGGGGGGAAATCCTCCCCCAAAAACCCTGTTCAGAAATTCACACCCCCAACGGGATACTGCCGAGAGGACCTCCAACCAATCCTACAAAAACGGGTTCTCATACCCCCCCCTTACCATGTCCCAGAATCAACGATGATGAACACAATCCTCCTCACAGTCCGAACTCAACGAAACCACCAATGACATATCGCAACAGCAGCCACCAAACCAACTACATCGGATAGCAAGCCAACCGCAAGCGCATAGCGAATTCTCCGAACACCAATAGCACCAAAGTAGGTGGCAACCACATACAAAGTCGTCTCCGTGCTAACCTGCATAACGGAAGCAAGATTGCCAATGAAGGAATCCGGCCCATGCTCCCGAAAAATACTCCCCACGAAAGCATTTCCCCCTGAACCGCTAAGGGAACGAAGCAGTCCAAGGGGAAATATATCCCTTGGGATATGAAATAATTCCAGCAATGGGGCAAAAAACCTCGTCAACAACGAAAACGCCCCACTCTCCCTAAAAACAAAGATTGCCACCCACATTGCTACCAAATAGGGGAAAAGGGAGAGAACCACAGGAATCGACCCTTTTGCACCCTCCACGAAAGTTGTCACCAAGGAAACACGTCGGAAATACGCCACCGTGGGAATCACTAGCAGCAAGAGAGGTATAAAAAGCTTATTTACATAGGACAGTACTTCATGTAGAGACATCGATCCCCTATCCCCCTGTCACAATTTAGATTTGTCGGAAGGACCAGAAAACGGACGGGGGGTGGTACAACGACGAAAAACCCAGTCCAAAAGTAACGCCGCTACTGTCGATACAACAGTGGCCATCAACGAAGGAACAATGATCGCCGTGGGATCCTTGGAGTGATACTGTGACCTTAGAACCAGCATGGAAATAGGCATCAAGGTAAGCCCCGAAGTAATGAGTGATGAAAACGTACACATAGCCGGGGTAGATGTTGTCTTATCAGGATTCAATTCTTGTAGCTGATGCATTGCCTTAATACCGCTTGGCATAGTCGCATTGGGAAGCCCAAATAGGTTGGCTATTATGCTAGATGAAATATAGCTGTGGGCGGGATGATCAACAGGTACACTGGGAAAAAGACGTCTAGTCACCGGTCGCATCCATCGCTGTAACACCCTCAACATCCCAGCTTCCTCCGCCAAACGCATGAATCCTAACCAGAGAGCCATCCCCCCCAGCAAAACAAGACAAAACTTCGTAGCCCCTTCCGCACCTTCCAAAACAGCCTTACCCACATGTTCCAAACGACCTTCGTAGACACCCGCCAACACACCAACAACTAGCAACAAACCCCAAATGAAATGAATCAAAAGAACCAGGCCTCCAAACTAACACGCTAATGAAAAACACTGTGATCCAACGATAAGCAGAAAGATTCTACAATTCCCTCTAATTTTCATTCCCTATCCTAATAAATTTTCCAATTCGATTCATAATCCAGCGATTTCAAAAGTGCATCTCCAAATAATACATGCTCCCTGTCAATTGTATCAAATTAAACACAAGAAATCAACAACCTATTCTCAATTTTTCCATTCGATACCACGTTATCTAAAGAAAAAAAGCACACCCCCTTCCGGGGTGTGCTTTTACACATAGAGAACCCCGTACAGAAAACAAAAAATGGAAGACCAGCTACCTCCCCTATTGTGAGAAACCATATTCAAACATACGGATTGCGTCGCGCCATCGGTTTCCATCCGTTAAGAGGACAACTATCAACTGCCTGCCATTCCTAGTAACAGAGGAAACCAGCGTACGACCCGCTAACTTGGTATACCCTGTTTTCACACCATCCGCCCCATGATACAAACCCAATAATCGATTCCTATTGTAAAATCTACGGCCATGCGGAGTGTTGGGCCAGGGAACTAGGACCATCCAGGAACGTACAATTTTGCGGAATTTTTCATGATGCAACGCATAGTCTGCAATCCTAGCAAAATCGTAAGCGGACCCATAATGACCAGGTTCACTCAAACCATGCGGATTTTGAAAATGGGTATGGTGAAGTCCGAGATATTGCAACTTCTCGTTCATCAAACGAACAAAACCCCGCACAGATGAACCAACATGTTCCGCGATAGCAACAGCTGAATCATTACCGGAATGCAACAGAAGACTGTATAAGAGACTTCCCAGGGGTATTTTATCTCCCGCGTGCAGATGAGCAGAAGAACCTCCTACACTCGCCGCATAGGGGGATACCACAACGATATCTTCCCAATTTCCGACTTCCAAAGCGATAACGGCTGT
The DNA here is from genome assembly GCF_900538055.1 of Pasteuria penetrans. Lineage (NCBI taxonomy): Bacteria > Bacillati > Bacillota > Bacilli > Caryophanales > Pasteuriaceae > Pasteuria > Pasteuria penetrans. Next base: position 38,557 of record NZ_UZAC03000001.1, read on the forward strand.
CATAATCTTTGTAATACTCGCTATGGACCGCATCTCATAGGGCCGTTTGGCATACAAAATACGCCCAGAAGAACGATCCCACAAAACAGCAGACCGAGCAGTGGGAGCCAAATCAGGTACGGACACCGGAACGTGGATCCCTTCTCCCCGGGCAACCGTACCCCTATACATAGGAACATAGGATTTCCCGTCTACTGCAGCCGAACTAATGGGAACCAAACTACCGGACAGAGCAAAATAGGTGAGGACTGCTTTCCCAAAGAAATAATTCCTCTGTACGGTGAATTCCCCCCGTAAAAATAGTAACAACAGGGCAGAGAAAAAACAGTATCAAAAGGGAAATACAACCAAAGAGCTAAAAAATTTCCCTTTGACACGACTAGATTATAACACATGTACTGCAAAAATAACAATATTTTTGATAATAAATACATTTTTAATTTTTATAATATTTATAATTCTATATTAAAAATAATATAGTGAGTTAATAACATATATTCATAAAATTACCCCATAGAACTATAGTTGGGGGCCGGGACAAACCCCGAATGACTTTGTCCCACAATGCAGTTCAGGTCCCAGACATTCCCATCCACATGATAGGGGATCCTCGTAGATTCTTTTCATATTCCTGCCAACGATCGGACCAATAGGAGAGGGGCCCTCCCAATGAGGTAATAGCTGCCTGACGTGTACGGATATTAATTTCCTCCCGCTTCTCTGCTGTACACTGATTCAGAACGGGAAACCTCCGAAGTTGATCCAACCAAGTCCGTATCCTGGCCTCCCCACAATTCCTAACAAGAAAACAGAAAAAACGATAAGCAGACAAATAATATCTCATGGCCTGCTCATTGGGGAGATCCTCTAAATTGAGCCTTTCCAAATCCTTCCAGGGGAACAGTGGAAAGGGGCCCTTCCCCCCCCATAGTGTCTTCACCTCCCCTTGGAATGGAACAGGCCCGTGTCTCTCGTAATACATAGCCGCCCCCTCCTGCAACCAGTAGGCAGCGTTGTCCCCTGTCAATTCGCTCAAACACTGGTGCGTAAGCTCATGCACAATCCCCCGCATCAGTTCCCCGGTGTGACATGATAGAGAATCACAAACCAATTTGATCGATTCCCCTGCCTCATGCCACCCTATGGCCCAAGTAGGCAAGGAAGGTTTTACTGATTGACGAAATAGATTTCCTTGATCATACAATTTCACCTCCACGGCCTTAGGGGACCAGGCATAACGCTTACGAAACATGGCGAGAGTCTGTTTCACACCCTGTAGAGCCGTATAGGCACGTGATTTCAATCCAGGAACGGAAAAAGAAACCTTGATGGGCCCCGCTTGTACGCTGTGAAAAACCATCCCTGCATCACAGAAGGATCGTCGACAGGGGACTACATGAAAGGGATATTGGTTGATAATCGAACGGCCATCTTTACGACGACGATAAAGTTCCTCTATCCAAAAAACATCCCTTGTCCCCCCATGCTCACCATCCAGGGACAGTAACCGTAGTGTAAAAGAATCCGGGAAAATAGAACGCTGTGCATCAACAAACCACCGCAATTGCTCCTGCCTATAGAAAGAATTTTGGGGATCTAGTAGATCTGAAAAAGAACGTGGATCCCCACGGCGAACGGCTACCTCTTTGGCCTCCAAAAGCTTTTGCACCTCATCCCTCGAAACCGCCCTATCCCCATTGTGATTACCAATGCATAAACCCCCTATCGCCATGATCACCCCCGCCAGCAACAATACTCTCCCCCCCCTATCCTTCTCAGTGGTGGACAGAACCTGCCAGTGAGGAGAATCCCACTCCTGTCACCCCATTGATTATTTTATACAAAGAATGCCCTATATAATTTCCAAAACAAGGAATGGAGATCCAGCAAACGAAGTCGAGTAGGGCCAGTATCTCAGGGTGTCGGGGCAAGAATCCCTAGTGAGGCCCCCGAATCCGCAGGGGCCTATCCGCACAGAGCCTACGAACGACACATAACGGCTCCTAACCAGCTCTGGGAGATGGACATCCAGCATGAGCGGCTTCCCAATGGTACTCCGGTTTTCGTTCTGAGCATCCTCGATGTTTTTGATAGGGTTATTGTCTTTTCTGACAGCTATCTATCCTGTAAATCGGGGGACGTAGTGAAGGCAGTTCAAACGGCTCTAGATCAATATGCCGAAGATGGAAAGGATAAGCCCGTACTACGGACAGACAATGGTTCGCAATTCATCAGTCATGAGTTTCATGGATTTATTGAAGCAGAAGGAATCGATCATGAACGAATACCCGTTCAATCACCCATCGCCGGGACCGTGCAATTTCTTGTGGGGAATGCCCTATCTATGAATCTAGTCTCACCTTTTCGTAAAGCAATTGAGTAACATAATAACATTTTTTTATGACACTGTTCCTGTTTTGGTATCCCAGGGGTATTTATCTTATATTTATAAGGTGTTTCCTTTAATCACTAATTTATTGTAAATTCAGAAAATAATGGGCTGGACAGGCCGTTGCGAGATTTAGGGGTATAATGGATATTGAGATGGGCGGCGGATACCCAGTCTGATGCTGGAAGGAAGGAATATGGTACCTCCGTTCCGTGGAAGAACTCGTCGGATGGAGGGAGTTTCCCGGGGAAAAACCGTCGTGGCGCCTTAGACGGATTTTCCCCGAAAGGTGCTAGCTAGAAATCAAGGGTATGGACATCGTCCATACAACCCTGCCCTTGTTCCGTGCATAAGAGGGGATGAAAGTCATAAGCCGTGGTGGGGAGAGGTTCTCCGTTCGAAATTTCGGACTCGTAGTCAGCAGGGATCGAAAGAAGATCCTCGACAGGCAATGGGTTGGGGTTTTCTTTTTGTTTCCCCACCCAATAGAAAGCGGTAAGCATCAATTCCTTCATCGCTACCTCAAGACCAACGAATCCACCTTTTTTGCTATTCGTTCTCTGTAGTTCGTGGACAGTATATAGGGCAGAAGTATGGGGTTTTGGGTTATGGATGCCGCTTGTAAGCTCAGGGAGATTTTTTTAGGACTGAGCCTTTCCCATGCTTCGCACGTCGCCTTATTTCCAAACCGATACTTCCCTGCACACTCAGACCACCGTTCTAGTGCCTGTCCCATATCCCCAGACCGTAAGACGTAAGAAGCGTCCTTAGCCATTTCCTTCTTCATACTTTTAGGAGCTGCATTCATGATGTTACGAATCGCGTGAACGTAACATCGTTGGTGAACCGTATGGTGAGGAAAATGCTTGCGTACAACTAAGGGAAAAGCCCTATGCCCATCTGTGGTAACGATACGTATATCGTTGACATTCAGGCCCCGTTCCTTTAGTTTCCCTATATGCTGATCATAGGATTCCACATTCTCATCAGGCGAGGGGGTGATCCCTATTATATCCCGCCTCCCCTCTGCCGTGATACCCGTGCTGACTGCGATCGCCTTCGAAACATAACGACCCTCCTCCCGAATGGGAACAAAGAGGGTATCCATACCTATGGCTGTATATACTGTCGTGCTAAGATCCCTTTCGAAATATTGTATAGCATCGTTGTAATAGGGTTGCAGCCACTGTGAAAGCGTTTCCGGGGGCGTCCGAAGGTTGAATCCTTCCTCCAGTAGTTTACTACTATTTCGCAAGGAGAGGCCCGGAAGATAAAGACGATAAATGAAATCTTTGAGGGTATTCTTTGCACTCTGATAACGTGGTAACAAGTACGGTGAAAATTCCCATCTTGTCCTAGGAACCTCTAGATCTAGTTCCCCAAACAGTGTGCTATATCCGCGATGATAGACCCCATTCCCCTCATCCTGGGGATATTTCAGACAATGGAGGGTTCGATCTACACGCATGCGTAAGTTGCATAGGTCCTCGACAACGGGTTTCCAAGTCTTTGGGTCGGTTAGAGGGTCTATCTCTGGGATCCATGCGTTTTTTAACAATCCAATCAGCGCCTGCACCAAAATACTACCACCGTCGTGATGGAACATAAGGCTAGTAACGTCATTCAGGAGAAGGGAATTCTTCGTTTTTTCCTTGTGATTCGATGGGCAACACAATAATAGCAGTTTCTCAATCAGATGCCCAGATTCTAACTGAAAATTTGTACTATTTAGTTTTATAGGGAAAAAGCCCCTCATTCGCTTACGCCAACTACGAGATCGAGGAAAGTAACATTCTTGACATATAAACTCATATTGCATATATAAATAAACAACCAATATTAATAAAAATATCATTATATAATAAAATATTATATAAACTTTATTTAAATAAAAATATATATACCTTTCGTTAGCCACCCTCAGTTATGGAAAATGTGAAAAATCCCTCTCGAGGTATCCCCCCGATCCGATCACTATACTCATTATTGTAAAATATATTTAATATAATAAATTTTTAACTATTACCCTATACATACGGTTACTCCTTTGTTATAATTTGAAAAAATATATCTATAAAAACAAGGGAGTCGGTACAGATGTCCTATTCCATAGATTATATAAGTAATTTTCCAGATATTCATGAGAAATTAGGAAGAAAAAAGAGAAGAGAACAGGTGAGAAAAAAGAAACCCAATCTTTCAGAACAGCCTTGGGAGGATCATGAGGTCATAGGGGCGGAGGAAAAAATCCGACTACTTATGTTGCAGACATTAGCTACCACGGTCTATGGTCTCCCAAATGGGGAAAAGTCAATCCGTACCCGTGTGATCGATCACCGTGTGTCGATATTGTGCTGCTGCGTTATGGCTATTTGGAATTTACAAAGCGAAAGGGAATTAATAAATGTTATAAATGGAAATAAAATGGTAAGGGATATTATAGGAATTACGAAAGGGTTTAGTCGATCATTATATAATAAAAACATTAAAAAATGCATTGTAAAAAACGGAAAAACAATAACTTTTAACCTGTTAGAACTTCTTAGTGAAGAAGATCAAAAGGTTATATTGTCGGAAATAAAGGAAAAATATCTTTTCTTGGATCAAGTGATTGTGTCGACAAACAGACAGGCGAGAGATACTGCCACCCTTCGGAATTATAAAGGCTTCCACAGGGGAATAGGAGTAACCGTGGTGGCAACCATGGATGGAAGGATACCGTTGGTATTGGCCATGGGCCCTGCAAATTTAGGTGAGGTTGAAGCATCCAGGCTACTGATCCCCGAGATATCAACCTTAGGATGTAGGGGCCTGGTAGCGGACAGTGCTTACGACGTACATGACCTGTTCGAATTATGTAAGCAACACGATCTGAAATTACTAGCTGGATAGAACAAGCGAAGAGCCAAAACACCGGACTCCATCGCTAGTCCACTGCGAAAGGAGAATTTTTATCGACTGCAAACAGAGGGATGTAAGAAGTTAATGAAAAAACGTTCATCAGGGGAACACTGTTTCACGATTCTAAAGCATACAATGGGTCTAGATAAACATAGACCAACGTCATACAATCAGGCATTCATGTTAATTATTTCATATATGTCGACTATATGCTTTGATGGTATGATTCAGAATAAGAATAACACAAATATAAGAAAGGCTCCGGGTAAACGGTTGTACCAGCGGATTTCCTGAAGAGGGGAATCGATCTATAATTTAAAATTTTCAAAAAAATATTATGATATCCAGCTCGCACTAGGATGGAAATATTTTACATAATATGACAATATTTTACATAATAAGGGAGAAAAACCCTGGGATAAACTGGATGATCCCACCGAGCATCAATTTCCAATTATATGGAAGATTATACCAAGGAAGTACCCAGATTTTAGATTGTTATGTTAATATTAATAAAATACATGTATATTTTATTTCTATAAATATTATTACACAATATCGATATCAATAAAACGGATTTTGGGGTAGTAATACTTATAGATGTAAATGGGAGGGGGTTGTTCGCCCCCCTCATGACAATGTTTTGGCCCAATGGGCTAGAAAGAAGTATAAGAAGCTCGGCAGCATGCGGAAGGCTCGTAGGTGGATCCAGTATATACGAGGAAAGTACGGGGACCTGTTCGCGCACTGGGACACATTAGACGCTCTAAGATGGGACAATAAGAGCCACATAATGCGAGAGTAGTACGTGTGGTTCTGTGAGAGGGTTGGCTGAGATGCCAGCCCTACTCGACATTATGGCATTCACAACTGCGACGATAGCCGGCCCCCACAAGAATACCCCACCAACCACGAACGAGGAATCCAATTAAGGCGCCAAATGTAATGCCCAGGAATAATGCCACCTTGCTACCACTGGATATGGGAAATCGGTCTAGCCAATCCGTTTCTGATTCATCTCCACCCATAGGTAGTAGGGATGTAATCGTTCCGGACGATCCCCCCTGCTCAGATTCAGCCGTAACCTGGATGTAGACAAGGGATGTGAGAGAGAGGGCCAGTACGAAGGCAGGGGGTGCCATTCTGAGTAGTATCCTACTCAACATAAAGAATAACCACAACCTTTCTTGAATAGAACGTTCCTTTTTCAAGGATCCCAGTTCGGAGAGATACACCGATAACCCCCTTACCGAAACAGACCAAAAATCATGCCCCAAAAAGCATGTCACGAACAAAGCAACCTACTATGCCTATGACCATACCCATGACGGCCCCCACAAGAGCGCCTATAAGAATACCCCCACGACCGCCATGTTTATCAATGCAGCCGGCCAAAGATACAGAGCCAATTGTAGCAACTGACAACAACAACATGTATTTACAATAATCAGATATGGGGAATTGATTTGGCCACAGTATACCAAAAACGAAGTATTCCAACACGATACCCACAACTACCGCAATGGCAGATCCCATAAGAATACCCCTCATATTGCGACCAAAGGACAAAACACCTGCCATAGCACCAAGCATAGTACCCTGTAACAATCCGTCCCTGTACCTATCGGATATAAAAAACCAATCTGGACACAATGTATCAATAATCAAGCATCTTATTATGGCGCTCACAACTACGCCGATAGCGGCTCCCACAAGGATACCCCACCAACCACGAACCAAAAATCCAATGGGGGCGCCAAATATAATGCCTATGAATAATGCCTTCTTGCAACGACTGGATATGGAAAATTGGTCTAGCCAATCCGTTTCTGATTCATCCCCACCCATAGATAGTAGGGATATAATCGTCTCGGACGATCCTCCCTGCTCAGGTTCAGCTGTAACCTGGATGTCGACAAGGGATGTGAGAGAGAGGACCAGTACGAAGGCAAGGGGTGTCATTCTGAGGAGTATCCTGCTCAACATAAGGAATAACCACAACCTTTCTTGAAATGAGAGGGAGAAAAGTAACTAATGCCCCGTAGGGGAATGATAGTGGAAACCAACTGGGACCGGATTTTCAAAAAATTGAGGGTGAAAATCCCAAGGCAGATTCCGGCACTAGCTTCCTGTCAGTGTAATCAAATGCCTGCGAAATTGAGTTAAGCATTTATCGAAACAACGAGTAGAACCATCATTTCAGGTGAGTCCTTCGCAGATACGGACTTGGGCACTCTTACGGGTAAGCCCCGACCTCACGGCTTTAAGACCCTCTTAGAAACATACGTGACACTATCAATGTCGTACGACTTCCTACGACTTCCTCCTTCCAAGTCTATTCCTCTTAGCAGGTCCAACGAACAAACAGTTTCAGAAAAAGAAATTTGATAGCCATGATGAATGTGTAAGACCTGTGACCAACTTTCGGTGAATCTCTTGAGTTTATCTTCGCCCAGTCTATCAGACAACGATCAATGACCCATCCAAATGCATTTATGAGTTCAAATGAACATTGATCTGTCCTATGATGTATCTTCAGCCGCTTGATCTTCTGCACCATTTTCCTTGTGGCTTTGCCGCTGACTACAGAACCAAATCTCATCAACGGTTCACCTGTTTTTGAATTTATAGCCTCCAGAGGCTTGAAAATGAGGCCCAGGAAAGGTAAAAGGTACACTGATATAGTCCCTTATCATCTTGAGATTTCTAACCACACAGTAAAATATTATAGTACCCTTTGGGTGTGGAATCAGTCCGCATTCAGCTATTCTCCCCCTTAAAACCTCAAGTAATGAGTTGGGCTTGTGATCCACCTTACGCAGTGAAAGATCGCATCGTCAGCCTACCCGGGGAAAAGGTATGTCTAGGGATAATACTTCCTCATCAACAATAGGCCTCCAGAGAGGCCTATCGAGAAGGGGGCTTTTAACACCCAAATGACATCATATTTTTGAATTTAAAAAAATATCGCTAAGTATTTTTTAAGGATGAACACAACTATCCCCTTTATCCCTTTACGCTTTTAAGTATAAGCAAGCGCCACCCTGCAAAACAAAGATCCAGGCACCCCCAGGGACGAGAGCTCTGCCAGCAGCGCGAAGTGCTGCTTTATAGGCTAACTTTTTCCAGGTCCTCTTATCAAGATAAGCAGCCCCCGATCGTCCGGCAGTACCCAGTAATCCCACTATGGCACAATCCCCCACGTCCCCCCAATCCAGGCCCCTCTTAGCCCGGCTTGAGCATTTATCCACTCCACCTTTGAAGTTTGGAGGAGAAAGTAGCCCGTCAATTGCGGAAACCAGGGCACCTACTTTTTGCTCGCTTTCCTTGTCCACAATCGCATACCCTATAAAGTAGGCAGACAGAGGGGAATCCTTCAAACCATTCCGTATTTCTTCGGGGGTATCTGTTGTTGGAACCAGTTTGAACAATCGGGCACTTTGAATATCCGCTTTCATACCTTTTTCGTTCAACTTTTCTGATAATTGTTCATTGGGTGGTTGTTTCATGTGTTTTATTATAGGTTCGGATACATCACGGGAAAGTTCTTGTTCCGTTATCTCAATCGTCCCTAATCCTGATTCAGGGTCTATCCATTCAGGGGGTAGCATATCATGCATTGAGTTTTCTGATAAGGTAAGTTGCCCCCCACCGGGGGATGCTTGAACTAAGTTGGCTGTTGAAATCAAGGGGGTAGTGCTAAACAAGGAAACGACAGATACGATCGCAAGCTTTTTCATGGGGTGCGTTTTCAAAAAAACATCTCCAATCTATATGTTCAGTGATTTTCGATCATTCGAACAGATTCCCTCATCAATATCGCATTGACATCCACAATATAGGGCAATAAAGGATACCATCCTAGCCGCCAGTGATCCGGCGAAGGGAGGAGATTCGTTACACCTTGCGATCCATGTGACCGCCATGTCCCTTCTGAATCTGACCTAAGCACCTGTGAACAACCACCCCCCTATAATTATATTTAAAAATAAATTACATTCAGAATAACAAGGGGACCACAATCGAAATTTCTAATTATTTTCCTTCGCTTCTATAAATAATATAATTACATAAAATAATATAATTACATAATTAATATTAATATTTTAACTTTAAAAATGTATATTGAGAAGTTAATTCAAATTAGCTTCAGATTTAAACATGGGATTGGACATTTCCGCCACCTCATGCAATTCCATGTCTGGCCTCACGTGTTTTCTTATTTCCTTCCCCCGTTTCGCTATCTTCTTCCTCGATTTTCGGCTGATGGCTGGATTGTATCCCAGAAACCTTCTTCTCCCCACGCGGGTTACGGCCTGACGCGGGCAAAACGTGAACCCCAGGAAGTCAAAGGATGTTCCTTTGTGCTTCCCCGTCTTCCAGCCGTCCTTGCAGTAGAAGATTTTGGTTTTTCTCGGATGCAGCTCCAAACCACACTGAGCCATTCTCTGTTGCAATTCTTTCAGAAGATTTTCAGCTTGGGCTTGATTTTCACAATGAAGGATCACGTCATCCACATATCTTTCAAACTCAATATCTGGATGATGTTCCTGCAACCATCGATCTAGGGCATAGTGCAGGAACAAATTGGCCAGTAGGGGACTTATTACACCCCCTTGTGGTGTGCCCTTAGTCCTTTCTTCGATAGTTCCATCGGGTAGTTGCACCGGGGCTTTTAGCCATCTCTCACAATAACGGAGCATTCTTTTATCAATGCCACAATGCTCCAATGCTCTGATGAGCAGGTCATGCGGTATATTGTCAAAGAATCCCTTTATGTCAAGATCAATCCCCCAGGCATATTTCCAGCAGCGTCTCCTATTCTTATCTACCGCCTCCAAGGCAGATTTCCCCGGGCGACATCCGTAAGAATCGGAAACAAAGCGTGGTTCCAGAAGGGGTTCGAGTCGGTTCCTAACTACCGTCTGGGCTATCCTATCTCCTATTGTGGGTATTCCGAGAGGTCTCTTCCCACCGTCTGGCTTCGGGATTTCCACCCTTCGGACCTTGGGCGGGAAATAAGACCCGGTGCTACCGCGGAAAAGAACGATTCGACAAGTACTGCCCAGGACATTGGTTTCCAAAATTTGGTTCCCTCCCCGATCTATAATAAAATTTAATAAATATAGTAGGATTATTTGATTGTACCTACCCTTTCACACAATACCTTTTAGGAAAAAAGCACAGCACGATATTTCGTAATAAACAGTTTATTTAGATTATTATGTATTAATCCATGATCATTAAATCTTGTTGGTTAAAACATGGCAAGAGACAATAGAAAAGCCATCGGTCCTTGTTGTATAATCTTCCTTACCCAGGAAAAAAATATAAGGAGATGAGAGGATCGATGGCTTCCCAACATTGTAACACAATACCCAATAACTATGAAACAGAGGAAACGGAAGCTTCCTTGCAGAGTCGTATATTATCCATGGTGGGTCACCATCAACCTACTGATTTAGAATTCATTCATATCCTACTTGGCCTGTTTTTCACCAAATATGCATCCTCATACATGGAGAGATACGGTGATTACCACAATACCAAAGGGAGACCATGCAAATATATACTTATACCATTGATTTTAGACATAATTAAGGAGATCTTACGATGCAGCGACCGTATGCTGTTCAATCAAATCCCACGCGAAGGCCCTCTCTTTGAGGCATTGGGTGGTACAAAAGGTAAACCACTCATGGGCGAAAGAACACTATATGAGAGTCGAAATCGCCTCAATATCTATGAGGAAACTACAGACTATAAGGTGAAGGAACAAGTCTACTCCGACTTCACCCAATTTATGATGGGGATCGTGGGTATGGACCCCAGTTTTTATCGGATGGATTCAACCCTTATCGACGGCTGTATCAGAAAACTGAGCCGCAATATGTTGATTTTCTTGGTGATCAGGATTGTGGTCCGTACGATGGCCCAACTTGCCCTTCCCCTTCCTTCCGAATGGGAAATCTTCTTGCAACCCGATTGTAGGATGGCCGATGTGAACGGAGCTCAGGCCCGTTCTTATAGATCCTTCCTCCTCCTCCCAGCGGATCACCACCCAACGGATAAGATGAAACAGAGAGCAACGCTACTAGAGATTTGCCTGGCTCTCAAAGACTTTGGAAACCCATATAAGAAGTTCCAATCCACCCCAGCTCATATACTGTTGCAAAGGGTGACAGGGGAGCAAACCGAGGAGGTTGAACAGGAAGGGCAAAAGAAACTCATGGTACGTTCTACTTTGCCATCAGGCAGTCTGCAAAGTCCCTTCGATCCAGACGCCCAAGGTCGTGTCAAGGGTAAGCAATTATGTAGAGGGTATGTTTGTAACCTTGTCGAGGCTCGTGATGAGGAGAAGGAATTGAGTATGATCACCCATGTGAATACCCAAGGGGCACTTCATTCCGATAAGGATTTTGGGGTCCACTATAGATCCAACCATGCACCAGAGGACGACAAGACCCTGTATTTCGATGGGGGATACAACTGCCATGAGGTAAGGGAGGCGGCTAAGGAACGTACGATCGATATACACCCAACCGATAGGATGGGAAGAAAGGAGAATCCCAGTAAAAAAAGGGTAAGTGGGTTCAAGAGGGGAAAGAATGGAAGGATCGATCGGTGCCCTGGTGGCAAAACCCCCGACTCCTCCACGTACCAACCCGGGGAGAAGGGCAAGGGGGAATGGTTGTCCTTCGTAGGCAGATAGGGAAAGGAAATCCCCTAAAAAAGAAAAGCCGTCGTGGAGAAGAGGTTTGAAAAAACTGCTAAGACCCTTTCTGGACCACCTCCCCACAACAGGAAAAAGGTAGGAATATGAGAATCATGGCTCTATCTACTTCGAACAAGATACTTCATATGCTTGTGAGACCTGATCCAAGTGAGATACAATCCCTTCTCCCCGTTTTCAACCCATTACCTGACTTTATCGAGGACAACAACAAAAACACAGTTGGCGACAAGGCCTGCGACAGTATGGCACACCGAACAGAATTCAATACAATGGGGAGGTTTCTTTATGCAGAGAACCCGATCCACAGCAAAAGATTCACGAAGGTGTTAGACTACACGATAGAATTAATAAAATTACAAAAACTATATGAAAACATAGATAAGGACTAGGATCTTCCTACCCCTTATCTATTGAAATCCGTAAACCTTACCTATTTTGTAGAAAAAACGTTGTATTTAGGATGGAACCCCCGTTACTCATTCATGTAAAAAATATAAAAATAGTTATTCCTATATTACCATAAATACAATAGGACGGATCATTTATATACACAATGTTATATCCTTATTAAACATAAAAAATAGACCAAATATTAAAAATAATGGTCTATTCACAAACGATCATTAGGATACCGTCTATCTATGAGCCACTACCGTCCCCCCAACTCATTAGGGGAAATTGAAATGATCACCCTATTCCAACGATATAGATCATTCCCACTCAATAGTTCCGGGTGGTTTAGAGGTAATATCATATACAACGCGGTTGATCCCATCAATTTCATTATTGATCCGGGTAGATATCCTCCCAAGCAAATCATAGGGAAGATGCGCCCAATCGGCTGTCATTCCATCTTCTGAAACCACAGCCCGCAAAACTACTGTTTGACCATAGGTACGACTATCCCCCTTGACACCCACCGTTCTTACATCCAAGAGAGCTGCAAACCACTGAAACAGGGTCGCAGACAGACCTGAATGCAGAATTTCTTCCCTTAGAATCACGTCAGCCTGACGTAGGAGGGTTAATTTCTGCTCCGTAACCTCCCCCAAAATCCGAATAGCCAACCCCGGTCCTGGGAAGGGTTGCCTTCTTGTCATAGCCTTAGGTATGCCCAACACATCACCCAAAACGCGTACCTCATCCTTAAACAAACTCCGCAAGGGCTCCAACAACCTCAGCTGCATATTCCTAGGCAAACCACCCACGTTATGATGGGATTTGATACTAGCAGCCCCGTTCACTGCCCCGGACTCGATGACGTCCGTATATAAGGTCCCCTGTGCAAGGAAATCACAGGCATGCTCTCCCTTATCGATAAAATCTTCAAAGACCTGCACAAACGCCATACCGATTCTCTTCCGTTTCTCCTCGGGATCGGTAACCCCGTGCAAAACCTGCAAAAAAAGATCCTTGGCATCGATCACCCGGACCTGAATCTGGACCTGTCGCAAATTTTCCACTACCTCTACTACCTCATCCTGCCTCAGAAGTCCATGATCCACCAAGACACAGACCAACTGATCCCCCACAGCCCGCCTCACCAGGGTAGCAGTAACCGTCGAATCCACCCCCCCGCTCAGTGCACAAAGGACTCTGTTCCCACCCACCTCAGTGCGAATAGATGCCAGGGTATCGTCAATCCAATTCCCTACCTGCCAATCGGCACGGCATTGACAAATGTCCATCGCAAAACGCTTTAGAATCTCCTTACCATGTTCTGTTTGACGCACCTCGGGATGAAACTGGAGCGCATACCATTTCCGCTCCTCACAGCTCATAGCAGCAACGGGGACATCCGCTGTAGACCCGTCCACCCGAAAACCTTCTGGGACCTCACAAACAGCATCTGCATGGCTCATCCAAACCGTTTGCGGTGACGGAAAACCGGACAACCATCCCCCCTCCGCAACCTCCATTTGGGCAGCTCCATATTCACACTGTCTCCCACATTGGACGGGGGTTCCGGCATAATGGGCCATCAACTGGTTCCCATAACAAATTCCCAAAATGGGCACACCCAACTCGAACCAGGATTCCTCACAACGGGGGGCATCCTCATCCGTAGCACGGTGGGGACCGCCCGAAAGAATCACACCACGGATGAAAGGACGCTTCACCGGATCAACATGCGCGTAACAAGGCAAAAGTTCACTATAAACCCCCAGTTCCCTCATTCTTCGCACAATCAGTTGACTATACTGCCCTCCAAAATTGAGTACGACAATGATTTCGTTCGATAGGTACTCCAACAATCTATCCCTCTCTCCTTTTGAAAAACCCTTTTCACCTGAAATATACCATGTCTACCACTCGGGTTCCACATGTACATGCACATATTCTATCATTTCGTACCCTAACAGCGACTCCTCCACATGTTCCGTAAGCCGATGACCTTCCAATACGGACAAGTTGGGATCCACACCCACTGTAACCTCGATCCATACGGATTTACCATGCGACCGGGCACGCAACTCACGTACACACAGGATACCATCCACCCCTGCGACCCGTTGACGAATACGATGCAACTTTTCTTGATCGAAACCATCCATCAGCGAATCGATGGCAGGGGCGCCTACTATTACCGCTGTACGCGCAACCATAACAGCCACCCCTATAGCTACCAATGGATCTACCCAAGTCAGGTTTGTCGTCTGTGTGATGAAGAGACTAAAGGTAGTACCTGCACTAATGAGAGCATCCGAACGATTGTCATGAGAAATCACACGCAAAATTTCGCTATGGGTCCTACGGCTCAAATAGGTATTGACACTAGCCAACACGGTCATGAGAACTAACGACGCAGCAGAAACCGGAAGAGCCACCGCATGGGGGGGATCTGAATTCCCGCCCAAGTTCATAAGAGAAGAAACAACCACTTGGAGGGCCGCAATCGCCATAAAAGAAGCCGCTATCAGGGCCGCAATCGTCTCCGCACGCCGATGACCAAAGGAATGATGCTCATCAGCAGGGCGTTGAGCCACCCGGAAACCAATCAACATGGCCACAGATAGAAATAAATCAGAGGTGTTATTAAAACCATCGGCCAAAATCGACTCCGCATGGGCCCAAAAACCCACACCACACTTAGTCGCAGCAAAAACGATATAAAGGAAAAGATTAGCCCACAAACCCCAGCGTATCCAGGCCACACCCCTATCTGACATAGGGCTTCTACTCACCACCTACTTCTCAACCATTGCAACCCCGCCAAAACCATTCCTTCCGTTGTAACTTGTGCAAAATCTATGAACAACCCCCCCATTTCTTTCCCTCATCATAAAGGGGAAAACATGACTTAGTCTAGAGCAACGTTCTTAGGATTACCAATGAAACATGAGGGCATCAAACAATAATTCCCTAGGGCAATGGAATTGGACGCAGGAAAAACCCCTAGATCCTATAGATCCGGAGCCCTGTTCCTGAACGAAAATGATTCCGTTAATGCAAAAATTTCCCCTTGCCCATAAAATTCCCCCTATCCATACACACATTGATGGGGGATGAAAAATGTTTATGTACCTGTCGATGAATCATCATCCCCAACACAATCCCATTTTCCACTCTCCCGTTCCCATCGTAACAGTCCCGGGGGGGAAAACATTCCCACCCCGCACATCCAGTGTCATCATTCGCTCCCTGGCTTCCAAACCGACACAACACCGCATGCGGCCATAGTGGTTCCTCCCCTTGGGAAGGAACCACTGTTTCTTCAAGAGAGAAAATACTCCCTTCCTCCCCTGAAAATATGGACGTTTCGTCCTCTCCCTCCCCTTTATCCTCCAGCCGAGCGGTTGTCCCATGATCAACATCTTCCCTATCCCTGTTTTCTCCCTCCTGAACCCGAGGATTATGGTTGACATCAGTCTGTTTCAATGACCCTCTACCTACCCGATTTCCCCTCCGGGATGACCCATAATTATTGTAATATTCTGAATTATTTTTTGAACCCTCTGTCTTTCCTACCGTACCTGCCAAGATCTCCCCCTCGTTTGGGGAGAATAATGGCTCCCTACCTCCCGAGAATCTGGCAAATGAACCTGCGGATGGTGGGGAAGGTGAAACACGCTGCATTTTCGTTTCCGTCCACTGAAACGATGGCCCGCTGGTACCATCCCACAAGGAGGAAAAAACAGCAGAGCGAAGGGGTTCCAAACCCAAGACTACACCAATAAAAAAGGTGAAAACGGCTACACCGGCCACACACCAAAACTTCCAGCGGGGCAACCTATCCCCCTTGTCCAACGCAGATTTCTCCTGTGCCAATTGAATATGATAATCCAAGGGATGGTCGGTTCGAAAACCCTCTAGCCCATTCCATCTAGGGGTTGCTGTCTCTCTTCCTGTCAACGTGTTTATCCCCCTAACATCATACAACCTTAAACGATCGTAAAATCCCTTCTATACAACAACCCCCATGGTAACAAAAAGACATTGGAACAAAAAATCACCACTCCTCCCAACCCCCGGGAAACAAAAAACGTAGCAAGAACCCAATAGATAGGTATCTTACTACGTTTTCGTGAGAAAATGGTTAAAGACACACACAACTCAGGGGCTTCGTAGTCACAGGGAGGTCCGATTAAAAGGACAAACCCTACTACATCATGCCGCCCATACCACCCATACCGCCCATGCCACCCATACCACCCATACCGCCACCTGCATCAGGGGAAGGGTTGCTACCTTTATTTTCATCGGGTTTTTCGACCACAAGGGCCTCTGTGGTAAGTACCATGGCGGCTACCGAAGCAGCGTTTTGTAGTGCGGAACGCGTAACCTTGGCAGGATCCACAATACCCGCATCAATCATCTGCACCCACTCATTGGTAAGTGCATTGAAACCAACGCCCTCTTTTTGTTGTTTCATTTTCTCGACAATCACGGACCCTTCAAGACCCGCATTGGAAGAAATTTGGCGAATCGGCTCTTCTAGAGAACGACATATAATAGCCACACCAGTACGCTCATCGCTCTCAGGCATGGAGTCTAACAACTCCCCTACGGCTGGTAACACATTAACGTAGGATGTGCCACCACCTGACACGATACCCTCTTCCACAGCGGCGCGTGTCGAGTTGAGTGCATCCTCAATCCGCAGCTTTTTCTCCTTCAACTCTGTTTCCGTCGCGGCACCCACTTTGATCACCGCTACACCGCCAGCAAGTTTTGCCAAACGCTCCTGCAATTTCTCCTTGTCGAAGTCGGAGGTGGAAACCTCGATCTGCTTACGAATATCACTAATCCGTGCGCCGATATCCGACTTGTCCCCACTGCCGTCCACAATGATCGTGTCGTCTTTATTCACGCGGATCTGACGTGCTCGCCCTAGGTCCTCCAAGGAGGCCGATTTTAGATCACGACCCACTTCCTCCGATATCGTTTGCGCACCGGTGAGGATCGCGATGTCCTGCAACATCGCCTTACGGCGATCACCAAACCCAGGTGCTTTTACCGCAACTGCGGTGAAGGTACCACGTATCTTGTTGACCACCAAGGTTGCCAAGGCTTCGCCTTCCACATCCTCTGCGATGATCAGCAATTGCTTACCTTTCTGTACGACCTTCTCCAGTAATGGAAGGATTTCCTGTATGTTCCCAATCTTTTTGTCCGTAATAAGGACGTAGGGGTCATCCAGGGTTGCCTCCATTTTATCAGAATCGGTGATCATGTAAGGGGATATATAACCACGATCAAACTGCATACCCTCTACAACTTCCATCTCCGTTTGGAAACCCTTGGACTCCTCCACGGTGATGACACCATCTTTACCCACCGACTCCATGGCCTCAGCGATCAATTCACCAATCTTACCGTCACCAGAGGAAATTTCAGCCACCTGCGCTACTGACTCACGACCCTCGATCGGCTGAGAGAGTCGTTTGATTTCCGACACGCAAGCTTCCACGGCCCTCTCAATTCCCTTGCGAAGGATCATGGGATTCGCACCAGCAGCCACGTTTTTAAGACCTTCACGAATGATAGCCTGTGCCAAAACAGTAGCCGTTGTGGTACCGTCCCCAGCCACATCGTTCGTCTTTGTGGCTACCTCCTTAACCAACTGTGCCCCCGCGTTCTGTGCAGAACACTCAATCTCGATCTCCTTGGCAATGGTTACGCCATCGTTGGTGATCAGCGGGGAACCATATTTCCTTTCAAGAACACAATTACGACCCTTAGGACCCAGCGTGACCCTCACAGGGTTCGCCAGAGCATCGATACCCTCCAGTAGCGCACGCCGTGCATCTTCCCCAAAAAGTACCGTCTTTGCCATCGATGCATCTCTCCCTTCCTTGTGTGAGAAAACCATCCACATTAACTGGCCGTATCGGCTACACTACCAAGGTAACGCCAGGAACAACGTTCCTCTGTATGGGACTATTTCCCAGAAGAAACAATGGCCAAAATGTCGCTTTGTTTGAGAATTAAGTATTCTACATCACCCTGTTTGAACTCGGTACCCGCGTACTTCGAATAGATGACGCGGTCCCCTACCTTAACGTCCATGGGAATACGCTTCCCCTTGTCGTCCATACGACCTGGACCCGCGAATTCAATATCACCCTCAACAGGCTTTTCCTTTGCATTCTCGGGCAGCACAATCCCACTTGCTGTCCTGTCCTCCTGCTTGCGCGGCTTGATAATGACACGATCTTCTAACGGCCTGAACATTGCGCATCGCCTCCTAACAGGAAATTTCGCAATCCACCCACGTCATTTCGACATTCTTTCTCTGCTGTTAGCACTCATTCGCATCGAGTGCTAACGCCCAGCATCTATGATAGGCGCTACAGGAAAAAATAGCAAGCCCCCTGCCGAAAAAATTTTTCGCGGCACCACTTGCCCCGTCTACCCCTAAGGGAATTATCGAAATTTCCACACAAAAATTCCCCCATAGCTCTATGAGGGAATGCGGAACAACATCCGTACGAAGTGCATGTGCCAAGGAACCCTATAGGGAATGAAGGTGATCTCTGAGCCCTTCGGGTCCGGGTTGGTAGGTAACGGATTTCGAACCGCCCAACGCCTACTGGAATAAGGGAACCAGGGAGTGCGAACAACCCCCTTCCATTTGCAAGCACTACTCTACCCCCAAATTCTGTTTATTGATATTGATATTACATAATAATATTTATATAAACAAAATATAATGTTTCACGTAAGATAATCATAAACAAGTCCGAAACCAGGGTACTTCCTTGGTACCATCTTCGATATTCGCTTACGCTAACCACGGAACCGGAGGAGACAACATTCTTTACATAATAAGCGGAAAGGAACAATCCAAACAATTACCCGCCCAAAACATACGTTCCCGAAATTTAGTTCTCCCCCAACCTATAACCTATAATAAAATTTAATAAACATTATTTAATAGTAACCGCTCTTTCATTCAGTGCCCCCCAGGAAATAGATCAGCACGATATTTCATAATAAATTTCATATATAAACAGTTTATTTATATTATTATACATAAACTCATGGTAATTATATATTATTAGATTATTAGGTTTAAAAACATGGTTAAGAGATAATGGAGAAGCCATCTGTCCTTGCTGTATAATCTTCCTTATTATGGATAAAAATACAAGGGGACTAAAGGACGGGACCGTGCAGTTTCTTGTGGGGAATGCCCTATCTATGAATCTAGTCTCACCTTTTCGTAAAGCAATTGAGTGACATAATAACATTTTGTTATGACACTGTTCCTGTTTTGGTATCCCAGGGGTATTTATCTTATATTTATAAGGTGTTTCCTTTAATCACGAATTTATTGTAAATTCAGAAAATGACGGGCTGGACAGACCGTTGCGAGATTTAGGGGTATAATGGATATTGAGATGGGCGGCGGATACCCAGTCTGATGCTGGAAGGATTGTACCACATAGGTTACCCCCAGAACTAGGCGGTGGGATTCTTGAGAAGGAATATGGTACCTCCGTTCCGTGGAAGAACTCGTCGGATGGAGGGAGTTTCCCGGGGAAAAACCGTCGTGGCGCCTTAGACGGATTTTCCCCGAAAGGTGCTAGCTAGAAATCAAGGGTATGGACATCGTCCATACAACCCTGCCCTTGTTCCGTGTATAAGAGGGGATGAAAGTCATAAGCCGTGGTGGGGAGAGGTTCTCCGTTCGAAATTTCGGACTCGTAGTCAGCAGGGATCGAAAGAAGATCCTCGACAGGCAATGGGTTGGGGTTTTCTTTTTGTTTCCCCACCCAATAGAAAGCGGTAAGCATCAATTCCTTCATCGCTACCTCAAGACCAACGAATCCACCTTTTTTGCTATTCGTTCTCTCACGAAACAAAGCATTCAGCGATTCCGTGTAGTTCGTGGACAGTATATAGGGCAGAAGTATGGGGTTTTGGGTTATGGATGCCGCTTGTAAGCTCAGGGAGATTTTTTTAGGACTGAGCCTTTCCCATGCTTCGCACGTCGCCTTATTTCCAAACCGATACTTCCCTGCACACTCAGACCACCGTTCTAGTGCCTGTCTCATATCCCCAGACCGTAAGACGTAAGAAGCGTCCTTAGCCATTTCCTTCTTCATACTTTTAGGAGCTGCATTCATGATGTTACGAATCGCGTGAACGTAACATCGTTGGTGAACCGTATGGTGAGGAAAATGCTTGCGTACAACTAAGGGAAAAGCCCTATGCCCATCTGTGGTAACGATACGTATATCGTTGACATTCAGGCCCCGTTCCTTTAGTTTCCCTATATGCTGATCATAGGATTCAACATTCTCATCAGGCGAGGGGGTGATCCCTATTATATCCCGCCTCCCCTCCGCCGTGATACCCGTGCTGACTGCGATCGCCTTCGAAACATAACGACCCTCCTCCCGAATGGGAACAAAGAGGGTATCCATACCTATGGCTGTATATACTGTCGTGCTCAGATCCCTTTCGAAATATTGTATAGCATCGTTGTAATAAGGTTGCAACCACTGCGAAAGCGTTTCCGGGGGCGTCCGAAGGTTGAATCCTTCCTCCAATAGTTTACTAATTTTTCGCAAGGAGAGGCCCGGAAGATAAAGACGATAAACGAAATCTTTGAGGGTATTCTTTGCACTCTGATAACGTGGTAACGAGTACGGTGAAAATTCCCATCTTGTCCTAGGAACCTCTAGATCTAGTTCCCCAAACAGTGTGCTATATCCGCGATGATAGACCCCATTCCCCTCATCCTGGGGATATTTCAGACAATGGAGGGTTCGATCTACACGCATGCGTAAGTTACATAGGTCCTCGACAACGGGTTTCCAATTCTTTGGGTCGGTTAGAGGGTCTATCTCTGGGATCCATGCGTTTTTTAACAATCCAATCAGCGCCCGCACCAAAATACTACCACCGTCGTGATGGAACATGAGGCTAGTAATATCGTCCAGGGGAAGGGAATCCTTCGTCTTTTCCTTGTGGTTCGATGGACAACACAATAATAGCAGTTTCTCAATCAGATGCCTAGATTCCTCCCACTCCTTGGGACCCCATGAGGTAATTCCCTCCTTGAGATCATCGAAAAAACGTTGAGCACGTAAGAATCGATCCCGAGTTTTTGGATCGTGCAATTGATGATATCCATCCCCTTCGGATCGTGCATTCCCCGGACCTTTATCTTTTCCGTCACGCAAAGTTATGGATGGAGAATCCTCGATCAGTGGGTTGGGTTCCGTTTCTTGGGGGGCAGGGGACGGATTCGTACTATGTAATTTCCCAATCTCACCGGCTACCGCAGACCATTTTGTGTCCTTATTCCCTGCTTCCATTGCCGTTGCCTTGTTGGCTAGGGCCAGCTTCTCGTTTGCCATTGCCATTGTCTCGTTGGCTAGGGCCAGCTTCTCGTTTGCCATTGCCATTGTCTCGTTGGCTAGGGCCAGCTTCTCGTTTGCTATTGCCATTATGGTCCTATCGGTTAGAATCAGTTTCTCATCTATTAAGACATTATGGCTATGACAGAAGGGACACGTACTTTTCAGTGTTTTTCCACAATACGGGGAGTCAATGGATCGGTCGCCTATCTTCATCGAATTTCTAGCTATCCATGACTCTTCTTTTTGGATATTGATTTTTCCTGATAATGTTGTATTATGGGTGTGGATGCTCATGTTTTCCCTCCTCTGAGTTTATTGTTTGTTGATGATCAATATTCTATCAGAGGTAGGGGGCATGAGTCATCCCCTTTTTACATAATAACGCTTCATTCTTTTTCACTGCAGATCGTGCGATCGTGCCCTATTTGTTGATCAGATCGCTTTGTCCATGGTAATGGTAATGGAACCTTGTTCCATCTTATCCGTAATGTTGTCAACATTACGGATTTTTTGTTGTTTTTGTACGTACCATAAACAGGATGGATCTTACTACAACACAATGTTCGTCTTCCGCGCAAGGACCTAGTAAAAATTTTATAAAAATTCATATGAAATAAGATAAATACCCCTGGGATACCAAAACAGGAACAGTGTCATAACAAAATGTTATTATGTCACTCAATTGCTTTACGAAAAGGTGAGACTAGATTCATAGATAGGGCATTCCCCACAAGAAACTGCACGGTCCCAAAGGACAGACTGGCTTCCCAACATTCTTAACTCAGAAACTACAACCATTGTTTATTCATATTATTAAATTTATTGAATATCCATGCACGTACTAGGAAAAACATGATAACTTGTATACCAAGAAACATAGCTAAAGTCTCCGACGAAGCAGTTAGGGCTATCAGAAAAATTTGATCTCCAGCTTTTCCAAATGTTATAAAGTCCAGAAATCGAACTCCGTAACAGAGTGCAAAAACTGTCAAGGTGGTAGCAAAGGACAAGGGCAAAAAGAAGATCAAGGAGATTTGCTTTGTGATAGATTTCCTCAAATCAATGCTAGAAAAACCAATCCGTAATAGGTTGATGAATTGCCTTTGCATACCCTCCATATCCGTATAAATACGGAGCAATAAAAAATTGGCTGCAACGATGGCAAAAACAAGAGCTACAATCAGAACTGAAATGAAGACAAAGACCACATGCCATATACCTTCAAGTGTTGAAACCCTATTGTGCACAACACCCATCCCAGACCAAGGACGGTGTCCATCACGACCCATCCACTCAGCCTTCATAAGGGCCTCGAGCATTCGAGCGCTCATTTTCCCCTGTGGCACCACATAGTTGGCATTCTGTAATTTATGAATTCCGGGGCATCGGGAAACTTCATCGAACATTTTGTCCCCTAGAACCCACTGGGGGATAGAATACCAGGGTAACACGAGACTGGCATTGGATAAGTATTTTCTTTCTTGGACCCTAAAATATTCGGGTAGCAGATTGGAGGCTATCCTTTTGTCCCTCGCGCAACCTGGATCATTACATAACAGAGCTGCTGTATGAGAACCAAGAGATAGAGTAGGCTTCCCAGATTTTTGTGCCATTGCGTTATAATCACTGGCTTTTAAGAAAAGGCCCCCCGTGAGCTCCCTAAGTTTAGTTTGATTCCTGAAATTGGGAGCCTTGTCCTCCCCGTCTTCTATGGATCGATGTTCCTCCGTCCCTCCCGATAAGGGAAGACCAGGATAGGGATTTTTGTCCCTGGTAAGTATCAACAGGTTCGAATTGACACGCAATAAGCCACCGCTTCGAAGAAGTTGATCCAATGTTCCAAATTCATGCCACTCGTGAGGGGCGATTTTCTTCCTATCACTTATAGAATAAACCAACTCAGGCATGATTTTCAAGTCAGGGACGGAGCCGCTATCTTGTATCTTATCCACTCCCCGTTTGATGAAGGAAACCGCACTAGCTGAAGTGAATACAAACATAAACAACATGGAAACGAGAAAAAAGAAACGGGCATTATCACGTAATCGATAGACCGTATTACCTATCCACAGCAAACGAACCCCCTTCCAAGAAAAATTTCTATTCCATCTAAAAAAACTTGCCAATGATACACTACCCTCACGATAAAACAGATAACTACCTATTAAGGTCAGGAATAGGCAGATGGAAAACGTGAACACAACCGAACCCGGAGGATTACCAAAAATATTAAGGGGCAAGAAAACGCAAATAGCAGCCATGGACCCTAGGGAAAGAAAGGATATCACAGCACGGAAAGCACTTATAGAAGGATTTGATTTATAACCTGCACCCCCCCTCCCACCTTGAATGAACCGAATGATATTACGACCCTGGATACGGGATGGCATCACCACAGCCGCTAACAGAAACAACAGCAAGGAAGAAATCGCCGTGACCCCCAAAGCCTTCAGGGAGAAATGGTATTTTAATTCTAAATATCTGATAGTAGTATCAATGAAGTATACTAAAATCGTATTCAAACCCATACCCAACAAAATTCCCATCCCAATGGAACAACAACCGATGAGCATGGTTTCCGAGACCAGCATGACCCGCAAGTATTGGGATTTCATACCCAAAAGTAAAAAAATCCCAAATTGTTCTTGTCTCTCCTTATAAAGGACGAGCAAAGAATAAAACAGGGAAAAAAAGGAACAAAATATCAGCATACTGAACATAATCATAAATAGTATTTTTGCCTCATGCAGAACCATCTGTAACTGAGGATGAAACACAAATGTTGCATAAGCAAACGTAACCGCTGAGGTGATCACCGTATTCAACATCAACCCTATGTAGGCTTGTGGCCGTCGCCTGATCATACGAACTATGGATTGAAAAAATGTCATTATTTTATGTCTCCTCACCATGTAAAAATTTTACTTATGGTTACATATTGTATCACAACCCTTTCTACCATAAATCAGATCCTCTAACCCCTGATAGTCAAGTAGACTTGGCGGCATCTCTCAGCCGAGCCTACTACAGAACTGTACGTAACACTCTCTCGTTATACGGCTCTCTTATTTGCCCCATCTTACTATCTAACAAGTGCCAATGGGCGTAATTCCAGATGACATCGGGACATTCTCTTCTTAATTTCATCAAGAAGATACTCAGCCTGATGCTTGTTCTTACAATGATATATTATACCGTCCATGTATCTCCCGAATGGAATGGAGGGGTGATGGTTTTTCATCCACCAGTCGTTTACACAATGCAAGAATAGATTTGCCAACAGTGGACTGACGACCCCGCCCTACGGTGTGCCCTTTGTCACTTGTTGGCTGGTTCCATCTGGCATTTGAACAAACGCTTTTAGCCATCTTTCGCAATAGAGCAATGTTACTTTGTCCCCCCCAGTAAAAAGGCGGGGAGCCTGCATCATTAACTCATGCGAAATGTGGTCAAAGTACCCTTTGATATCAAGATCTACCCCCCGGTCATGAGTCCAACAGTTTCTTCGACAGGACTGTACGGCCTGAATAGCTGACTTTCCCGAGCGACATCCATAAGATGAGGCCTGGAAATGGGGCTCCAGATAAGGTTCTAGTCTGTTCTTGATGACTGTCTGGGCAACTCTGTTCGCCACAGTGGGAATCCCGAGCGGTCTTTCGCTGCCGTCAGGCTTCGGAATATCCACTTGTTTGACTTCGGATGGGAAGTAGGAACCTGCTGCACACATTTGATTCCAAATGACATACAGATTGTTGTTCAGATTGCTTTCGAATTCTGCAATCGTTTGTCCATCGATCCCTGGACCTCCGCCCTTCTTTTTTACCTGGCGCCATGCTAGCCGTACTTCTGTTTGCTGTATATTGTGCTTAGCAGAGTTCTGATCTGATATTGCCTTATCCATGTTTGAGTCTCCTTTTAACAGTTCCCATCCTTGTTTCGGGCACGACAATTCAGCTCCTTCACTCCATCTTCATTACAAAGACTTCCTAGTTACTATGGGCTGATCCATCCGACTTCGTGCACGGAGGCCTCAGTTATCATCGGCTATTATTACGCCTGGCGACGGCTAGGCGTCCGTGCGACGACCTCTCAAGTTCCGTATAAGCGCCTAGATTAGATTCCTCCCGTCTATAACATAACACCGCATACCCGCCCGGATAGTAAGTAGGTCCTCTTCCGTGACTTCTCACGACGTAACGGAACATACCTCGGTTTTGGCATGAACTGCCTCTTTCAATGCGTTAAGGTGGGTGGTGATATCGAGCAGACCCTTTCGCAATATTTTTACCGTTTTCGGGGCCACGTCTTTATAATCCTTGCAGATCCTCATGCCAACTGCATAGGCCGTTTCACGATCCGGGGATTCCAGAACCTCTTTGTGCATCCTCTCAAAGAGTATCTCTGACGGAAAAGAGTCCCCCTCAGCGGCATCCCGCAGATTCCTAAAGAAATGGGCAATACATCGTTGCCAATCCGATGTAGGATAATAAACACGAACAGCTGTTCTAAGGCCGGGGTGAGCGTCGGTCACGATTAAAGGAACCAATGATAAACCCCGTGAGCGAAGATTTTCGAAAACCTGGTTCCAGGTGTCTAACGTTTCAGGTGGACCGTATCCAACATAAAGAATTTCCCATACACCGTCCCATCTGCGTCCCATTACTATGTAAATGGCTATTTTTTTCCCTTTGCCTCCACGGATCCTAAGAAGGGTGGACCGGGGAGTCCTCTTGCCGAGGATCTACTCTGTTTACCCCGCGATGACCTCCAGAGATATACCGCTGGTTCGAGGGGAAACGAGCTTTTCCAACAAGTAGGAAGCATAACGGAATTAGGGATTGGCTAGAACGGACTGGAACTTGGTGTCTCGTAATCGTGGAATGAAAAAAGTAATGGGACCCCTGTGAGTATCTAAAACACGTTTTCTATAATCCATTTCGCCCCAGATATTGATCCCCCTCATAGTTGGCCAACCATGTCCAAGCCTTTCCAACGGTGGAATTTCCCCAGTTTTTTATCATGCAGAACGGAATGCCCGACAGTTCGAACGGCTTGCTCGTATGATAATTCTTATTTTTGTAAATATTGTACCCACTCTAGGAGATCGTTCTCCACTTTTTTACCACAAATAGGAGCCGGTAGAGCGGTACAAGTATTATGGTCCATCAATTCTATATCCCCCCCATTCTATAAAATTTCCAATTTTTATGGATACAGTATAACAGAAGAAAAAACAAAGAAATAGAAATTTATTACCATATTTTAACGAGTAAGAATGGGATAAGTACTATAGTGAACTGGGTAAAAAAGGGAGGATAGAGCTAGAAAACAAAAATATACGTTTTACATTTTAATATAAAAAATGTATTTTACTATATTAATCCATGGGAAAAGCACCCCGAATGGGGGGAAATCCCCCCAAAAACCCAGTTCAGAAATTCACACCCCCAGCGGGATGCTGCCCGTGTGGGTACCTGGCATAAATCTCCTATGCACCTCATCAGTCATGATCGTGTGTAAAACCAAAACACGAACAGTCGCTTATAACTTGTCCACTCGGCAACACTATCACGCCCGAACACCACCTAAAGCATCTCTTAGAACGGATGGTCCCTTCCCCATCCTTAGCAGTAGTAGGCAAGGATAGGTCCCCCACAGACGGGGTACTTCCCCTAGCGGCTATGCTATTTTGAGTTGAAGAAACCTCACCCAATTCCTCCGCCGACACCGGTCTGAGAGAGTTAGCAAGAACGACACCTGACAGCATCACACATGCAACGACTTTTACTAATCCCCTATTCTGTCCAGACAATTTCATAATGTAGACCATACCTTCTAAAAGTTTAATTTTATCAGTCAATGTTAAAGAGATCGTAGTCCATATAATGCTACAGATCGTGGTGAACTATCCCCCACACCACCTACTAGACCTAAATGTTAGACCTAAACAACGTAAAAAACAGATACAAGCAAGATCGTAATATATAGTCCAACGTATGGCAACCTAAGAAAAAAAGGATTGGATTTACTATTGTTCTCATTAGACATTTATTTATATTATATAATTATAGCTTTTTATATAAATAAAATATTTTTATATATAATAATAAATTAATCATTTCTAAAAATTTTTTTCATATGGTGCAAGAAGGCCCTAATAACAGAGGCCCAACGGAACCTATTAGGACGGTAAGAAAAGAGAACTCAGGCACCTGGTACGTGTGTCAATAAGTCGTTCAGGGAATGAAGGTTGCTCGGCCCTTCGTAACCGGCTGATAGGTAGCAGGTTACAAACCGCCTAATTCTGCTAAGGTAAAATGTCCTGGTTGTGATCGATCTAAGAAAAGGGGGTCTCCGTACTTTAATGGTTACGGAACCAGGAGGGCCTAGGATGGTCCTATTTTTTTATGGTTCATAATAAAAAAACAACGGAAAGAACTGAATCAGCATACCCATATTGCAATGTTTTGCTCAGTATAACGGAAATGTAAACAAAGTAGAAAAGGGCTTTCAAGTATAAAATATTGTTGGGAATATGGTTCTCAGGCTGGTATGGCAGCACAAACGGCTTGTGATAATGGGGAACCACTATGGGATGATTGGATTTAGGATGAATTGACTGGATTTTCGCCATTCATGAATACATAGATGAATGGCGGATTCCTGGTGTTCGTGGGATCCTCTTGTGGGGATTTTATTGACGGGGGGATAATCAAGGTATCTTTGGGTTTGATTTTGTATTAGGATGGGTCGCACCCGCATATTCATATAAAATAACTCTAATGGGCTGTTGCATGATAGGGGTCTTTGGCACGGATGTTTTTTTTGATTTTGAGAAGGCGCGGGGGTTTACCAACAGGGTATCCATATCATAATTCCAAATGTTCATATTTATTTGCGATGATCATTTTTCTCATTGTAATTTTAATTGAGTGTATGAATTTTTATTTTTTTTGTAAATATGTAAACTGTTTTTAGAACCTGGACTTGGAAATAACGTGATGTTGTTTGTAGCTTTCTCAATTGGTGAGGGGGTGGTGAAATGGGGGATTGTCGCTCTTTTGCGCCTAAGGGTATAAAAAGTGAGGTTGCAACAGTAAGAAAAATCGTATTGTATCGTAATTTTTTATATTTTTTATTTTTGTCTTTTTTATTTAACACCCTCATTTCATTTCATATTAATTTATATTTCGATAAATTATTTGAAGCATCTTTGTTTCCTTCTCTACCTCATGGTTGGGTATTGGAACATAATTTAGGTTATTTTTCTGTTGTATTTATTTTTCA
Organism: Pasteuria penetrans; assembly: GCF_900538055.1. NCBI lineage: Bacteria > Bacillati > Bacillota > Bacilli > Caryophanales > Pasteuriaceae > Pasteuria > Pasteuria penetrans. The sequence goes on from NZ_UZAC03000001.1 coordinate 67,685, forward strand.
ATTCTTTGTATTTTACGGAAGATTTACTGTTTATCTTCACTATATATACAATAGAATTTGTTTCATACGTTGGCACCGTTTGCAGTGTTTTCGGATAGCAAAGCAAGGAGGGGTCACAAGGTGGAAATGGCATGCCCTACCCTGGTTGGGTTTTGCCGCCTTCTTGGGGTCTATGATTCTCTCCATTTGGGTATCGGAAACGCATATTGTCTTGACTATAGGTATTATGAGTTGGTGGGGTAGTTTTCATTGGCAAATTCTTCGTGAGCGACGTTGGTTGCGGGGGCATATAGAAGAGAGGGTTGATTTTTATTCTTTTACTTTATTTAGCACATTTTATTTGTTAATATACATATATTTAGTAAACTATGTAACATCATTTAAAATTTTAAGTGTTGCGATCATGTATTATTTTCTCCGTGTGTTCCCCACTTGGGCACATTTTCTTTTTGGCAAGCGCCCATTTCTCTTGAAATCTTCCCTCTCAAAAGGCAACAGTGGAGAGGATGACCAGGGATGGTTTTCTAATGCCTCGATGTTTTATGATGACATTATGGGCATGGGCGATATTGAGGGTGTACAGAAGAAGAGGAAGGGGTTACTTTATAAATACTTAGGTCGTGACTTCGTTTTTTTGATTGTTATACTACTAATTCTTATTGTTATGTTAGCAATACTTGCCCTTATAAAGAAATATTGGATCTGATGGATTCCTGGCGTTCATAATTCAATAAAGACCCGATCTTAATTTGGAATTGAGTGGGTATTTACCATGGGGGATAACATCCCGTTAGGGATGTAAATTTATGAACAGGGTTTTTGGGGGGCATTCCCCACAAGAAATCCATAAAAAAGCACCCTCTGAGGGGCTAAATCCCCCCAGGAGGTTGCGTACAAAGTACCTCATTCATAGCGCGTGCCTATAACTAAGTGAAAACCCATGGCATACTATAGACAATGATATTATTGAGTGCATGAACCCATATAGACAACCACAACGAATATCGACGTGCTAACCATCCCAAAAGTAAGGATATCAGTAAAACAAATAAGATTTCAATATAAACATATTGCCTATGCAATAGGGTGAACATAATACTGGAAACCCAAATTCCTACGCGTGGTTGGAGAGCACCCCGAAATACCAATTCTTCCCATATTCCAGGTGATATTCCTGTGAGTAAAATAGTGAACCAGTTCAATAGAGGCTTGTGTTCCTCATTGATCATTTTAATATTCCACATACTTTCTATACTATGGATGAGAGATGAGACTATTTTCTCCATGCTTATGAATGCGAAGAGAAGCAAACAGGCAAGAAAAAAGCCCCCCCATGTCGGCTTTCTGCTGAGCCCCAAACGATCCCATATTTCCCTCCCATTACGCTTGATGCCCCATCCCAAAGCCAACAAGGGGGTTATGGTGCCTATGCAAAGATAGAATAACAACACTGTCCAATGAGGAATACTAGGATGATAATTTTTAAATGAAAAATTGAATGTACCATAAACAAAAAATCCAAACATTGCACAAGTTGTAGCACGGTGAACGTACCGCTTGGGATTCAAACCTAGCTTCAACATAAAATAAGATTGAAACGCCGGCCATAAGGATAATATACCTAATAACATGCAAAAGAAGATGAATCCTAAAAAAAATAATTTTTCAAAAATAGATAAGCCGGAAATCGCATATTTATTCATAATTATGGGGTGAAAAAATATATAATAATATATAAAAAATACGAATAAGAACAAAACATCAACCTCTTTACCCCAATTCTGGAACCGCCTGCAAAGGAGACTATGTTCCGAGGCTACTGTGTGTTGATAGTAGGCACGATCAAATCTTGCCAAAGCCCATGTGGAAACAATCAGTAGGAACGCAAATAAAAACGAGTTTATTGACACCGCAACTACCCTCTTTCTTTGTAAAATTAAATTCAGTTATTTATGTATTCGCGATATTATGCTATGATATGATATGGATAATTTTCTGTAAACTAGAAAGAGAGAGTAAGGAACGTCGGACCCCCTTCAACTCTCAATACCGGTTTGCGCGGATGCCACCGCATCACCCCAAAAACTATGCACCCCAACCCCACCAAGTGAAGACCCCCCTCTAAATAGAGAATCATCGTTCACTGGAAGGAAATTTTTGCGGATAGAGCGGACGCCACCGCATCACCAAAAACTATGCACCCAAATCCCACACTGCCCATCCTTGGAAGGTTATAGCATGGATCAACCAACAATCCTAATTGTGGTAATGGTGGTGGTGTTCGTGTTTGCTTTGATCGCAACCAGTAACACCAATACTTATTCCTGCTGCAATTGCAGCAACGGCAATTGGAACAAGTGGAACGACCCGCTTAGAACGCTGGTGAACTTCTCTCTCATCCCCAACAACAGCAGTAATAGGCAAGGATAGGTCTCCCACAGACGGGATACTTCCCATCGTGGCCATGCTATTTTGAGTTGAAGAAATCTTACCCAATTCCTCCGCTGACACCGGTCCGAGGGAGTAGGTAAGAACAGCACCTGACAGCATCACACATGTAACAGCTTTTATTATTCCTTTATTCTGCCCAAACAATTTCATAATGTAGACCCCTCACTCTAGACTAGAGTTTAATTTTTTCATTCAATGTTAAAAGGATCGCAGTTCGTATAATGCTACATATCGTGGTGGAATATCCCCCTCACTACTTACTATACCTAAATGTTACACCTAAACTGTGTAAAAAACAGGTACAAGAAGGATCATAATATATAGTCCTATATATTGGCAACCCAGGGGGAAAATAGATTGGGTTCACTATTGTTCTCATTCAACATTTAATTATATTATATGATGCAAGAAGGACAGCCCCACTCGGCAAAGTAAACAAACCCAGCATCGCAAATAGGAACACGGCAAATACCCAGAGAACACCGCTCTGTTGTCAACAAAAATTCAACAGAACCGTCCCTGGGTGAACCCAAAAATGAATACTCATATCAAGGATAACCTATCTACCCCTCTCCTCCCCTGGTGGACCGAGCAAATCCATGAGAGAGAGACCCCCTCTGTTGTTGATTGGCCCTATTTCCCCCTAATTGCACTAAAAATGCCTCCAGATGATCCAACCAAGCCAAAGGCTCCAGAGCCCCTCGAAATACCACTGTAAACTGGCGGGGAGGAGTAATACGAACCATCCCACGAAAGGAATGAACGACACTCAGCAACTTGTTCTTGTCCCGACCCTCCTCCCAGGAAGCAACCAGCTTCATCGTTACCTCTTCACCTTTCTGTTCTATGGACTGTACACCATTCTGAATAGCGTATGTACGCAAAATAGCCATCCGAATCAGGGCACGAACCGGGACCGGGAAGGGACCAAAGCGATCCTTCCACTCTTCGGCTACATCATCAATCTCCTGTACTGTAGACGCCGCACGTATGCGTTGATAGCATTCGATCTTCTGGTTCTCATTATTAATATAGGTCAGAGGCAAATAGGCATTCACATCCAACTGTATCTCTATCCTCGTTGTCGCCACAGACAATCTCCGTTCCTGCCCATCCCCTTGACTCTTCAGATCGGCCACAGCATCCCTCAACATCTTGGTATACAAATCAAAACCCACGGCTGTAATATGACCATGCTGCTCAGCACCCAATATGTTTCCTGCCCCACGGATCGATAGATCACGCATCGCAATTTTGAAACCAGAACCCAAATCGGTAAACTCCTTAATCGCCTGCAAACGCTTCTCTGCTACCTCTGTAAGCACCTTATCACGCTGATAGGTAAAGTAGGCGTAAGCAATCCGATTGGAACGACCCACCCGCCCCCGCAATTGGTACAACTGTGACAATCCCATACGCTCCGCACTATGAATGATGAGTGTATTCACATTGGGAATGTCCACCCCCGTTTCAATAATCGATGTACTCACCAAAACATCATAATTGCCATCCAAAAAATCGAACATCGTCTGTTCCAACTCCATACCCGCCATCTGCCCATGGGCCACACAAATACGAGCATTGGGGGCGAGGAATCGTAATTGCTCCGCTATTTGATCAATCGTTTCCACACGATTGTAGAGAAAATAAACTTGTCCACCGCGGGAAAGTTCGCGATCCAATGCCTCCCGTACTAGTACTTCCGAATATTCCAGCACATAAGTCTGAACAGGAAAACGATTCTCTGGTGGAGTCTCGATCACCGACAAATCCCGTGCCCCCATCATCGCCATATGGAGCGTACGCGGAATTGGTGTGGCTGACAATGTTAGTACGTCAATGGAAGATTGAACCTGCTTAATTTTCTCTTTATGCTTGACACCAAAACGCTGCTCCTCATCGATAATCAACAAACCCAGATCGGCATAGGCTATATCCTTTGATAAGAGACGATGTGTACCAATTACGATATGAATTCTACCCATAGCCAAATCATGGATGATTTCCCTTTGTTCCCTGTGGGAGGTAAAACGACTCAAGACCCTTATATGAATTGGGTAACCCGAAAATCTCTCGCGGAACGTTTCATAATGCTGTTGCGCCAAAATAGTCGTAGGCACCAAAACAGCAACTTGCTTACGATCCATGACCGCCTTGAAAGCGGCCCGAATGGCAACCTCCGTTTTTCCATAACCCACATCACCGCAAAGCAACCGATCCATAGGCTGAAGTTTCTCCATATCGCGTTTGATCTCCTCGATAGAACGTAGCTGGTCAGGAGTCTCTTGGTAGGGAAACATCGCTTCAAATTCAGCCTGTAAGGATGTATCCTGCGAAAAGGCATAGCCCCTTGCCTGTTGCCGTTTGGAATACAAATGGATAAGATCCTTGGCAATGTCCTGTACTGATGACTGAACCTTATTCTTAACCCGTCCCCACTCTGCACTTCCCAGGCTATAGATCTTGGGCTTCTTCTCTTCCCCCCCAGTGTATTTTTGTACCTGATCAATCTGTTCTACGGGTACATATAACTTATCGTTCCCCGAGTATTGAACATGCAAATAATCCTTATGCACCCCCCCCACTTTAAGGGTTTCAATTCCCTGGTAACAACCAATTCCATGATTGATGTGAACAACATAATCACCGGGTTTTAGCTCCTGGTAATCCTTGATCTTCTCTGCATGATCGCTAGTTGCATGCCGCCGCACACGACGCTGACGCTGCGTAAAAATCTCACTCTCCGTCAATACAGCCAACCGTAACGAACTGAGTTCAAAACCACCGGATAGAGAACCTATATGTGTCAGGGGCACATCCCCCGCGAAACAGGAGGGTTGATCCCTCTCAGAGGGGACCTGAGCAACCATGTGATAATCCATAAGCATACGCATCAGACGTTGCATTCTCTCCTGTGTACTGGCAACGACCACGATCCGATAGTTCGCCTTTCGCCATCTTTCCCACTCCGTCTTTAGTACCTGAATCTGACCGTGGAACTGCTGCATACTCCGACACAAAACCTGCACCGCCTGTTGGGAGTGCACACCCGGAACCTGGCGCAAAAACAGAGACAGATGAACACGCTGCCTCTTTCCCAGATTCCATTGCTCATCCAGTCGGTTTACAATGGGGAGGGAAGGCAACATCTCCCCCTGGCTATAGGAAGAAACCTGCCATTCTGCCTCCTCTTTTTCTACCTGTTTATTGTTTTCATAAATGCGTGCCGGCTCATCCAATACAAAAAGCGCGTGATCAGGGATATAAGTAAGTAAACTCTCCGCATCAGGATGAATCAAACGAAGATACTTATACATGATAGACGCGGAACATCTACCTGACTGCAACTGCACCACATCTCTGCCAACACCCTCCTGATAAGCCGCACGGAGTGCTGTTTCCCGCAATGTCGACAAATGTTCCTGCAACATGCGTTCCAACTGAACACCTGCCCTTTTGCACTGCTCTGGAGAGGCAAAGTACTCCCTTGCTGGAGGTATCCTGACCTTCTTCCGCGCGGAAATGGAGCGTTGACCAATAACATCAAAATCCCGTAACGAAGCAATCGCATCCTCGCCCCACTCAACACGCAACGGGTGAGCAAAGGTGGGGGGATAAAGATCCAAAATACCGCCGCGGACACTCATATCACCTGATTGCTCAACCCGATTTACACGCCTATACCCCACCGACAACAGGGCCTCCTGTACAGATCCTAACCCAGCGTCCATCCCTACATGCAAATGTTGATGTGCTGCCGAAAAAGCTTGTCTTGATAAAAAGAATTTTCGCAATAAAGGGAGTGGAAGAACGAGCACACCAGAAAATCCCCCTGCCAAGCAGGAGAGAACCTTAATACGATCACCTAACGTTGTCGCTTCCTCCTGCGTAAGCTCAGCAGTCCGCGCCGTTGTCCAGGCATGTGATGGATAGAGCAATACCTCTTGAGCAGGCAAAAGCTCACACAAATCCTCATAGGCCTTTTGGGCCGCGGAGGCATTATGGGCCACAACAACCACGGGCCGTTCCAGGATACGATACCAAGCCGCTACATAAAGAAAACGCGCTGCGCCCGCCAACCCGGTGACTAGTTGCTCGGACATTCCCTTCTTCAGATTCGTTGTCACCGTGATGAAGTCCCGATCACGGAAAACGAAACGGAGTAATGATTCCAAACGGGCTCCTCCTCTGCCATTGACAACAAATTCGCATTGCTTCCCCTTTGCCTTTACACATAGGACGAAGAACCTTCCGATGAGCCGCGTGGAGGCATTCCCACCGTTGGATAGATCTGCCACCAAACGGAAAAGAAGCCTCGGCACAAGCAGCCAAGACCAACCTATCTACAAATCCCAAACAGGGGAAACGGAGGCTAGGGGTCCCTATGGGACACAGAGAACCCTCCCTCTATCCTAATGGAACAAATAAGGAGTCAACGACAACTCCGGATTGCTTTCCAACGCCTGTTGGCAATCCTCACACACAACACGTACTTGGCAACCACCCATCGCACTCTCCGTTATTATATCGATCCGCTCCTCAGCGGTCAATCGATCCAAACCCAGCTGTTCGTCCGAAAAGATATTTCCCACCAATGTCCCCAATCGGCGCTTGCAATGCCGGCATATATACTCCCATTGCGTCAATTTCTCTCCACCCCCGCGGTGACGACCCTGCTTCTAGTATCACCGCAGGAAAAAAAAACATGCCAGGGGCAGGAGAAAAGGAATCATTCCCCCACTGGCCGGTTGATCTCCTGCATGGCCCGCTCCGCCGTGGGCGCCAACCCCCACATCGAAACAGCCTGTACGGACCTACTAACAACAGCCAGAGCCAATTCCTGTTCTGAAGGGGAGAACCCACCCAATACATGATCTGTCAACGAAACACCCTCTGCAGGCGAACCTACCCCAATACGGAGCCGTGGTATATCCTGGGTACCCAGGGACTCAAGGATGGAAGACAAACCATTGTGACCACCGGAACTACCACGATACCGCAACCGTAATCGACCCAACGGCAGGGAAACATCATCATGAACCACACACATCCTGTCGTATACCAAGGGTTGTTGAGAGGACAGCCACTCACAAACAGCCCGGCCTGACAAATTCATATAGGTGAGGGGTTTGAGCAGAACGATCTTCTGCACGAACCCCTCACCCTTAATCATCGTGTCAGCTATCTGGATAGCCCCCTGTAGCTTCCAGACAGCCCGAACCTGTTGGACAAACTGATCCACCACCCAAAAACCCATATTATGCCGAGTGGACGCATACCTCCTGCCGGGGTTACCCAGACCAACCACCACCTTCATAAAGCGGCAGCCCCATCCCCCTTTGGTGTAATGGCCCTTCCGTCACCACTGCGCTGCTTCTGAACAACCGAAACCACAATGACATCCGACTCCGAAATCAGCTGAACGCCTTCCGGTAAAGAAACGTGAGATGATGTCAACGTCTGTCCTACCGATAGGGGAGTCACATCCACCGTAAGATCAGAGGGCATTTGATGGGGCAAACAACGCACCAACAGGGACCGAACCCCGGTTTGTAAAATTCCCCCCTCCTTGACACCGCGAGCCGAGCCCATCAAACGAATGGGAACCTCCACCTCTAACCTGCGATCAGGCTGAACTGTCAAGAAATCAATATGTAGTAACTTTCCCCACACAGGATCCCTTTGCACCGAACGCACCAAAACGAGGTAATCCTCCCCTTTGAACCGCAGAGTGAAAAAGGAATGTTTTGATCCCAGCACCTCCTTAGAGAAAGTGGCCTGGTCCACATGAACCGAACCCACCAGATTACCTCCGCCATAAACAACACCTGGAACACGACCATTTTTCCGCAAACGATTCAGAGCACGCTTGGGCCCCTCCGAAGAACGGGGCTCTGCTTCCAACACGATCACGATCAGCCACCCTCTCTTTACTCCGTTTCCTACTCTACGAACTTCCCCAACTCATGTGTGAAAATGAAACACATCTAGTGAAATAACTTGCTCACCGATTGCTCATTATGGACACGAATGATCGCCTCCCCCATAAGGGAAGCCACCGAACGCACACGCATAATAGACAGCCTCTTACCCTCATCCAGGGGGATCGTATCTGTAACCACCAACTCCGCTATTTTAGAGGACTTCAACCGCGTGATAGCCGGTCCAGAGAGAACCGCATGCGTGCAACAAACATACACACCGCGAGCCCCCCGTTGTAATAACGCATCCATGGCCGTTATGATAGTCCCCGCCGTATCAATAATATCGTCCACAATAACTACCGTTCGATCCCCAACATCACCAATGATGTTCATCGCCTCAGCCACATTAGCCTCCGGGCGCCGTTTGTCAATGATGGCGATGGGCGCGGAAAGGTGCTCCGCCAATCGGCGTGCACGAATAACACCCCCGTGATCGGGTGAAACCACCACGGGGTCACGCAAACCCTTATCAAGAAAATATTCCGCCAGGATCGACACGCCTACCAAATGATCTACCGGAATGTTAAAAAAACCTTGGATCTGTGTTGCATGCAAATCCATCGAGATCAACCGATCCGCCCCCGCCGTCTCAATCAAGTTTGCCACCAGTTTGGCGGTGATGGGGTCACGAGCACGCGTTTTTCGGTCCTGTCGAGCATAGCCATAGTACGGCATCACGACATTGATGGTCCCAGCGGAAGCGCGCCGCAGGGCATCCACCATGACTAGTAGCTCCATCAGATGATGATTCACAGGGGCACAGGTAGATTGAACCACATAAACATCAGAGCCGCGTACGCTTTCATTGAGCTTAACACAAATTTCACCATCGCTGAAGCTACCCACGTGGGCATCCCCCAGCGGTATGCCAATGTGCTCGCAAATCCGCTTGGCTAAAACCACATTTGAGTTACAGCTAAAAATTTGTAAGCGGAAATGTGACATGGCACCCTGCCCCTCTGCGTCATTTCGGCCCTTCCTTCAACCAACGTCTCGCATAGTCAGATTTGATGACCTGACGTCCTCGTGCAATAGCCAGAGAATCCCCAGGAACATCCTCCGTCACCGTGGATCCCGCTGCAACAAGGGCCGCCTTCCCTATCCGTACGGGGGCAACCAAGCTGACATTGCAACCTATAAAAGCCCGATCTTCGATATGGGTCGTGTGCTTGTTCTGTCCGTCATAGTTGACAGTGATAGCACCGCAACCTATATTGACCCCCTTCCCCACCTCAGCGTCCCCCACGTACGCCAGATGGGGAACCTTACTGTGCGCACCCAAGTGGGACTTTTTCATGTCTACAAAGGAACCAATCTTAACCCCCTCCTCCAGTTCCACCCCAGGTCGGAGGTGGGCATAAGGACCCACATGAACCCCATCCGCCAAACGAACCCCCTCTACCACCGCATGCCGAATGACTACATCCCGACCACATACCATATCCATAGCATCGAGTCCCGGACCGAGGGAACAATGCTCACCAACCACGGTCCCACCCCGAAGAAAGGTATCAGGATGCACCACCGTATCGCGGCCCATTTGTACGCCGGCCTCTATGTACGTACGGACAGGATCTACAATGGTCACCCCATTATCCCAATGAACCCCTAGAATACGGTGACGCATCACCTGTTCAGCCACCGCCAACTGGCGCCGATCGTTCACCCCCAGGGCTTCCGTAGCCTGTGCAACCCGAACCACAGCAATCCTCTGGTTCTGTTGACGGAAATAATGCAATACGTCAGGCAAATAATACTCCCCCTGCGCATTGCAATCATCCAACTGCGGTAGGGCAGCCAACAAGGGTTCCACGGAGAAAATGTAGGTACCTGTATTCACCTCATCAATCAATTTTTCCGATGTATTGGCATCACGATCCTCCCTGATAGCTACTACGTCCCCGGACCCACCACGCACAATACGTCCATACCCCCTAGGCTCATCCAACACGGCGGACAACACAGTCATACAGGCGCCGCTCTCCTGGTGTTCATTTCTCAATTGCACAAGGGTTTCTTGCAGAATCAAGGGATGATCGCCATTGAGCACCAACACATCCCCCTGCACCCCCTGCAAATAGGGAACCACCTGTGCAACAGCATGGCCCGTTCCGCGCTGTTGCGTCTGTACCACGAACTGCAACAGGGAAGATGAACTCCCCTCCCTCGACTCACGAATCCTTGCTCCCTGATTTCCCACAACCACAAACATCCGCACCGGTCTCATAGCCTGCGCCCGCTGAATCACATGATCCAACATTGCCTGACCACAAACAGGATGAAGAACCTTAGGCAACGAGGATCGCATCCGTTTGCCAAGACCCGCAGCCAACACGATCACGTACAAAGGATTAATGAGAACTCCCCCTCGTGATAGAAACTGCCACTCGATTCAGACACAAAAGAACAAAAAATTCCCTACCTCGGAACCTGAAACAAGCCAACGGCACAAATGCCCTTGGCGCGGTCCCCAGAAGACGAAAAGATACAATTTCCTGGTGCTGATGGCAGGAATCGAACCCGCGACCCCTTCATTACGAGTGAAGTGCTCTACCAACTGAGCTACATCAGCACATACTTCAATGGAGGCGAGCGGAATCGAACCGCTGTCCGAAGATCTCGCCACGTCTGCTTCTCCGAGCGCAGCCACCGTTTCTCTTTCGCCTTCCCACCCGAACAGGGCCACCGGAGTGGAAAGACTAGCCGCTGCCCTGCCTCGTGAATTCGGCCCGCGGCGGACCTGAATCACTAGCCTACTTTAGATGAGGCACGGACACGCCCATAGGCGAGGCACGCCCGGCCGCCCAAAAGAGAGAACTGCCTTAGGCAGCCATCGCCATTGGGGATTCGAAGTTTTGGAAACCTCTTTTAGCTTTGCCAGTTATATTTATCTTCTGCGTTGGTAACGACGACGCAACCCGCCGGCTCGCTACAGACGCTCGACCAATCCCCGTCGAGACCAAGTACGCCCCCGGGTGGCCTTCATTGTAGCATACAAAGTTTACAGGACGCAAATGGAAGATGTTGAAAGTACAAACCAGGAAATTAGATTCGATGGGCCAGCTTACGAGCCCTATCCATAGAGCGTTTGGCATCACGCTCCGCGAGGACCGCCCTCTTATCATGGCGCTTCTTACCCCGGGCCACGGCAATCTCCATCTTGGCCCAACCGCGGCGTAGGTAGATGGAAAGAGGCACAATGGTCAAGCCCTCTCTCTTAATTCTCCCCACCAGACGATCGATCTGACGACGGTGGAGCAATAATTTTCGCGTTCGCAGGGGATCCACGTTGTAACGATTCCCGGGTTCAAAGGGACTGATATGCATGCCCAAAATTACCAACTCGCCATTCAGGATACGGGCATAGGCCTCCTCCACGTGCGCCTTGCACTGACGAAGGGATTTAATCTCCGTGCCCGTCAAAACAATACCCGCTTCCAGGGTTTCAATAATTTCATAATGGAAACGCGCCTTACGATTGCGAACTAGTACTTTGATTCCAGAATCCTTATCCTTACCCATGGGCCCCCCTCATCAACCGTTACGGCTCCGATTTGTCTTCACACCACCGCGTCGGAAACGCGTATCGGACTTAACCCTCGTTTTCTTCCGACTACGATGCACAACGGCAGACGCACTCTTGTCCTTTCCCCTAGCTGTTCTCCCAGTTCGTGGGAATCCTGACTGTGAATGCACCCCCGCGTAGGCCTTACCTCGTCGCACCCTATCCGGTTGGCGTGGAAACTCCCCCCCTTTATGGGTCAGTAGGCGAAAGTCAATCTGCTGCTCATTACAATTGACAGCGTGCACAATGACACGAACGAAATCACCAATACGAAATGTTCTTGTTGTAGTTTCGCCCACCAGTATTTGATTTTGGACATGAAATACGTAGTAATCATCCCATAAGGAACTGATATGAACAAGTCCCTCAATCGTACTAGGAAGGGAGACAAAGATCCCAAAAGAGGTAACACCACTAATGATCCCCTCATACTCTTCCCCAATTTTATCAGCCATGAATTCCGTTTTCTTGCAATCCAATACTTCACGCTCTGCATCGATCGCTATTCGTTCCCGGAGAGAGGAGTTCTGGGCAATTTCCCCCAGATTTTCGTTCTCCACTTCTATTTCCTCCGCTGACCAACGGCGCAGGGATCCCCACGTCTGACGAAGAATACGGTGGATGATGAGGTCAGGATACCTCCGAATGGGGGAGGTAAAATGGGTATAACATTCCGCCGCTAAACCAAAATGGCCTAGACACTCTGGCGCATATTTCGCCTGCTTCATGGAGCGGAGCAACATAGTACTAATCACATATTCACCGGGGGTCCCCTTTACCTTCATAAGCAAACGCTGCAAATTCCGAGGCTGGACCTGCTCTGAACGCCCACGCACATGGTACCCCATTCGGGCAATGAATTCATAAAAGGCTTGCAACTTCTCCCCATCGGGTTGCTCATGAACGCGATGGAGGGAAGGTATCCTGGCCCGACGCAGATGCCCCGCCACTGTCTCATTAGCGGCTAGCATAAATTCCTCGATCAGCTGCTCAGCGATGGAGGAGGGACGACGGAAAACACCCACCGGTTTCCCTTGCTCGTCCAAACGAACGATAGATTCAGGCACGTCAAAATCAATAGCACCACGCTGCAACCGGAGACCCCGTAGCAGCAAAGCCAAACGTTTCATCTGTTGGAAATCATCTAGGAGGGTGGCGTAACGGGCCGCCAGCGCCTGGTACCCTACCTCCTCCCCTTCGCTCAAGAGGCAACGAACCTGTGTGTACGTCATTCGATCCTGGGTAGAAATGAGACTCGGATATATCTCATAGGAAATTTGCTTCCCGCTCCGTACATCGATTTCCATATCACATGTTATGGTGAGTCGATCCTGACGGGGGTACAGACTACACACCCCATTGGAAAGCTCAGGGGGAAGCATAGGTAGCACACGATCTACTAGGTAAACGCTACAACCGCGCCGCGCCGCCTCCTTGTCCAAAGCCGTCCCCGCCCTGACATAATGGGAAACATCGGCTATATGGACACCCAATCGGACCCTGTGATCCCCGAGAGACTCGATCGAAACGGCATCATCCAAATCCTTGGCATCCTCACCATCAATGGTAACCATTCTCCGTTGGCGAAGATCCCGGCGCTCCACGGGATCGTCCTCCACGGGAGGGGAAGAGGAAACCCCTCTCGCCTCCTGTAAAACCTCTTCAGGAAACTCCAATGGCAAGTCGTATTTGCAAATGATAGTCAGTATATCCACGCCTGGGTCACTACTATGACCTAAAATCTGGATGATTTCCCCAAGGACTCCCTGATTCTCATCATCCGGATGTAAAGCAACTACCACTTTAGACCCAGGGGTAACCGCCCCCCGCCAATGATCCGGTATCATGACAAAATCCAATAGTATCTTCTTCTCGTCCGGCACAACCGCCCAACAGGGCTCGGGGGAATATGCCTTTACCCGCAGATGCTCACGTAAGTCGATAAAGGTACCTACCAACCGACTACGCCCCCGCCGAAGAACACGGACAACTCTACCTTCTGGACGGTCACCACTGCCATATCGATTCACTCTGCGGTGAATACGAACCCAAACGACATCCCGATCCATAGCCCCATTGAGATCATTGCGACGAATATGAATATCCTCGCCTGGCATATCCCCCGGGACAACAAAACCGAAACCCCGCGAATTGCCCTGCAAAACCCCACGAACAAACTGAAAATGTTCGGGTAAACCGTAACGTCGCCCGCGTGTCTCCACCAGCATGCCTCTGTCGCTCATAGTCCTCAATAAATCCCCGAATTCCCCCTCTGCAGTGGGAGAAATCCCTAACTTCTTCATCAAACCCTTCTTGGTAAGAGACCGATAGTTAGGTTGACTCATAAACTCCTGCAAATCCTGTTCCGTAATCACGTTGATAAACCTTCTCCCCTCTCCAGCTCGGCACCTCCATTCCAAAGCGGGGTACCCAAATGGCCAGGGACTCGTCCACAATGACGGATTTCCCTACCCCCAAAAATTAAAAAGAATCAGGATCACTGCAAAAATTACTGCAAAAACAATGGTTGATCGATGCAGGAGGGCATCCATCCCACGTGCCTTCGCCTTGCCCGTGTTCTCTGATCCGCCGGTAATGAAACCAGCCAACCCCCCTGAACTTCCCGGTTGCAAGAGGATAACTAAGAGCATCAACAAACCCACAATCAACAGGGCAACCCCTAGAACCGAACGCATTCTCCACCCCCCCTTCAGGCATGGCTAGTTGCTCAGACTTCCCCCCATGGATTATCCCTTTCATTATAGCACAGGGCAAGGTGATTTCCTGAAAAGAAGGGCACACAATGCAACCCTGCACATCGGTAAGACATATTTTGGAAAGGAGGATCAAGCAACCCCAAATTTAAAATCTCCAATCCATAGCATCACAGTTGCAGAAGTGGTACTATGAGGCGCAATAGGTGGTTGTCGATAGAATCTAGAGAGCAGCCCATGATCCTCCTTGGCAACCCATAGAACCACGGTCATTCCCAACGAGGATCCGCTTGCAATCGTTCCAAAAGGAGTAAGGGGAAGATTTGGAGTGGGAAAGAATACAAAAATAATTTTTACTACTGTGTTATCGCTTACTGCTGTCTTTTCAGCAACATCCAATGTTTTTCCATAGGGAGGGGCGCGAACAGCCCTCCCCCATTTGCGTCTATAAGTATTACTACCCCAAAATATGTTTATTGATATCGATATCGTGTAATAATATTTATAGAAATAAAATATACATATAGTTTATTAAGATGAACATAACAATCTAAAATCAAGGTGCCTTCCTGGCACAATCGTCAATATAATTGGAAATCGATGCTCATTGGAGTTATCCAGTTCATCCCAGGGTTCTTCTTCCTGGTGCTACCGCGAAAAAAGGTATCAAACTTATTAAAATATTTTTGTAGATTAAATGATGTGTTATGGAAATGTTTGTATTGTTAATGAGTATAAAACAGTCTGTTTGAGTATTTACAGCGTAAGTTCTTTGGAGTGGAAAGGTACCCCTTTCTGGGGAATTGCACCTGAAAATTTCGTGCGATCGGTTATCTTTTGTTGAACCACCGAAATCACCGTGGGATCATAGGAACCGGTTCCTATCTCGCCCCTTTTGCGCATACCAAAGAAACCGACATGAAGTCGAATTTTATTTTTTATTTAAATAGTATTATATATTAAACCCTATGTAGTTATTGGTGATCTTATCCTTATCTTCCTGATCTTCTTTTGAGGATAACGAACGGCCTGGGATCAATGATGAGCAGATCCTTTTGCCATCATGGCCCGTGCCACCCTCGTCTTACCACGCACCTTCATTTTGGCCGCCTGAAAACGATTCTTCATAGAAGAACAAACCCTCTCCACAGCCGCACGACGATTACCCTTCTCTTTGTATCCCGGGTGCTCCATTTTGTCCCGTTGTTCCCGCCGTTGAATAGGACTGATCCGTGGTGCGCAGGACCCTCCCCCCCTCTTCAGAGGTTTGGCGGCACAGTGCTCGGCAAATTTACATCCCCCGCAGGTCCCCTCATGGAAGCGGGCCACCATCTTACCCTTGCCATTCTCTCCGGGTTGGTACGTGGATGAGTCGGGGGTCTTGCCACCAGGGCATCGATGGATCGTTCCATCCTTTCCTCTCTTGAACCCGCTTACCCTTTTTTTACTGGGATTTTCCTTTCTCCCCAACATATCGGTTGGATGTATAGTCAACTCCGAAATCCTTATCGGAATGAAGTGCTCCTTGGGTATTTACATGGGAGATTATACTCAATTTCTTCTCCTCATCACGGGCCTCGACAAGGTTACAAACATATCCTCTACACAATTGCTTACCCTTGGACACGACATTGGGCGTCTGGATCGAAGGGGCGGCTTTGCAGACTGCCTGATGGTAAGGTGGAACGCACCATGAGTTTCTTTTGCCCTTCCTGTTCAACCCTCTCTGTTTGCTCTCCTATCACCCTTTGCAACAGCATATGGACTGGGGTGGATTGGAACTCCTTGTACTGGTTCCCAAAGTGTTCGAGGACTAGGCAAATCTCTAGCAGTGTTGCCCTCCATTTCACCTTGTCCGTTAGGTGATCCGCTGGTAGAAGGAGGAGGGACCTATAAGAATGGGCCTGGGCTTCGTTCACATCGGCCATACCACAATCTGGTCGCAAGAAGATCTCCCATTCGGAAGGAAGAGGTAGGGCAAGTTTGGCCATCGTACGAACCGAAATCCTAATCACCAAGAAAATCAACATATTGCGGCTCAGTCTCCTGATACAGCTGTCGATAAGGGTTGAATCCATCCGATAAATACTGGGATCCATACCCACGAAGATACAAAACAGGAACAGTGTCATAATAAAATGTTATCAATTGCTTCACCAAAAGGTGAGACTAGATTTGTAGATGGGGCACTCCCCACAAGAAACTGCACGGTCCCCCAAAACCAGTGCCGTCCATACTTTTAACACGATACCCTAGGAAGCTTTGTCAAAGGACTGCGAATCCCTAGGACGTGGACCACGCTGAAGAAGACCCTCCCTATAGATGTTTCCCGAGTTCCGATCATCCATTTCCCTCTTCATTTCCTTTAATGTCTTCTCTCTCGTACTTATCTCCTCCTCCTTCTCGTCTTCCTCCCTTTTGGACCCAAAAATAAGTGATTCCTTCTTTATTGACTCCAGATTAGATTCAGCACTCTTAATCCGGGCACGAAGCTCCCTGGACGAAATATCCCTGTAAGGTCCGCTACCTGTCCCAAAGGTATTCAGTCCAAGGGCATCTTCTATGAATGGCCCAACCCGATCGGAAAAACTCTTTAGCCAATCAGGTAGGGAAGACAATTGGGGAAATTTCTCTTCCAAATACTCTCCCAGTTCCGAACCCGACATGGCAGCAGCATCTTCTGCCTGCATACCTTCAGCGGTGTTGAATACTTCCCCCTTCGCTGTGGATCCAATATTGGATTTAAACCTCGTGCTAGATTTTTTACTTCCATTGTCCTTATGGATCGGATCGGATTCTTCACCCCCCCTTTTTGCATCGACCCTATCACCGGTACTACTGTTCGGCACTACCTTACTATTCTGTTTCTCTTTTAGCTTCCCGTCCATCCATTGCTCCTTCGTCAGTTGGCAACCTAGATCTCTACGCGATCTTTTTCCGGAACCACAAAGTTGATCCCACTCTTGCCCCAGTTCCTGCCGTGTTGGTCCCGATTGCTGCTGTTGTAGCTGCTGGTTCTGATGTGGCTGTTGTGCCCCCGACAAAGCGGATGAATTCGGATCCAATTGTAGTTGTCGTTTCTCCAACCAATAGTAGAAAGTACGAACAGGTATGCCATTTTCGATAGCAAACTCAGACACACTGATCTTGTCGCCATTTTTTCGGGCATTGAGGTACTTATTTACAAGTTCTTCTTTCTTTTCCTTCGTTTCCTTAGCATATTTAGTCCGTCGTTGTGCCCCCAACGAAGTGGATGGATTCGAATCCACTTCCACCTGATTACCATGATCCGCTGAATTCTGTTGTTGCAGCAGTTGTTTTTGCTGTTCCGGCAGTTCTTCCCGCTTTCCGAACCATTCTTGTCCCTTCACCTTCAGTCTTTCCAACTGCTGTTGCAGCAGTTGTTTTTGCTGCTGGTTCTTTTGTGCCCCCGACGAAGTGGGCTGTTGCTGCAGTTGTCGCAACTCCTCATCGTGCTGTTGCTGCAGTTGGAACAACTGCTGTTGCAGCGGTTGTTGTTGCTGCTGGTTCTTTTGTGCCCCTGACGAAGTGGGCTGTCGTTGTGGCTGTTCCACGCCATTATCATTCTGCCGTCCCAATTCCTGCTTAAACCGTTTCTGCGCCTCATACATCGGTTTCAGCTTCTCCTGATTCTCCTCATATTGCCTCTTCTGCTCACGTAATTTTCCTTCCGGCCTCGGATCCGAGCTCGACTGATCACCCTGACCTTCGAGCGGTATTTCCCTCGTCGATTGTTGTAGCTGCAGCGGCTCTTGTGGTCGCTTCTTCGCTTCGTGTGACCCCTCTACTTTATTCAATTTCCACTTCCTTGGATCCGAGCTCGGCTGATCACCCTGACCTTCGAGCGGTATTTCCCTCGTCGATTGTTGTAGCTGCAGCGGCTCTTGTGGTCGCTTCTTCGCTTCGTGTGACCCCTCTACTTTATTCAATTTCCACTCATCCTCTTGCTGCTGTGGCTGCTGCTGTTGTTGCTGTCCTGACGTTATCTCATCCGAAGCAAAAACAGGGGAGGGAAGTACAAAAAGTACTGTATATAAACAAAAAATATATATGATGGAATAGGACACGCGACGCAATCGTTGGGTAAACGAATCTAGATAACCAGCCATTATTATCCATATTTTTGATCCAACACCCAAGGATTCTTTATTCATTCCTGCATCGAACATGCTATAAAAAACCTCCTCTAAGTTATTAATAAAATAATTTTTTTATATATACCAAATACCAAACTTCCACCAACAACAAACAATTCTATGCTAGCATGCCCATGGTATATATGCAAACTATTAGGCCCCCTGTTATAACTGGGTCCAGATGGGTATAATGGAAGCTGGTTCCCCGTAAAGGGTGAACATGGAAATGGCACGGAGAAAATTTTCGTTGGAATTCAAGCAGAGGGCAATTGAACAGGTCAGGGGTAGGCAACATGTTGTTCAGGTATCTAGACAGCACAACCTTGCTGTTAGCACGATTAACCGTTGGATAAAGGAGGACCAGAGAGGGCGTGTTAGCCGGCTCATTCTCCTCCTCGAAGGGTAATCGGAATTGCGTATGTAAAAGTGAGAAGGATAGGGTCGCATAGGGCTAAATAAGGGCAACAACAGTAATAGCATACAACCTCCCCCACACAAGGAGAGATAAAGGAAAGCCATGCAGCGGCGCCATTCTGGAACCCCCACGATGGGGAAGCCAGGCGCCATTACACAATGGGCCGGGCCAACACAAACAACAGCGATGAGTTGGGGAGGAAGAAGGGTAGGGGCGCAAAAACCCCCTGGCCTAGGCCAGGGGGCAGGGGGAAAAGAACAAAAACACAAGGGAATCAAAACAAAAGATCAAGGGACTAAAGGCAAAAAACAGGGACCAAAAACAGGGAAAAGGAGAGCTTAGGTTCTACTGAGATTCCCGTTTCGTGTAGGAGGGATGTTTTGCTGACCTATGGATTCCTCCCAAGGGAATCCCCTGATTAAAATTAAATTATTATTAAAATAGTATCTAACCACGATTCCGTGAAAAAGCACCCCTATAAAGCATTTTGTGCTATTTACAATCCGATTTAATCATAAATTTCTATACATTTATTAACAATATAAAAATAATTGTCCATCGAAAGGGCACAAATAGAGGATTCTTAGGGACCACAAACTACCCGCTCTTGAATCTTACAGCGGAAAGTGGGATATGACCAAAAATTAGGTCATTAGCCCCTCTTCTGCTATAATGCTCCATATAAGATGGGACAATAAGAGCCGCATAATGCGAGAGTATTACGTGTGGTTCTGTGAGAGGGTTGGCTGAGATGCCATCCCTACTTGACGTCGAGGAGAGAAGCAATCTATGGGAACGAAGTTCTGGAAGGAAATTGTCGAAACGGTTCTTTCTGCGGTAGCACCCACAACCATACGTTACTCGAAAATCCAGTCGTGTCGGTTCCTGTACTTCTTGGAGACTCTTTTGTTCGGGTCCCTGTACTTCTTCTTAAAAGCCCAGCCTCCGTCCTCCTCATCTGGGAACCCCCAATCTGTTTCACCTGAGGCCCAATCGGGATTCTGATGCCTCTCGCAGAGTACTTTACCATAGATCCAATTGCATGTGTGATATTTCAGTTCCTTCCCCTCTCGATTAAAAACACGCACAGGTTCGGCCACATCCGCAGACACTTGCCCGAAAGATGAAGTAACAACAGCACCTGATAACATCAAATACGTGACAACTTTTGCTGCTCTCCCACTCCGTCCAAACAATTTCATACGTAGAATACTCCCTCCCGAATCTAAACTTTTCATCCAAATAACGTTATAAAGACTCATAACCCGTGTAATGCTACAGATGGAGTAGTCACGTTGGCCACTTTGCGATGGTTCTTAGTAATCCAAACTATCATCTAGTTTCGATTCCACTTGAAAATTAAACCCATACTTCCAGTATACCATCTCCAATAGTAACATTACCTATCCTAAGGATACTATACCCAGAGTAGTCGGAGCAACCCCCCCCTTTTTTTAGTCCACCGTGTTGTAAATGACCCACTAGTTTTTCCGGGTGGTACGGGCTTGGATACAGAACCAGTTTTTTTAGGATTTCCCCGGTCTGCTAAGGAAGATCAGAATCCCCAAAAATTGAATTCACGGAAAAATTACTGATGCGTCAGAAACGGGATTGGGGAATAATGATTGGGGAGTAATGTTATAATATTTGAATTACTTTGTAATTTTATATCCAATTATGTATATTAATATTTACAATTTACTGCGACAATACAATTTTTTAGGAGAGAAAGTCCCCCAAAAATGAACCGGGGGTGGGATTACAATCGAAAAAAACAATATACCCCCACCCCTAAATCTCCCCTGGTCTCGTAACCATTAGGATCTGAAGACCCAAAAAAGTGCAGAAGCATCTGAATTCAAACAACCAACAATTCATTTGAAAAAAGAATGCCTCCGAAATAGCGATCTTTTTTTTAAAACTCCGTACAGAACAACTGAATCGTCCCCTACATCCATACCCCACGAGGAGGTTGTAATGATAGTACCCCCAAAGTATCATTGTTACTATCATTGTCATACCCATGTACATCAGCCTGCACCAATCTAGGCTCAGCAGCAATCAACCTTGCCTTTAACTTCTCGGACTCCATGATGAGATCATCTACCCTCCTTCTCTCATCCTCAGCCATCAGACCCCCCAAACCCTTTACACCCGCATACCCCTCATGTATTTTCCACATCATGTTTCCCAAACTGTCTCTAAGATCCTTAGGAATATCAACCCAGCTACTATTCTGATATATACGTATCCATTCCGATCGCCACTCAATAAGCTGACGCTCGCTGGATACATACCAATCCCGCAGTTGGAAAGTCCGCATTCTATCCCAATCAAACTCAAAATCACCATTTCCAAACAGTGGTGCTCGCCTCGCCATCCATGGGGGTTGAGTTACCAACCACCGCTTCCATTCCCCGCTCCCATGATCATCAAAAGCACCCCCTCCCCGTCTCCATACCCGTTCCTCATCCTCCCTCACTTCCCTCTCAAAAGAATCAAAATCCTCCGTACCACGATCCCCATCACTTTCTCGATGCGGATGAATGATCTCAGACCACAAACGCCTACCCCTGGTAACCAACATTTTCTTTAGACCCATAAGATCCTCTTTCTCCAAGTGCCACCTCATAAGGGGATGGTTGAGGTTTTGCAGAGACCTCTGTATCTCCCACTGGAATTTGGATGCAAGCTTCGACAACCCCCACACTCTCTCCAACTTTTTTCTGGCACCATCCAACTGCCCTATTCCCACATATCTTGGACTCCATGGATACGCACCTTCCTCCGCTCTCTCTACCTCCTCTTCGGCCTCCCTTATCAGTCCCTTCGTCCTGCGCACCAGATCGTCCGATCGCCATTCCCATTGAAAGAGATGCTCAAACGCCTCATCATATCGTGCACTGCCCTCCCTCATAAGCTCCTTATTTTTCCTCATAAGGATCCCCATCGTCCCATTGATCTTACTCCAAAAAGCGGAACTTTTATCCCCCGTAAGCTCCCTTATAAAGGAAGAATTGGGATACTCTATTTTAAATTTTATACTATCATCTAAAACAGCCTCATATTTCCACAATTGATGCCTGTCAGCGGACACCTTCCAATGAAACTCCCCAAAATCATGTATTCTCCTCCCAATTATTTCCTTCTGGATCTCCACCAAAGTCCTCGCATACCTGATCTCCCTGTCAATATTTGAAAATCTCTTATCAGTATCCTCAGTCTTATCCAACGACCCAATCAGCTGGTCCCTCATGTCCATAAGATCTGCGGCCGATGTAACCCCTATATAAGTAGCTACAGAAGCTGTCCATGCTTTGGAAGCTAACCCCACCAAGACGGGGGCAGCTCTCTTCACCCGATTCCGATCCGGAAACGTTCGATCCACGGCTTCCCCCTTCCCACTAGGATTATACCCCCGTATTCCCCCCAAAAATTCTGTACTTGACCCACTATTCCCATCGGACAACCATCGGTCCATATCATTTCCCACTACCGATGGGCCGGTTCGTATTGGGTTTTCATACCCCGATCCGGGCGAAACCACTTTGGCAAATACCCCCCCGACAAACCCCCCTTTTTCTTTCTCTGGTTCCTGGGATGATGAATCCTTACCCCCCCCTATCCCTGGTGGAAAACCACCCTGGTTCCTATTTTTCCTTTCTAAAGCAGATAGTTCCCCTTCAGAAAGCACAGTCCCCCCACCTGTCCCAACATCCTTTCCTATCCCTGGGGAACCCAACGGGGATAGGACCTGTCCCTCACCAAGGTTCAACGGTCCCCTCAAGGAGACAGGCGGTACTCTTTCACCCTCGACCCCCGATGGAAAACTACCCCGATTCTCTGGTTCCTGGGACAATAAGCCCTCATCCCCTATCCCCGGGGAAAGACCACCCTGGTTCTGATTTTCCTTTTCTGACGCGGATGGTTCTCTTCTAGAGTACGCATCATTGGCCCCATCCTCCCTTCCCCCCTCTGGGAGACCCAATGAAGATAAACCCTGTTCCCCACCAGAGTCCAACGGTCCCCCCAAGGGAACGAGCGGTGATCCTCCATCCCTCATCCCCGGAAAAAAACCATCCTGGTTCCGATTTTCCCCCTCTGATGTGGGCGGCGTAGGTTGTCCCCCCTCAACAGGGTGCACAACCCTTCCATTCACCCCACCACCCCTCTTTCCTCCCACTGAGGGATCCACCGACGGGGATGAGCCTCCCTGTCCTCCAGAATTGGACGTCTCTCCTAATGAAACACAAGGGAATGAAAACGACAATACCACACATAGGGAGCAAGAAAAAAAGGTATAATTCTTAAAAAGAAAGGATCGAACTGATCTTTCTTTGTCAATATGATCCATGATATTCCAAATCCTCCCCCTTAAAGAGAAAATGATCCCGATTGTTAATATGGACATGCATGTTTAAATAAAATCTTAGATAAAAAGAGAGTGTGCCAAGATAGTTGGTCCGCATTCCCCACACTTTGGACTCGACACCCGCTGAGAGGATGGGCGCCATCCCTATCGGAGATTTTCTAAAGAGGTTGAGTCAACGGATCCCTATCTTAAATCCCACCATGGCAAAGTAACCCTACCGTTCATCTTGTGCAGAACCAAACGATCCTATCTTACTTTGCGTTGCAGGGGCAGCATCTCATTGGGGGTATGAGTTCCTGAACAAAGTTTTTCAGTAGAATTCCCTTCCTATCTTTGAAGGTTCCTTTATGGACTCATAATGTAATATTTTTATTCTATTAAAATAGAAAACGTACACTTGGGCCCTGATCCTACGTTCCCCCCCTTTATATGTTCACTAACTATAGCGACCCTATCTCGATTTGTCAAAAATGGCAACAAATTCCTGTCTTTATTTCGCTCATCCTTCTGTTATACTATTCCGTAAAAATAAAAAATTTTATGAAATAGGGAAGGATACAGACTCATACTCCACGATCCCTGTACCATTCCACCAGCTCCTATGGGCAGGAAAAAAATGGAGAACGATCCCCTGAAGCGTTTACCGACAGTTACAAAAATTAGGGGCATCAACCCGGCAGCCCGTTGCCGGGTATCTAGTCCTGTACGACGATAAAAAATAGGGAAAATTCCGGTATGGAAAAGGCCTTGGACGTGGTTGGCTAGCTAGGAAGGAAAGGAATATCGGGGATGAAAAAGCTATCAGAGAAACAACGAGGAACGCTGCAAAATCATCAGAAATGGCTATAGAAAGAGCACCTTGGATACCCATAAAAACCCTTATTCTCTTCCTGATTCCACAGTTATGGAACGCCAATTTCCCATTGTTTTGGCCGATATCCCTATTTCCGTTATGAACCAACCCTCCCTAAGGAAGGAGCTCGTTTCCTTCCGAACAAACGGTGTATTGTGGGAGACCCTGGAAAGACAAGGGTATATGGGGTAACCTTGTCGAAACCCGTGATGAGGAAAAGGAATTGAGTAGGATCACCCGCGGTAAATACCCAAGGGGCACTTCATTCGGATAGGAAGGAGGATGGAGGAATCAATCGGCACCCTGGGTGACAAGAACCTCTGACCCACCCATATACCAACCTGGGAACAAGGGCAAACAAAAGGCAAAAGGATAGCCCACTTCCATGAGAAGACCTGCAAGGGAGGTAAATTTGCCAAGGAAGAGGAAACACCCCTGGAGAAAGGAGAGAAATCCTGCGTACCCACGGATGAGTCCTACTCAACGGTAAAACACCGGGACCAAAAGAGGCACCAAAGGTTACAAAGAAGAGGGTAATCATGATGCGGGCGTGGAAGGGGTTTGCTCCCCTTATAAAGAATCGTTTTCAGGTCGCCAAGGAAGAGGGAGGGACGCGGTAGGATAAGTGTGGCACAAGCAGGGATGGGCAAAGAAATCGGCCGATCATGGACCCCAGGTTGTCCATCGTCTCTAAAAAAGGACCAGGGAGGGGAAGGAAAAGTCTCAATAATTACATAAGAAATAAAATTAAACTCTATGTCGATTGATTTGGTATGCACAAGAAAGGCAAAATAGAAACCAACGATCCCTACCCCCCTTGATTTTTGTGAGGGTCCAACAAAAAACAATCGATGGTAATCCATTTTCTCTATGTACTCTCCCAGGCAGTGCCAACTACAAATTATTCATGCCATACATGTTTACATAAACTGTTTTTTATACTCATTAATAATGTGAAAATTTTAATAAAATATTGTTTAATTTTTCCTAAATATTATAATGAGTTTGATATCATTTTCCGCGGAAACACCCAACCCATATACTCAACTTAAAATCCGAATGAGTCTCTAGGAATTGGAGAACCTCGCTGAGGACACTTCTGTGACCCTGCATCCTTGCTGGCATGGACCTGTATAACAATGAACGGAAGAAACAAACTAGTTATGAGAGAAAAGATAGGCCCCTACCCAGTCCTTGAAATCCAGAATCAAGCAAGAGCCATCCGATGTTCCGAACGAAGGTTTTGGCTAGAAGCCACCTCTATCCTTTTTTCATTGCGCGCAATACCCATGAGCATGTAGGCCCAAACACTGCAACTTGAAGGACTAGGAATAAGAGAAAAGTCCATCCTGTGGAAGAGAACAACGCATCCCCCAACCCCATTTGGGCAGGTAGCTGGTTCCTTAAAACTCTAGCCACGCAATGGACCCAATAAATGGCCAACACGCCAGATACAAACACAGGGATGAAGAAAAGTAGGGCCACCTGTATCCCAGTGGATCTCTGCAGGTGATGCATCGGAACACCAATTCGTAGTAGATTTTGAAATTGCCGCCGCTGGTTCTCTACATCATCACAAATGCGAAGGAACAACATGTTCATGATACCGATGAGCGAAATAGGACAAGTGAGAAAAAGCGAAAAGAAATAGAAGATCAAAAATACTGTGATCTGATGAGTATCGGCCATCTCACTGTAGATGAAGGAGGGGGGGACCTCACGACCCGCCATGATTCGATCCCAGATCTGATTTTTTGGATCTACCGATCCCGCCTCAACCAGTGCCTTGAAGATACGAGGGTTCATTTCATTGCGGGGTAGCAAGTAATTGACATCCCAAAACTTTTGCATATTGGGGTATTGCAAAGCCCTCGCATACACTTGATTTCCTAAAATCCATTGGGGGGCATACTGTGTCTTCTGGAGAGGAACCAGTAACCCCCTCGGGCTCAAATAGTGTACCTTCCTAACGCCAAATTGCTCAGGGATAGGATTGAGGGGGATTTCCTCATCGGAACAGTTTTCCTTTTCACACAATACCGCAGCTTCATTAGGATCAAGGGTTAGGGCGGTTTTTCCCAATGCTTTCAACATCTCATTGTAGTCTTTGAGGGAGAGAAACCATCCCCTCGTATACCTTGTCAGTTCAGCTTGGATATTTTCCTGCAAAGCCCACCGTTGTTCATCCCGTATGGAAAGGTATTCACTCTTACTCTCTACAAGATCTCCTATCATTAGAGGGTGAGAATCCACGCGAACCAATCCATTGTTTAAAAGTTGCTGGTTGATGGATTCCAAACTTCCCTCCTCGTCTGGATTGGTTTCCCCCTCTTTCCCCAAACGATAAACCAGTGCGGGTCCAATTTTTTGACTGCTTCCCTTTATGTTTTTTACTATTTCCCCTATGGGTGATTGTATGAGAGCAATGGAAATAATTGAAAAAAATAAAACACCCGTTATAAGAATAGACAAATTATAGAAAAATCGTGCATTATCATGAAAACGATGAGCCATATTCCCTAGCCATAGTAAACGTGTGCCTTTCCAGGAGAAATTTTTGTTCCACCGACAAAGACGGAACAGAACCAAGCTGCCTTGGCGATAAGAGGAGTAAACACCCAATGCACTGAGCGCAACAATAGCATAGTAAGCATACACACCCCAATCAAAAATTACGGCTGCGGGTAGGAAAAAACCGATGAAAACTAGGGATCCAAGGGAAAAAACAGCCGCCACAGAATACAAAAGATTTATGATCGGGGGCTTAGGTAGACTATCTAATCTCCTCTCACTTTGAAGCAACTGGATCACCCTCTTACGTTGTATAAGGAGGGGTGTGAGCACGGAAGCCAATACCAGGAGCAGAAAGGAAACAGCTACAGAGGATACCAGGGCTTTCCATGAAAAGTAAAAGGGGAGCTCTACTAACCCCAGAGCCTGCTCTGCGAAAAATAGCAAACCTGGACTTAGCATTCCACCGACTAGTGTACCTAAAACCACAGCGCCACAACCTACGATCACAGTTTCTAATAGTAGCATAATCCACAAATAACGGGGATTCATACCTAGAAGGAGAAAAACACCGAGTTGCTTCTGTCGGGTTCTATAGAGTGTAACCAGGGAATAATAGATAGGCACAAAAACAGAAGCTACAGGAACAAGAAATATGAAGTTGAATATAGATTCTGCTCCCTCCTTGACGACCCGCAACTGAGGGTGAAAAAACAAGGTAGCATAAGAAAAAACTATGGACAGTGCGGCAGCCTCACTCCACAGTAGACCCATATAGGCCCTAGGTTGACGCCTGATCGCACGACAAGCACACCAAAAAAATGCCATTTTTCGCCCCCCTCAAGAACATAAATTGTGGGAAATGATAGTTCCAGACTCCTAGCTACCCATGGATGACTATGAAAAATAACCCTGGGGGTTTCAAGGTGGGAACGAAAAACTCCCCCTGAAGAGGGTTTCTGACCCCCAGGGGAGAAAGAAACGATAAATCCCCCTATAATTCAGGAAACACGTTTCCTAAAATAGATAGCATTGAAAAGCTAACACAAATACCGTACTCCCTCTCCACTAGCCGGATACCTGTTTTGTTTTACGGAAGGATTTATTTGTTAGTCCATACACGTTGAAATTACTGATGATGTTGCGCCACCGAGCATTCCAATCGGTACGACAAGAGGTGTGACGGGACCAGTAAGTAACCCAAAAAGACCTCCCACAGCCGCCCCGACTATTATATTTCTACCACAATCTTCATTCCAAGCACGTTTGCTCCTCTGCAGCTCCATTCCTGACCCACCCTCATCCGACAATGTGGGTACTGCCCCTTCCAAGTCCACACCGTTGGGGGACACGGATGCCGTCCCTGTAGTTGACCCCATGGCATGAGACACAGGCGCAGCCTCAACCCCCAGACCCGATGTAAAAACAATGGTTGCTAGAAAAAGTGGTGCTAGTCCACAGAACAATTTTTTGGATATCTTCATCTTCATAAAAAATAGTCAACCCCTCTTCTTGTATTGAAATGTTATGTTTACTACTGCTGCTGAGTTACCAACCATAGCAGAATGCATTGTTCCATCCCATCTACCACAATCCCGCATGAATGATGCTTCCTAATTTCCAAAAACATTGTGGATAAGTTTTTGGAAACTAGGAAAAATGCAAACCTCTCCTATCATACGTCTCCATAAATATTGCTATAAATTACTATAAAAATATATTTTTTTATATTTATTCTTCGATTTTGAAATAATATGTAGGAGTATAATATACATACATTCATTGTTATTATGAAAAAAGTACAATCAAGGAGACGGGGGAGACCCAGCATTTCAGCCGAACCTGCTGAAAACTTTCAACCCTAAGCCCAGAGAAATTAGGAGGTTCCCCCGAGGGAGCGCACCCATCCGTATAGCTGCCATTAGACAAATTCTTAACCTTCAAGTGTGTTTCATTATGCATCGTACCGTACACCAGACGCAGTGAAACCCCCATACAATCCTGTGAGTGTGCCCCCGGAGAACCACCAGCTACGGCACCGTGTGTCAAGAAGTCGTTCAAGAGATGAAGGTTGCTCGGCCCTTCGTAACCGGCTGGTAGGTAGCAGGTTACAAACCGCCGCCTAGTGCTGCTGGGGTCAAATGCCCTGGTTGTGAGCGATCTAGGAAAAGGCAGGGCAATGACCCTGTCAGGTGGGAATCGGGGAGATCAGCGAAAGCGAACCGTTCGAAGACGCATCGAAAAGCGTAGTCCATGTCAAAACCGAGGTGGAGTGCTAACGTCGGAATGAACCGTGGAGGATGACCTATCTTCTGCCCCGGTGGCATGCGGTGTATAGGGGCGGGATGAACACCCGATTTAGGCTCTTGATCGGAACTTGAGAGATCGTCGTACGGCGTCTGGCTGTCGCCAGATGGAAAGACTGAGGGCTAATCGAGGTTCCGTACACGAAGTCGGATCAGCTCATAGTAGTGAGGAAGCTTCTGTAATGGAAGTGAAGCGAAGAGGCTGACTCATCCTGCGAAGGACAGTTAGATGAGAACTTTAGTGGGGGATCCGCGGAAGGAGATCAAACGACAACTTTAGTGGGAGATCCACTAGAGGAGGTCACTGGAACCTCGGAGCAACATCCTCATAATCGAAGTAGGACCTAAAGGGTCTGAAGATTGGGATGAGATGAGAAGAGCCGGATGATGCGAGAGTATCATGTCCGGTTCTGTGAGAGACTCGGCTGAAATGCCGGGTCTACTCGACAGCCATACTGCCATTGGTACTCGATACTCCGATATCAATACTGCAATCGTCGGGTAGTGGCTTTACAAATCGTTGATCCCGTGGTTTCACTGCTCATTCACCTTCATCTGGGGATGTCGAAACTACGGTTTCCGATGGCTCTACCTCCCCGTGTGGCCCAACCTCCGGGAAAGCTCCCTCGTCCTTCTTCACCGTCCCTGTCGATGATTCTGCAATGCCAGGAATAGGTGCAACCTCAACATCAGATGCAAAAGGTGGTTGTTACCAAAACAAGGGGTACCAATCCCCAAAACAGTTTTAGGGACATCCTCTTTTTTGATATTTTCTAGAAGTAAGCCTCCTTTTTTATATCATAAGTGATATGGCCAGATCGTTGACCCTATGCAATAACGATGCAACAACTCCATCCACAGCAGCGATGCATCCCCATATTTACATAAGTTCTAGAAGTTTGTCAACAATGTTTTTATAAAGTTTATAAATAATATTTTTTATAAATTTTCGATAAAGAGAATGTGCAATAACAGGGTGGGGTCCACAACAAGTTTAATAGAATCGGTATTACTGTACAGAATAATATCAAACTTAATATAAAATTTTCCATATTTTAATAAATTAAAAAACTTATTATTTAAATTTTTCAATGATTGTAAAATAGTACAAACAATCCATATAAATGCTGTCAGCACAACGAGTTATAGTAGATTATTACCTTTTTCTTAAAATATAGTAAGTAAAATTTTACTACCATCAGTTGTTCTTTGAACATCCAAAATCAAGGGGTAATATGGGGGCCGGTTCCCATTTCGAACTGCGTCCGATCGCGTGCATGTGTGTTGAAAAATCCTATAAGGGATGAGGGTTGTTTGGCTCTCCAAAACCAGATGATGAGTAGCAGGTTTTGAACTGTCTAGTACTGCTGGAGTAAAAAACCTTGGTAGTGAGTAGACAGGAAAAAACGGGGCTTTACCCCGTCTGGTGGGAATCGGGGAAATCAGAGCGGGAGCGAACCATTGATAACGCATCAGGAGTCATAGTCCACGCCAAAAAAACCATGTCGGTACACTACCACATC
The DNA here is from genome assembly GCF_900538055.1 of Pasteuria penetrans. NCBI lineage: Bacteria > Bacillati > Bacillota > Bacilli > Caryophanales > Pasteuriaceae > Pasteuria > Pasteuria penetrans. The sequence goes on from NZ_UZAC03000001.1 coordinate 98,536, forward strand.
GGGATAAACAGAGAGGAGGACGACAACCTATGGACAATCGCGATGGCATATGGTATATAGGCAGGATGATGGACCCCATGTAGGCTCTGGTACGGAACCCGGAAAACATCCGTACGAAAAAAACCTTCCCGGCTCACCGCCAGACATGGATAAAGAGGCCAAGGAGAACCTTGGCCCCGTGCACAAGATCGGAGCAACGCCTATAGTAATTGATGAATTGTACTAAGGGCGAAGCAAGGGAAACTGACTCATCCTGACGAAGACAGTACAACAGCTATTGACCCCCTAGTGAACCCCGATCGGTACAGTAAAGGTACTTTCCCATGAAAGGTAACCATGATAAACGACTCGAAAAAAATTCTCATTGGAATTCAAACAAGAGGCGGTTGAACAAGTCAAAAATGGACAACATAGAGCCCCAGATATCTAAACAGTGTGACCGGTGCTGTCCGTACAGTAAGGGAGGACAGAGAGGGCGTGCCGGCTGTTTCATTTTCTCCGTCCAAGGACCGGTGGATTTGCCATCCCTTCGGTCCCTACAGGGAGGAATTGATGATATAAAAAGGCTTCTAGGCAGTAAAGAGTTGGAAATCAGTCGATTAGGGGAAAAGACAGGAGGAAAATGAAAAAAAATAAGTCCCCGCCTATGCGGTCAGCTATCCCTGAGAACATCGCACCTAGGAATATCCCCTACCCTATCACACATTATGTACCCGTAAGGGGGGAATTTCCTCCATATCACAGGAAGCGGAACGGGGACCACTCCTACCCATTGTAAAAAAATATAGGACCTTCACATCCGTGGATCATGGAACATAGGGAGTACCCAAACCCGATATAAAATAAAAGAATATTTTTATTCCTATAACTTTATTTTTGATTAATTATAATACATAAAAAATAAATATAAAAATAAAATAAACAATCGGTAAACCTATGAATCGCAGAGGTGCTCCTCTAATTCCATTATCATTCCAAAAATAAGGATCCCTTCTCTGCCAGATTATGAAATCGTTGAGGAAGCAGGAAACATTACAGTGTTTACCCACACGAACAAAATCTGCCTTCCCCATCCATCCCGCATTCAAATTCTCAAATTAAATTCTATACTACAAAGAGTAATTCTTATAAAATTAATTATAAAAGAGATTCTAGCCAACTGTGGCTCCGCCGCCACTTGAACATCAGAATGAGATGGAAACAAGGATACCCTAACGCCTGGATTCCTAGCCACGAATAACCCTCCTCCCCCCTATTTACCCACTATTCAGAATCAATAAGGTGAAGAAACACACAAATGAATCCCCCCACACAGAATTCCATAATTTTAAGGATCAGCCCCTCATAAAAAATAAATAAAAAAGTGTTCCGATATAGGCGAAATACATAACGTATTTTTAAACCTATCGGTTTAAATCACAGAAAAACAGGAAGGGGTAGGATCCTCTATGGAAAACCTCGAGACAAAGCCCCCATTACGTATGGAAGCGAAATAGGACCATGGAAACGATGTCTTCCCATCACGGGGAAACAAAATACCCCTCAGAAAAACCCTTCCCTCCCCCTATCCAATGAAAACACACAACCACCCTACCTCCCACTCGCCACTTCCAATCATCGGGTAGGGATCACTTCATCCAACCCTCTCACAAAAACCACACATCCCGCATTATACGGCCCCCAGGGTCCCATAGGATTTGAGCCCATCCGATCCAACGTACGATCCTCCCCTTACCCTAGATTGTGCGCTTTGTTAGAGACCCATCGGATCCAACCCAACAACGATCATCTCTTTACTTCGGATTGCACAATGGTCTACCCTACGACTCCCCCTAGCTCCCTATAGAAAAGACCCCGTTCGATGAAATAAGCATGGGATATAGAAAACCGGGGAGGAGAGGGAATCCCCTCCCCTCCCAACGGAAATAGAATACTCCACCCCAGAACGAACAAGGATTCCCAGGAATACCTCTCCTCTGTAGGTCCCCCCAGAGGGAAATAAAAGAACAAACGACGGTGCTCCCCGGATCCATCCTATCTTCCTGTGGGAAGAGGTCCCGCCACCACAGCATCGGGGGAGGAAACCCTTCCCACAAAACGTGAGGCATTAGGAACCAACCTATGCCCCCCCTCCATCTGCTTCCGCGTCTGCTCTACAATGGGTTTCAGAAATCTACCTGTATGGGAATTTCTCACTGTAATAACCTCTTCAGGCGTCCCTTTGGCAATCAACTGCCCACCTCGTGCCCCACCCTCCGGGCCTAGGTCAATGATATAGTCCGACGTCTTGATCACATCCATATTATGCTCAATGACAACTACTGTCCCACCTAACTTAACCAATTCATGCAAAACAGAGATCAAACGAGCCACGTCTTCATCATGCAAACCCGTCGTCGGTTCATCCAACACATACAGAGTGGCATCCTGTTGTGTGCGACGAAACAATTCACTCGCTAATTTCAAACGTTGCGCCTCGCCCCCTGACAAAGTAGTAGCAGATTGTCCTATCTTAATGTACGACAACCCCACATCCGCCAAGGCCTCTATCCTACCGCGTATTTTGGTATGGTTTTCAAAAAAGGTCAGGGCCTCACCCACTGTCATTTCCAATACGTCCGAGATCCTCTTCCCACGATAACAAACGGAAAGAGTATCCTTATTGTATCGACTACCCCCACATTCCGTACAAGTAACATACACATCAGGCAAAAAGTGCATCTCAATCTTGCGAATCCCATCCCCTTTACAAACCTCGCACCGTCCCCCCTCCAAATTGAAACTAAAACGCGAGGCTCGATAACCGCGCACCTTTGCATCAGGCGTTTCCGCAAACAAGGTACGAATGTCATCAAAAATACCTGTATAGGTAGCCAAGTTACTGCGCGGCGTGCGACCGATCGGATTTTGGTCGATTCGTACCAAGCGCTTCAAACCTTCCCATCCGCTGATTCCCTTACAAGTGCCCTTTGTAACCCTCTCCGAATTCGGGAACCCAACCCCATAAGGATCCTTTTTTAGGTGATAATTCATGATGGGACTAAGCACCCGATTGACCAACGTACTCTTTCCTGAACCTGAGACCCCCGTAACACAGGTCAAAACACGCAAAGGAAAACTAACATCGATATCCTTGAGATTGTGTACACAAGCCCCCATAATGGTCAACCAGTCCTTCGGTACACGCCTATGTTGCGGCAACATAATAAAACGACGACCGGAGAGATAAGCACCTGTCAAGGAATCCTTATTCGCCATAACCTCTTTGGGGGATCCAAAGGCCACAACTTCCCCACCTGATTGACCTGCACCAGGGCCTATATCAATCAAATAATCCGCCCTACGCATAGTATCCTCATCGTGTTCCACAACCACCAGGGTATTACCACGATCCTTCATCGTTTGTAACGTGCCTAACAAACGATCATTATCCCGCGGATGCAAACCAATGCTAGGTTCATCGAGAACATAGAGAACACCTGTTAGGCCGGAACCCACCTGGGTAGCCAGACGAATTCTCTGTGCCTCCCCCCCCGAAAGAGTAGCCGCAGAACGGTGAAGCGTCAGATAATCCAAACCCACACGAAGGAGGAAACGTAGGCGGGTTTCTAACTCCCTACAAATTACCCCAGCCACCACCTCATGCTGAGCAGGTAACTTCAATTCGGATAGGAAGGCATAGATATCAGATAAGGGCATACGTACCAGCTCATGAATGGACTTTCCACCCACCTTAACCGCCAGAGAGGACTTGCGCAATCGAGCACCCTCACATGCATGGCAGGCACGTTCCACAAAACAAGCCTTGATCTGTTCGCGGACCCGTTGTGACTTCGTACCGCGATATCGTTGCTCCAGGTAGTGAATAACGCCCTCAAAACGATCCCCTTCCTTGTATGATTTCGGAACAACAACATCCTTATAAGACGGCAAATTGAGTTTCTCTATATCCATAGGCAAAGGATAACCATACAAAAGCCAGTCCCTCTGTTTCTCCCCCAAATCCTCAGCATAATCGAAATCAATATTCAGTACCCCATAGAGAAAATGGGCCAAACGTTCCGCATCAACCCCTTTTTCCGGCCAACCCCTTATCCCCCCCGATGTCAAGGGTTGATTTTCCACAAAAACCAAGGCAGGGTCGATGTTCTCCTCGGTACCCAAACCATCACAGCGCTCACAAGCACCTATGGGACTATTGAAGGAGAAAATCCGCGGACTCAACTCCCCTAAGCTAAAACCACAGATAGGGCAGGAAAAATTTTGACTAAAGTGGAGCGTATCCCCATCCAATACGCTCACCAAAGCCTCCCCATCCGCCAGGCGAAGGGCCGTTTCCAGGGAATCCGTAATCCGATCACGAAGCCCTGGCTTCACAATAACCCGATCCACAATCACCTCAATGGTATGTTGTTGCTGCTTATCTAGGACGGGTACCTTGTCCAATTCATAAATTTCACCGTCAACCCGGGCTCTCACAAAACCCTCCTTGAAAACCCTCTCTAAAAGCTTCCTATGGCCTCCTCGTTTACTCCTTACCACAGGCGCCATAATCAACGACCGTGATCCCACGGGTAGAGCCATCACACGATCCACAATTTGTTGAACCGTTTGCGCGGTGATCAAAAGGGCATGTTCCGGACAATGGGGGTCCCCCACCCTGGCAAACAACAACCGTAAATGATCGTAAATTTCAGTCACCGTGCCCACCGTCGAACGGGGGTTACGGGTTGTCGTTTTCTGATCAATCGAAATAGAAGGGGACAGGCCCTCAATACTATCCACATCAGGCTTATCCATCTGCCCCAGAAACTGCCTCGCATAGGCGGAGAGGGATTCCACATAGCGACGCTGCCCCTCAGCATACAAGGTATCAAATGCCAACGAGGACTTTCCCGAGCCACTGAGACCCGTTACCACAATCAATTGACCACGCGGAAACGCTACCGTTACATTTTTGAGATTATGAACACGAGCCCCGCGCACAGTAATCCATTTATGCATCACTGACTCCCCTCTGCCTTGAGCTCCAAAATACAGTCCCGAAGTTCCGCAGCTCGCTCAAAGGCATGCTTCCTGGAAGCCTCTTGCATCTCCCTCTCCAGGGAAGCGATTTGCTCCTTCTTCTCCCCCGCACTCAACAGAGTTCGCTTAGTAAAACGATTCGCGCCACTCAGGGCCTTAGCTGCTTCCACTACGGGGGGCACTGCCTTCTCAACCGTTTTGGGTGTAATTTTGTGTTTTACGTTGTATTCATTTTGTATGACCCGTCGCCGTTGCGTTTCCTCCATGGCAATTCTCATGGCAGATGTAATCTTATCAGCATACAGAATGACTTCACCATTCTCATTCCGAGCCGCCCGCCCGATCATCTGAATCAGGGTTCTATCCGTACGCAAAAAACCCTCCCGATCTGCATCAAGAATAGCCACCAAGGAAACCTCCGGTAGATCCAACCCCTCCCGAAGCAAGTTGATACCCACAAGGACATCGAACACGCCTAGGCGTAAATCCCTTAGAATATGCATACGATCAATGGTTTTAACATCAGCATGCATATACCGGACCATAACACCCGCCGCCTTAAAATAATCTGTCAAATCCTCTGCCATACGCTTGGTCAGCGTAGCCACAAGGACCCGCTCCTTCTTCCCCACCCGTCGTCGAATTTCAGCCAGGAGATGATCCATTTGCCCCTCAGAGGGCTGGATATGTACCAAGGGATCCAACAAACCCGTGGGTCGAATGATCTGCTCCACTACCGTCGGTGACTTTTCCAATTCATAGGACCCTGGAGTCGCCGAAACAAAAATGACCTGCGAGAACCTCTCCTCAAACTCATCAAAATTGAGTGGCCTATTGTCCTTGGCAGAGGGAAGACGAAATCCATATTTCACCAATACTTCCTTGCGCATCTGATCACCGTGGAACATCCCACGGATTTGCGGCACAGTCACATGGGATTCATCAATAAAAACAAGATAATCGTTCGGGAAATAATCCAACAAAGTGTACGGGGGCGTGCCCGGCGTAAACCCCACGAGGTGTCGTGAGTAGTTCTCTATTCCCTTACAAAAACCCATCTGCATAAGCATTTCAAGATCATAGGAAGTTCTCTCCTGCAAACGCTGTGCCTCCACCAAAAGCTCCTGATCCCTCAAAATACGTAAACGCTCTCGCAGCTCCTCACGAATCGTTATCGTAGCAGCACGCAGGCTATCCTCCCCGGTTACGTAGTGGGAAGCGGGAAAGACAGCTACATGATCGCGTTCGGCCGTAACCTCCCCCGTTGTGATATCAATTTCCCTTATTCTCTCGATCACATCACCAAAAAACTCTACACGAACAGCGTGTTCACTCCGACCCACAGGGAAAATCTCCAACACATCCCCCCTCACACGGAAGGATCCCCTCATGAATTCAATCTCATTACGACTGTATTGCATACTGATCAAACGACGCAAAACACAACTTCGATCCCGCTCCATACCCACGCGTAAACTCAATAGGTGATCCTTGTAAGCATCGGGGGAACCTAGATTATATATACATGAAACACTAGAAACTACAATTACATCTCTCCTCTCCAAAAGGGAACTCGTTGCTGAGTGTCTCATTTTATCGATTTCATCATTTATAGCAGAATCTTTTTCTATATAAGTATCTGTAGCAGGCACATATGCCTCTGGCTGATAATAATCATAATAACTAACGAAATATTCTACGGCATTATGAGGAAAAAAGGCCCTCAATTCACCGCACAGCTGCGCCGCCAGTGTCTTGTTATGAGCAATGATCAACGTAGGCCTATTCAGCTTTGCAACCGTTGCAGCCATAGTAAAAGTTTTCCCTGTACCTGTTGCACCAAGCAGGGTTTGATAACGGTTTCCTCCCTTCACCCCCGCAACAAGCTCCTCTATGGCCCTGGGTTGATCCCCACAGGGGCCGAAGGGTGCCACCAACTGAAAAAGATCCTTATCCATACCTTCGCTCACCTCTAATCCCTGTTTGGAGAGGGTCCAACACTGCAACACCGGATCTCACAGAAAGAAAACCGGTGGTATTCCTCATCACAACATCGTAGGATCCTACCAATCCCACTTGTCCATTCCTGAAGCAAACATCTGTTGCTGTCCAACGACTAAAAGGACGAAAACGAAACGCGGGAAATCGGCCCAGAGCCAAGCACAGGTAAACCGAAACCAAACACCCTCCTCCGATCCAGTGGACAATCCCCGGGAATACAACGTTACGTAAATTCAAAATTTGCGACACAATCCCAATGGAACCAGGATCACCTTGGGGGGAATATAAATTTAGTTCTGTGAACGGAAAACAGATGGGGTTCCAAAATGGAGAATGAGAAAACAACAAACACGTACACTAACCCCTTTGTTTCTTATAAAAAACACACAAAAACAATAACGAATTATGAATAAAAACCTTACGATCGATCTCGAGAACGTAGGAAACGCAACGCTGCCTGCAATTGGGGATCTTGGTCCGAATCATCATCCGCAGCGACAACCACATGTTGTAACCGGCCTATGGTGGGATCATCACAAGCACCGGTGGGCCTTAGATCCCCCTGCCGTTTTTGGAAGGAACGCAGTGCCTCTGTAGTAGCCCTATCCCAAAAACCATCCACCCGACCCGGTGGGAAACCAAGACTCGCCAATATCTGTTGCAACTGCTTAACCTCAACACCCTCCCCACCCGGCCGAGACTGCTGACTACAATAGGGGAAACCCAACCTACGCAAGGGATGAGACTCCACAACTTCATCCATGACAAGCGAATCACCAGGCTGTAAGCGCTTTCCCTCCGGCGTCAACCAGCGAGCTACACTAACCAAGAGATGACTACCCGGTATAGGCAAGGGAAGAATGCGTAAAATTTGATTTTTTCCATAGCTAGGTTTTCCGACTAAGCGACAACCTACCGAGTCATGCAATGCAGATGCCACAATCTCTGCCGAACTGGCCGTATATTCATCTGTCAAAACAACACAAGAACCGCCGAATGACTCCGAATTCCTTGATGTAATAACCTCCCGTTGCCCTGATGGGTGCTCAATCTTTGTAATTATACGACCCTCACTCACAAAAGCATCCGATAATTTTATTGCTTCTGACAGGGATCCACCGGTGTTACCACGCACATCCATAACGATACCCCAGACACCCTGTAAGCGCAAGGCCTGCAACACCTGTACGAACCTCCGTACAGAATCATTGGAAAAATCGCGTAGGGTTAGAATCGCCACACCGTCCGATTCCCTTTTCCACCGAAAACCTCCCCTAGATATCCGCTGCCGTACCAAATCCAAAGAGACGATATCCGGAACACCCAAACGTCTAACCCCTAGGCGTATTTTTGTACCCTCCTCCCCCAAAATGGAAGAAAAAACACTCGCACAATCCCCACTCCCCATAGGTTGATCATTCACGTACACAACCTCGTCCCCCAAACGCAACCCCGCCCGTTGCGCGGGCGAATTCGGTAGAACCCTACGAATGATCATTTTCTGACTTGGCGCTCCGCAAACCATTTCCACACCAATCCCCACAATCCGACCCTCAAATGTATCCATGAGATTCTTTGACTTCCTGGCATCCAAATAGACCGCGTAGGGATCCTTCGTGGCTGCAACCATTCCCGACAATGCACCCTTCCAAAGTTCCCCTTCATCGACTTTATATAGGGAATGATTCAATAAATAATCATAAGTTCTCTTAAAAGATTTTATAAAAGAATAATTCCAGCCAAAATAGTATAAAAAAACACCCTGTCCCAGTAGGGTCCCAATCCCTCCTACCATAACCGATAGGAGCAACACAACCACAAGAACCCAACGACGTACGCTGAGAATGCTTCCCCCCCATCCAGACCCACTCATCATGGTGCCACCCTCCATTTTCCATCCCTATACCCTCTTGCCGATGGTAGCAAAGTCATGGTAAATTCTCTACCCTTCTATCCGTATCATAGGAACAAAAAACCCTCTTGGGTATTCTGCCACCCACCACAGCACCGAATAAAATAAATACAGGTTCATCCCCAGCAAAAATGAATTGAGGATGAACGAAACTATGAAAGACACTGGGATCCTACACGCAAAAAGCAACCGAATCTTTGAGCCAAAACACCATCCATCAATCCGGGGGTAAGTAAAGAGCTGGATCAACTAAATCCGAGCGGGAACAAACATCCTTACTCTTACATACCTCGAAATGAAGGTGCGTACCCGCACTATCCCCATTGTTACCACTATAGGCAATCAAATCACCCGTTTGAACCCTCTGCCCAATACGCACGCGTACATCCTTGGGAAAACAATGCCCATAACGGGAAAAAATGTTCCTCCCTTTCCATCTTCCATGATAAATCGTTATAAGGACACCATATCCCACCGCCGACCGAGCACCGACCACCAAACCGGGGCCCGGTGCATAGATGGGGAGACGACCAGAGAAATCAATCCCCCTATGAAGAGCCATCTTCTTTTTGATAGGATGCATCCGATAACCAAAGGCAGAAGAAATGCGCCCCTGGGAAGGTCTGATCGTGAAGGACTTAAAACCAAACCGTGCCTTGCCCTCCTTCCATCCCTTCAGAGTAATCCCTGTTTCAGGTTCAGGAACATCATCCAACAACTGATCAAGTAAACCCTCATCCTCCATCCTTTCCCTCTGTTGCTGGGAGAGGACCCCCCTTTTCAGAACGGCACATGCTTGATTCACAATTTCCACCTTTTCCTGATTGGAATCCAGCATATCCCTCCAGGCCTTTACTTGTTTCAAAAGATTTCTGAAATTTTTCTCATCAACAAGTAATATTTTCTTTTGTGCATCCAAAAAACCCTGTACTGCCTGTACCCTGCGGAGAAACTGTGGGATACTGTCCGATGAAAACAAACTTGCCAACAATTCTGAATATCCCTTCATATGCATAGCACGCAGCAAATTACCCATCCGGTACTTCGAATCCTCGAACCGTGCGCTCATCACATCCAACCCATTGAGCAAGGCCCGATACTCCGGACTATTTTGCAATTCGTTCAGTTCCCTTTGCCCCTTTTCCGCTGCTGCACGGCAAGTCGATAAATCCTCATCTGCAGATGCATGTGGGGAAATCGCATTCACAAACCGATCGCCGCTGAAGGGGGGCATAATACTCCCCGTCCACGCACAAAGAAGCAGAGTAATCCCCACGAACCCCATCCTCCGTAACCCGGTACTCAATCCACTGTGTTCCCCTCTATCATCGATCACAAACACACCCCTACCTACTTTAACTTCCCTATTACCCCCCCCAAACCATCCCTATCTCCCCCACAATATCCTCCATTCCGGAAACCCAAGTGAATTACTTTACTAGCAAGGAAGAGGATTCAAATTTCCAGGATTGACAGGTTGACCGTGCCGATACACTTCCCAATGCAAATGCGGACCCGTAGATCCGCCGCTACTACCTACCTTCGCAATCATTGCATTCCTACCCACACGATCCCCCACCCTCACCAAATTGTATTGGGGATACATATGGGCATAGCGAGTGGTCCAACCTCCGCCGTGATCGATTACGATGAGGTGCCCATACCCCTGACTCGGTCTCGATTCAACAACCTTCCCAGCCGCCGCCGCATAAATCGGTGTCCCCATGGGGGCAGCTAAGTCCACACCACGATGAAACTCACCACCACGCGTACCGAAACCAGAGGAAAGACGAGCTCCCACTACAGGTGCACAAAACCTCCCATCCCAATTCTCCCCTTTGTACTCTTCTATTTTTTGATCCCTATCCGGATGATTTTCTGGTATATCCATGTGATCCCTGCGAATCATCTCCAATTTCCTCTCATTAGGCCCCAACAATTGCGTCAATTCATTATAGGCCTCGTCAGCCTCTTGTTTTCTCTGTTCCTGGACACGCAATTCCTCGGCCTGCTGGGACCGATAGTCTTCCAACTGATGCCTAAATCCCTCATAGGAAACGAGGCGACGTTCATAGTCCCCCACTAAATCTGATACCGCAATCCACCGTGATAAAAACCCCCTCAAAGAAGAAAACAAGGAACGCAACACATCAGGCTTTCCCCTATGCCAGAATTCAATGATCTTCACCAAACCCCCATGGGCTAACTCCATTCTACGAGTTACTCTAAGAATCCCCTCTTCGATCTCAACCAAACGTTGCCCTTGATCATCTACCAACAAACTAGTATCTACTACCCTCTTCCGGGCCTGCTCAATGTCCAATAAAAGCTTAGCGCTCTCGGGGTCCAGCTCCGTTCCTCCGAAAAAACCACGACATTCTCCCACAACTACCCAACTAGCACTAACAAACGAGACCGCCATGATCCAACCTTTCAGCCACCTCATAACCGATCATCGTCCTCCCCGAAATCAATCCCTGACCCTGTGCAGACCATCATGTAGAACAGGAAACCCAAAAATATATTCGTTTACGTTCATAAAAAAAATCAACAATAAAAAATAAAATTCGTTACGAAACACAGAAACTAGCTGAGAAAGAAAAAAACGTACGGGGGACAAACAACAACCGGGGGACCACAAAGGGCGCACCTCCACTTGTTACCACCCTATTGTACTCATCCCCTACCTATCTCAGCCTCCAAGACCATGTCAACAGATTGGGGGAAATCTATCTGGGGGGAAAGATTGGACCATCCTACACAAGAAACACACCATAGCCTCCTATACGATCCATCCCACAAGGGATAATAACTGCCACCATACCATCATCCATCATCTGAACGGAACCAGATCACCAACCATAATCACGAACCCAAGGATCAGATCCTCAAAAAACGATGGACAGAAAGCATACTCCCCAGAATACCAACAAAAACCCCTATCCCAAAGAGGACGCCAACAAGGTAGGGAGCAATTTCCATTACCGGAACCCATTGAAAAAAAAGAGCCAACGATTGTGACAACCATAGCAACGCGGAATAAAGCCCCAACACGATCGTGGAGGGGAAAATGGCCCCTGTGCACCCCAAGATGGCACCCTCCAGAAGAAAGGGCCAACGAATGAACCCATTGCTAGCCCCTACGAGACGTTGGATTTCAATCTCTCTCCGGCGGGCCATAATAGTTAAACGAATGGTATTGGAAATGAGAACACACGTCAACAAGGCAAGGACAAAAAAGAAAACTAGAATACCAACGGAAACATACCTCGATGTTTCATCAATATTTTCAATAACCCCTCCTCCGTTCACACCCGCCACATCATTGACCCATGGCTCTATCTGGGCATTGTCCCGCAAGGATTGTGTCAACCCAGAAATATTGTGAGGATCAGACGGCTGAACGAGAAAGGTATCATACATAGGATTAAAATCGTCTAAGTAAGAAATCCTCTCCCCCTGAGAAGAAAGGGCTGAAATCGTCTTTTTAAGCGCCATCTCCCGTGACTCGAAGGTAACCCTACCCACATCAGGACGCTGGCTCAACATCCCCTGTAGAGTTTCCCGATCCTCGGGAGAAACTCCTGGTCGGAGCTCGACTTTAACCGTGAATTGTTCCCGAACCTGTTCAAGAATATGAGTCAAATTACGGGCAATAAGAAAAAAGATTCCAAATGTAAAGAGGGTAATGGAAACCGCACTAACAGCCGCAAAACTCATCCACGCGTTACTCTTGATTCCCCTCACAGCCTCGCGCATATGACGCCGAAAGCCCTCAATCGTCATAACCGTACTCTCCCCCTGGCTCGTCGCGAACGATTACGCCGCCCTCCATCGCTAAGACCCGTTGACGCAACAGGTTGACAATCTCTCTGTTGTGCGTCACCATGACGATGGTTGTCCCACGTTTATTGATCTCTTCGAACAAATACATGATATCCCACGTATTCTCAGCATCCAGGTTGCCTGTTGGTTCATCAGCAATGATGAAACTAGGCTGATTTACAATCGCACGCGCTACGGCAACCCTTTGTTGTTCCCCCCCGGAGAGCTGGGGAGGTCTTTCATCCATCCGATCCTGCAAACCTACCAGAGATAATACCTCCTCAACCCTGTCTTTGATTTGGCTACGGGGCGCCTCAATTACCTCCATGGCAAAAGCTACATTCTCGCGTACTGTCATCGCGGGCAACAATTTGAAATCCTGAAATACAATTCCTATTTGGCGACGGATATGGGGAATCTTCCAGTTCCGCACACGCTTGATGTTGACGCCATTGATGAGAACCACGCCGTGTGTTGGTTTCTCCTCCCGGTACATCAGTTTAACGAAGGAGCTCTTCCCCGCACCACTGGGACCCACCACATAAACAAACTCCCCTTGCTGAATACAAACGTCGACATCACGTAGGGCCTCGACCCCATTACCGTAAATCTTCCATACCCCGTGCATTTCGATCATTGGATCATCCCCCACCTACCCCTCCAATGCCGTCATAACCGATTCTACCTACAGCGCCCCCATCGTAACATACCTCCCTTGGTTCTGCCTAGGGATCTCCAAATTTCGAGAGGTAGAGGATAGGAAGAACCTAACCTCCATTATTTTTTCATGTAATTTTTGTCATTTGTTTCGTAGTCATGAGGGAAGCTGACGTGTGTGGGTTCAACCCTGGGTTGGAAGTCCGCCATACCATAGTCCCCGTCCTCCATTTCAACATCTACCCTGCGGGGGTACGGAGCAGGATCAATCCCCATCCGCCCTTCGTATGGCTTTTTCCCGTTGCTTTCGGTTGCGTTTTGGTCGCAAAGCCCCACCGTTAGTCGGAGGACAGCGAACCCTATTCCTTCATGGTGAGGGTGAATCGTAATCTGGACCCTCTCCGGAACATCCCCATGATACAAAATGGTAGGGGACTGGCATCTCAACCACCCCGCTCACAAAAACGTTCCTAATGGTCCCCCATGATACGGATCATCTCCTCATCCCATCCTAATCTTTAGACTGTTTTAGGTCTCGATTATGAGGATCGTACTCTGAGGTTCCAGTGATCCCCACAGATGGATTTTCCCACTGAAGTTGTCGTTTTACTGTCCTCGTCAAGAGAAAGCCCCTTCACCCCGCCCCCATTCAAGGGTTCCATCGCCACTATGGGCTGACCCAACTTTCCGTGTACGAAGTCTCAGTTATCCTTGCTTTGATTACGCTTGGCTGTTGCCTAGTAGGGCCCATATTGTGGTGCTTCATTGCAACCATGGGGGAATTTCCCCTGAAAATCTTGTTCAAACGTTCACACCTATAAGTTGTATAAAAATAATAGGAATACTTATCTACATCATGAACAATCCCCATTCATTGAGGGGAACCCCCAGAAGAAACACAAAAAAGGGCCATCCTCAACGATGGCCCTTTTTCTTTTGACCCTTTGCTTTATCCTTTGCTTTATCCTTCCTAAAGAGGAAAGCCTTTGCCCCCGCATAACAAGGAGTTCCGGCTTCCTCCTCAATCTGAAGCAGCCGGTTATACTTCGCTACCCTCTCACTCCGACAAGGAGCACCCGTCTTGATTTGTTGAGAACCACAGGCTATCACCAAATCAGCCAAAAAGGTATCCTCTGTCTCCCCGGAACGATGGGAAAAAACCGTTGCATAACGGGCCCTCTGGGCCGTCAGAACCGAATGCCACGTTTCCGTCAAGGTTCCTACCTGATTGGGTTTCACTAGCAAAGCATTCCCCACTCCCATAGCAATCCCACGTTCCAAACGCCCCCGTTGCGTAACAAAAAGATCATCACCCACCAACTGAACCACACGACCCAAATGCTTTGTAAATACCCCCCAACCTTCCCAGTCATCCTCCGCTAAACCATCTTCAATAGAAACAATAGGATAATTCTTTATCCATTCCGTATAAAGACCCATCAAATCAGACGATGAGCACTTCGTCCCCTGACTCGCTACATGATAGAAACCCTCACGATACCATTCCGTAGCAGCTACATCCAAGGCGAGTACCACATCCAAACCTGGCCGATATCCTGCCCTCTCAATAGCCTGTACAATCAACTGTAAGGCCATCTCATTGCTGGACAGATTGGGGGCAAATCCCCCCTCGTCCCCCACCCCTGTAGACAAACCCTTTTCGCGCAACAATACCCGCAGAGAATCCCGAACCCCTACACCCATACGCAAGGCCTCACGGAAAGAATCAGCCTTCAAGGGAACAACCATAAACTCTTGAACATCTACATTGTTATCAGCATGAGCACCCCCATTCAAAATATTCAACATGGGAACGGGCAGGGAAACAGGAACCAAACCACCCATATACCGCCACAAGGGCAATTGATGAGCACAAGCAGCCGCCCTCGCGGTAGCTAAGGAAACGGCCAACAAGGCATTAGCCCCCAAACGACCCTTGTTGGGAGTTCCGTCTGCCGCCAATAGAGCCGCATCTACCCTACTCTGATCCACAGCATAGAGACCTGCCACAGCGGGCCCTAGCACCTCCTCGACATGCCTCACTGCTTGTAACACACCGCGACCACCATAACGATTTTCGTCCCCATCACGCAACTCAACCGCCTCATGGGCCCCTGTAGAAGCCCCCGAGGGTACCATGGCCGCACCAACAATCCCGCCCTCCAGCCGAACCGTTGCCTCTACCGTAGGTTGCCCACGTGAATCCAATATCTCCCGTGCACTCACTGATTGAATACGCAATGGATTTCCTCCCTTAAGATCTATCTTCCTTTTCCCCATGGGCGGGTTCATCCAAGAGGGAACGCCCTGTCATCTCCTTCGGAACAGACAATCCTAACAAGGAAAGAATCGTGGGGGCTATGTCACATAAGGAACCACCCTCACGAACCTGCCAAGCCCCATGGGTGAAGCCACGACCCACAAAAATACAAGGAACAAGCGATGTCGTATGAGCCGTATGCGGTTTGCCAAAATCATCCAACATCCGTTCCGCATTACCATGATCTGCAGTCACCAACACAACCCCATCACGTACCAAGACAGACTCTACCAACTCACCCAGACACGTATCCACCGTCTCCACCGCTCTCACCGTCGGCTCTAACTTCCCTGAATGACCTACCATGTCAGGATTTGCGTAGTTCACCACCGCCCAACCAATCCCACCCTGCGACCATCGGTCGATGAATCTCGCCGTGATTTCCCCCGCCGACATCTCAGGACACAAATCATAGGTGGCCACCTTCGGAGAAGGAACCAAAATTCGCTCCTCCCCCGTAAAGGCCTGTTCCCTCCTCCCATTGAAAAACCAGGTTACATGGGGATATTTCTCTGTCTCTGCAACACGCAATTGACGCAGACCGGCCCGAGAGATGATCTCCCCCAAGGTCCGCTCCAAGGGCAAAGGGGGAAAGGCAACATGATCAGGAAAATGATCATCATACTCCGTCAAACTTACGCCATATAGGGAATGAGGATGTCCAGAACCCCGATCAAAATGTGAAAAATCCCCAGAAAGCAAGGCCCTCGATAATTGGCGTATTCGATCATTCCTAAAATTACAGAAAATTACCGTATCTCCCGTCCGAATACGGGCCTCCTCACGGCCGTCCAAAATGAACGGCATCAGAAACTCATCCGTCCTATCAAACACTAAATCCTTCCACATCGAAGGATCCGGGGACGGGTGAGCGAAAGGAGGACCCTCTCCGTATACCATAGCCCGATAGGCCTTCTCCGTTCTCCCCCATCGCTGATCGCGATCCATTGCATACATGCGGCCCATTATCGTCGACAAGGTACCCATTCCGCAGCTTTGGCACTTTCTCCCTAATTGCTCCAAGTACTTCCCCGCACTTTGTGGTGGAACATCACGCCCGTCTAGAAAGGGATGCAGGTAGACCCTAGTCAACCCCCACTCAGCCGCCATTTCTATCAACAACAACATGTGGTCGATGTGACTATGCACCCCCCCATCCGACAGTAATCCACAAAGATGCAATCCCTTTCCTGATACACGTGTATGTTCCAGGGCAGCCTGGAGAACACTGTTGTCCGTAAAGGCACCCGAACGAACAGCTGATTGGATACGCGTTAAATCCTGTTCTATCAATCTCCCTGCACCCAACGTAAGATGCCCTACCTCGGAATTACCCATTTGACCTTCAGGCAAACCAACTACCGTACCACTGGCCCGTAAAAAGGTATGTACGTACCCTCTTTGGTAAGCGGAAAAATTGGGTGTCCTAGCCTGTTGGATCGCATTACCCTTAGGATCATCGCGTAACCCCCATCCGTCCAGAACAACGAGCACCACCGGCCTAAAATCCACTTCCATTCTCCTCCTACCCCCCGCGCAACCATCCTGGACCCCACGACAATAGAAACGGTGTGCCCCCTATCGATGCGGATGAATCCACCTCGGGCCCAAAGAAAGGCTCCGCAAGAACCCCCGATGGTTCCACCCTATCCCGCTATCACATCATAAATTTCCTAGATCAACACAATTCTTTGATGAAACACACGACACTTGGATATGTATTCGTAATCCGTCCCACAACGGAACAAACAAACCTGGAAAGCAAGGGGAGTCCCCCATCTCTGAAAAACGAATACGGGGGATTGGGGACCGGAGAAAACGCCCACCCCATAATCTTCCTTAGGATTATGGGGCGATCCTTTCACTGTGCATCCATAATAGTACAAAATTTTATTAAATATCATAATATTTATCAAATTATATTGGGAAATGAATTATAAGAAATAATGAACATCAGACTTACATCCACCCATACAATCCACATTGGGGGAAATAGGAAATTTCAGTGGGAACATAAAACACGACGGACCAACACCCCACCCCCCATCCACTCTACCCTATAAACTACCCCTTGTACAAGAAGCCCCGAAAATACCCCCAGTTATGCCCCGATGGATTCCCTACAGAAACTCCTGAATACCACACACCCCCAGGAAAATCTACGCAACACGATCGGACACACCCACAGGAAACCTTCTTTGCCTTCCCACGGTACAAAATAGGAGCTTTTCATCACCATGAATGATGGGTCAATCATAGCATCCATACAAACCAATCAGTAGAAATACCATACAGAATGCCACATGTACATAGAACCCAGTTCGTGTCATCCGTACACAATGCGAATGCAAGGGACGGTGGCAGCAACCGTCATCGCCCCAGTGATTTCCTTTCTTACCCCCTGGTACCTATACGAATATATTTTTAAAAAATTTAATCAATCAATGAGTGTGAGTAGATATAGAACAGGGTTTTGCTTGTACAACGCCCCCTACATAGGAATTCCATAGAGTTCCTATGGGGATGCCCCACGGGGCCTAGGGGCCATCCATCACGCACCCTCCCCCGCAGAGAGAACCAAACGATGGAGGAGAACGGGATCAAGACTCGCCTTACCAACAAGAACACCATTCATCCCTGCAGCGAGATATTGTTTTACATTCCCCTCCGTCACACTGCCCCCATACAAAATGCACACCTGGTCCGCCCGGGCACCTTCCCCCCATCTCTGTAAAACAGAACGTATGACACCCACCATCGTACGCGCATCGTGAGGGGAGGCGGCCTGCCCTGTGCCAATCGACCATACAGGCTCGTAAGCCAAGAGAACCCCCGTCAATTGATCCGCCGGGACGGTAGCCAAAGCCCTCTCGATCTGCTGGCTCACAACCTCCCCTGCCTTCCCTGCCAAACGCTCTTCTATTCGCTCCCCAACGCAAAGAATAGGAACCAAGCCCACGCTACGGGCAGCCGTCACCTTACGCTGTACAGCCGCATCATCCTCATTATGCTGAATACGCCGTTCGGAATGACCTATCAACACGTGGGTAACACCCACCCGACGAAGCATGGCCATACTAACATCCCCCGTATAAGCCCCCTCCGGATGCCAGTGACCGTCCTGCGCCCCCATTCCCCAGTCAACACCACGCATACACCCGGCCACGGTAGTAATAGACAGAAAAGTTGGACAAATTATAGTTGTCACATTCGCAGGTCGTTGGGGAACCTGCGAATGAAACTTCCGGCAGAATTCTTCTACCTGATCCGGTGTTTTGTTCATTTTCCAATTCGCTACCACTACGCATGATTTCACGATCCTTGACTTCCCTCCCATGATTCATCTAATATATCCCAAGCTGGAAAGGATTTCCCCGCTAATAGGGCAAGCATAGCACCGCCACCCGTGGAAAAATGATTCATAGCATTCAGATACCCCATCTGTTGAAGAGCAGCTAAGGAATCCCCGCCCCCAACGATCGTTTTCGCGGGGGTTTGTGCCATGGCGGAAGCCACAGATTTTGTACCCTCCGCAAAGGAAGGCCACTCGAAAACACCCATGGGACCATTCCAAATCACCTGACCAGCCTCCTGAATCCACCGCAAAAAGTGCCCGCGTGTCCGTGGGCCAATGTCCAACACATAATGACAATCCTCTACATCCCTTATTCCAACCACCCGCGATTCCGCTTTTTCCAAAAAGGAATCAGCTACGCATACATCCACAGGTAACTGCAACTGCTGGGGTTTTGCCATCGACAGAATGCGTTTCGCCTGCTCAATCACCCTATGGGAAGAAGGGGTGGACCGCCCCATTCTATATCCCTGTGCAGCCAGAAAAGCACAAGCCATACCGCCCCCGATGAGTAACCGATCGGCCCCATCCAGCAAATGATGGAACACCGCAATTTTATCATCTACCTTGGCCCCCCCTAGCAGGGCCACAAAGGGTCGCACAGGATTCCGAAGAGCACCATGCAGAGTATTCCATTCCTTCTCCAACAGGAAACCCGCCACAGAAGGTAGGTGGTTTGCCACACCATAATTGGAAGCATGACGGCGATGTGCTACCCCAAAGGCATCATTCACATAGAGATCGGCCAGTTGGGCCCATTGCCGGGCCAGCTCGGGATCATTTTCTGTTTCACCCGGACAAAAACGTACATTCTCTAGAAAAAGGATTCCACCAGGCCACAAGTACCGCGTGGCAGCCACAACACTCTCCCCCACCGCTTCTTGTGTGCACCCCACAGGTACCCTCAAGAGGGAGGCAACCCTCTCCGCCACGGGGGCCATGCGAAGGGAGGGCACTACCTCGCCCCGGGGACGACCCAAATGGCCCAAAACAATGGTCCTTGCCCCCTCATCCTGCAAATAATGCAGCGTAGGCAGGGAGGCAAGAATTCTTGTATCATCGGCAACCCCCCCTGTCGCCGTCAGCGGAACATTACTATCAAGCCGGCAGAGTACACGCTTCCCTCTCACCGGTGTCTGCGCCAAACTCTGTTTCGGCATGAATCCAACCTCCCCCATAACATCCACGGACCTCATCTCGTGGATAAAAACTCTAGTAGATCAATCAACCGATGAACATACCCGGATTCGTTGTCATACCAGGCCACTACATGTGCTAAGTGATCACCCACAACAGCGGTAGAAAGGGCATCTACCGTGGCGGAATGGGTATCGCCGTTGTAGTCCACCGAAACCAAGGGTTCAGTGGAATAGGCAAGGACACCCTCCGATTTCGCAGCTTCCTTCTGAAAAAGGGCATTGAGTTCATCCCTATTCGTTGGCTTAGCTAATTGAACTACAAGATCGATAATGGAAACATTGGAAACCGGAACACGGAGTGCCGAACCCTCCAGCCTCCCCGCGAGCGATGGAATGACCTCCGATATAGCGCGAGCCGCTCCCGTAGTAGTCGGAATGATCGAAAGACCCGCGGCCCGCGCACGACGTAGATCCTTGTGGGGGAGATCGAGAATCTGTTGATCATTCGTATAAGCATGAATCGTAGTCATAGAACCGCGCAAAACATCATAATAATCATGCAAAATCTTCACAACCGGAGCCAACCCATTGGTAGTACAGGACGCATTAGAGAGGACGCGATGGCGACCGGGATCATACATTCCCTCGTTTACACCCATAACTACCGTCCAATCGGCATCCCCCGTGGGTGCTGAAATGATGACACGCTCAACACCCCCCGTCAGATGTTTCATCGCGTCGGCACGTTGGGTATAACGCCCGGTGGACTCAACGACATACGCCACTTGATGCTCTCCCCAAGCCAGTTGGGCTGGGTCCGGCTGTGAGCTCACATGAACCTTGTGCCTATCATCAATCCACAAGGTGTCCCCTTCTACTCTTACCGTGGCTGTAAATTTCCCGTGAACCGAATCATATTGCAACAGATGAGCCAAAGTTGCCGCGTTCCCTAAATCATTAATCCTTGTAACCTGAAAGCGCGGATGCCCCCACAGGGCACGAAAAAAACGACGGCCAATCCGGCCGAAACCATTGATACCTACCCCCAACTTGCCCATTCTATCTTCCTCCTCCTCTAGCTGTTCCGAAACGGCGTCCCCAATTTATGTAAGGAATGCAATTTTCTATATAATAAACTTTCCCATAACCTCTGACCCCCTCCATTCTACCACAGGTTGACCTTTTTACCGACTAGTAAATACCTTATCCAAAATAGACAGTACTCTAACGGACTGTTCTCCATGGGTTGGATGCACTATAGAAGGGTTATCTGGAATTGTACCCAACCCTATGGGAAATGGCAAAAAAAACGAACAACCCTAACAATATCCAGAATCTTCCCCGCCACAATAAAACGTTCCATACCCAATGTCATTCCTGTTGATCTTCCCAATCCCGCCGCGCACAAAAACACCGATCTTGCCGTTCCCCTATGATCCGTGATACAATGGGAGCATGTT
Source organism: Pasteuria penetrans (assembly GCF_900538055.1). Classification (NCBI taxonomy): domain Bacteria; kingdom Bacillati; phylum Bacillota; class Bacilli; order Caryophanales; family Pasteuriaceae; genus Pasteuria; species Pasteuria penetrans. The sequence continues at coordinate 120,230 of NZ_UZAC03000001.1, forward strand.
TTGCGCCTATAGCTCAGGGGATAGAGCACTGGTCTCCGGAACCAGGTGCCCAAGTTCGAATCTTGGTAGGCGCGCTTATGGATGTCGGGTCCAAAGTATGGACGACACTAGTTAGCTATTTGGACACTCCCTACCTTGTTTTTCGTTTTTGTTTCTATATTAGTATTTTAATATTCTATATATTAATAAATTACTTATATATTTTATTTAGTCTTTCTTTATAATTTATTTTTAAAGTCTTATCGAATAGGGTTGGCATCTCAGCCAACCCTATTCGACGTGAAGTTTCCCTTATTCTCTTGTTGCCCATGTTCTGATGGGCTCCTTATCATCCTCTTAGTATTCTTTTGCTGTTCCAGTTTTGCCTTCCTCCATGTAGTCCCTGTTACCCTTTCTCTTTCAATTTTTGCTGATGGTGAGCTGAGTACCAGGTTCCTGATAAAAAAATTTTAAAAAATGATTAATTTATTATTAGAAACAAAAATATGTTATTTGTGTAAATAAAGTATAATTATGCGAATTAAATAGATGTTGAATGAAAGTAATAGGTAAATCAATCCTTTTTTCCTTGGGTTGCCGATACATAGGACTATATATTACGATCTTGCTTGTAGTGGATAGTTAATTACGATCTGTAGCATTATACGGACTACGATCTTTATAACATTAATTAATAAAATTAAAACTTAGAGGAGTGGTCTACATTATGAAATTGTTTGGACAGAATAGGGAACTAGTAAAAACTGTTGCATGTGTAATGCTATCAAGTGCTGTTCTTGCTTCTTCCTTCGGACCAGTGTCAGCGCAGGAAAACGCGGGAAGATTAGAAGAGACCCCTTCCATCCCAAAGAGCATAGCAGTGGAAAAAGATATTTTGCCTGTGGAAAATGTGTCATTGCCTACTGCCAAACAAATGTCAACAGATACATTGAGTGAGATTCCTTCAATCCCGAATAGTGTGATAACAAAGGGGAATACTCCACCTGTGGAGGATGTATCGTTGCCTACTGTTGTTGATAAGGATGAAGTCCTAGAATCTTTGGAACGTTCTAAGAGATGCTGGCACATTTGTTGGGGAAAGAAAGGAAACCAAACATGCATTTGTATGGGTTCTAACCATGACCATAACTTAGGTCGTTGAGTTTCCCTAGCAGATTGAACTTAATTTCGGTGTTAGTGAAAAAAAGTAAATCAGCGCCGTATCCTATAACTTTCCATTGTGGGAGCGGATCAATGTATGCTAGAGAAATCTGCAACCGACGATATCAGGAAAAACCAGTAGAATCAGAGGGATAGCAACGGGGATCGGCGTGATCATAGGTGAGGGGGCAAGTACCGGTATAAACCTCTTAGGGAGTCCGACAAGACTGCCCTGCTTTGTGGGTTTATATCGAATGAATATTCCTATTGCAGAGGGTATCTATGGGCCCACCCCGTGACTATTTTTTATTATTTACTGTAAAAATAATAGTCCCCCGGATCTATCAAGGTACGGGGACCCATATTGTTACATTGGGGAGGTTAAGAGGTTGTGAAAGTGACATTTTTATCTTGTGTGGTTTGTATGATCCGCAGACGACCACAACCCTATCTGGGTCTGCTGTTGAATGCGATCGTTATTTCATCAGTAATTTTTGCTTATGCATCGTTTATGTTTCATCCCCAGCTACAGATGTTCAAGGATACCATGGAATCCATGTTTGAGTTCATGTTTTATGTACTCATGGCCTGTTCCTTTTTTTCCATTTTTTATTCTCTGCTCACGCTGTACAAGGGCCGACAGGAACAATTGGGAACCCTTCTGCTCCTGGGTATGGAACCCAAACAGTTGCGGATCATGCTAGCATCAGAAAGCATGTTCATAGGTTTTTGTGCTGTGATCTTCGGGGCGTTGTTGGGTGTGGTTTTGAACTTAGGATTTGAGTCCTTTACCACTACCTTCATTGAATATGCACAGTTGGATTTCCATTTTTCATGGGGCGCTCTCGGAATCACGGTGGCTTCTTCCTTGATAGTATTCCTATCGGCTTCCATAGTCATGGCTCTTTTCGTGCGAAATCAAAAGGTAATTCAACTCTTGCGGGGCAAGAGGAGGATGGACGATAAACCAGAGCCCCCAGGGGGGTCGTTGCGAGCCCTCGTGTCGTTTCTCTTTTTGGAGATTGTGTTCTCGGTTCTCTTCTTTCTACCCCTTGATACTTTTGGTAAATTCCCGGATTCTGTCAAGTTTATAGTTCCTATCGGCACGGTTCTGACTTTTGTGGGCTCCTACCTTTTCTATCGCCAGGGGAGCGTGGGCCTAGCGAAGTGGTTTCGTTGGAATCGATCCTTCTCTTGGCGAGGGATACGGCTACTGTGGATGGGGAATTTGGCGCATCGATTGCGCGATAATTCCCGTTTTTTCTGGTTTCTTTCCATGCTCCTGTTGATTCTTTTTACTTCGGTGAGCGTTGTGGTGGCCCTATTCAAGGAGGTTGATATCAAGGTTACAACGGATGGGGATACAGGGAATACCGGTATCACATTGGATACGTCGAAGTCCCCGGAAACGGAGCAGGGGATGAGGGAAGCTCCCCTGCTCATTTATCGATTCCTAGGAGGGGAGGGGGAGGGTGACTGCCGTGCACACAAAAGTTTTCAGTCGATGGATCAGATCCTCCGGGTGGATGGTGGTTTGTTGCGCGTAGATTCGAAGCCTCTGGTTCTTTTGAACCGGGAAAACCCTATCCTGTCCCGTTTTGGTTTTTCAGAAAATCGTGGACCCGGGGGTTCTGGGGACCTAAGTCCGCGGGAAGAGGCATCTGCAAAGGAGTTCAAGAAGTATGTGTCCTTAGTGGGGGAAAAGGAAAGAGCTCTGAAAGAGGGAAGTACAAAAGGCCAGAGATTCCTCGAGGAGCATTCCGAGGGAATTTACTGGTCCGAGAGAGACTACAATGAGATGATGAGAAAGTATGGGGGGGCGCCGTTGTCCCTTGCTGATGATGCCGCTGTTTTGCTGTGTCAGGCGGAGACGGGGGATTGTTCGGAGACAACCCTCAATCCATTGCCAGCGAAATTTGGCGTTAGGAAATGGGACCGTTTGACCCAGGGGAAATTGATGTTGCCACCCCTGAAGTATCACCTTCACCCTTCAGCTGATACTTTGGTGGAAGGATTTGTACCACAGTGGGTAGTGGGGAAACAGGTGTATGATCATATTTCCCGCCAATCCGATGTCAAAAAGGTGCAGGATGTTAGTTATATATCCGCGCAGGGTAAGGTGAATTCCCAAGTCCTTGGGGTGTTGTCCTCCGCTAGTATGTTGGATCGAAAGGATCCCGGTCATGTTTCCGGGGATAAGAATTCCCGTGGGGCATCGGGTCATATTGTTTATAATAGAATTTCTGAGTATAATATAAAATGGGTTATCGTTTTGGTTTTGCTTTCCCTGCTCATCATCTCTCTTGTTTTTGTTTTCATTGCCGGTAATTTTTTATTGCTTCGGATTTATAACGACATGGAGGATCAACAACAACAATTTTTTAACCTGCTGAGAATTGGTTTTTCAATGTATCAACTGCAAAGGTCTATCATTATTCAAATCGCTCTGCTTTTTTCCCTACCCTTACTGTTGGCTGTCATCCTAACGGCCGGTGCACTTTACTATCTAGTTCGTTCCCTGGAATACCTTGTCCCCTTGTCCGTGGGGCAAGAGGGCGAGATCGATGCTTTATCGCCTATGGTATCTGCTTCTGGGCAAGTCATTGTCGTATTTTTGGGTATTCAAACCATAATGTTTTTGCTGGCCTGTTTATCAGTATTGTACAAGGTAAGGAAGCGTTTCGTTTGATCGATTCTAGATAGGAACGTGTAAACATAGGGGGACCAGGAGTCCCCCCTTTTCTGTTCACTGTGTTGCAAATGTTCCGTTGGTTCTTTCTTGTTTTTTCGTGCGATATAAAAAATCTCCATTGGTTGTCCCCTGTGTGCTCTGTACTCCCACTTGTCCCGGTCCTCTATGAGGATCGTTGATTTCTGGGGGGACCCTTGTGCCCTTATCCTTCATTGTTCTGCTGTTTTCTGTACGGTTCCGTGCTCTTTTCTCTCTGCATCAATTCTTATTTGGTCCCTTATACAGCCCTCCCTCAAACGTTGGACACCTGGAACCAGGTCTTCAAAAATCCCCTCGCTCCCCTGCATCGGTTCCCTTTCGATTTCTGCTGCTGGTGATGGGTTGGGTACCAGGTTCCTGGGCCCCTTCTTTTTCGCCGTTTTTTTCCGTCCTGGTTCTGTGTATCGTGTCGTGCTCTATGAGGGATGGGGGAGGGGCCCCCGAAACCGGCAGGTGGTAAGCAGGTTTCAAACCACCCAGTGCTGCTGTTGTAAAGAGCAATGGTGGTGAACGTTCTGGGAAAAGGCAGGACGAAAGAATTCTGTCAGGTGTGAATCAGGGAGATTAGTAAAGCGAACCATTGGAGGAAAACATCGAAAGGCGCAGTTGATGTCGAAACAAGGGTATCGGACCCTATCCTTGGAACGAAGCCATGGAGGGCGAACCACCTACTGTCCTGGCGGCATCCGGTGCACAGATGGAATGAACCTGATGTAGGCCCTCATAGGGAACCACGAGAGACTGTCGCACGGACACCTGGCCTTAGCCAGGTGTAAAAAGGGCCAAGGGTATACCGAGGCCTTCCGTGAACAGAGTCGGATCAACTCATAGTAGTGAAGAAACCCTTGTAATGAGGGTGGAGCGAAGGGGTTGAATGGTCTGCCTGACCAGCCAACGTACAATCCGAAGCAAGGAGATGATCGTGGGTTAGACCCGATGGGTCTAACTGGACGCACAATCTGCGATAAGGAGATGATCGCAAGTTGGACCAGACAACATGGGATCGAAACCCGTATAGAACACAGCAGAGGAAGGTACGAAGAACGTGACACCAGACTGGTGTTTTAAATGGGGAAAATCCTATGGGATCATAAGAGCCACATAATGCGAGAGTAGTACGTGTGGTTCTGTGAGAGGGTTGACTGAGATGCCCAGCCCCAGCCCTACTCGACGACGCCCTTATGGGTCCCGTTGGGTCCCTGTTCTTAGATCATTCTTTCATCACATGAGAAAAAATTTTAAAAAATGATTAATTTATAATTAAAACAAAAAATATGTTATTTATGTAAATAAAGTATAATTATACGAATTAAATAGATGTTGAATAGAAATAATATTGAACTCAATCCTTTTTTCCTTGGGTTGCCAATACATAGTACCATATATTATGATCTTGCTTGTACCTATTTTTTACATTGATTAGGTATAATATTTTAGTATAGAAGAAGGCTTACCTTTAAGAAATGTCAAAGATAAAAATATCCAAAAAAACGTTCTCTGGAGTTGCACCACTTGTTTTAGCAACAATCGCTTTTGCATCTGGGGTCGAGGTCGCGCCCGCGTCCAGCATTGTGGAATCCACCGCAGAAGCAGTGCCAATGTCTCCAGATAGTGTATCATCGAAAGAGGTAGTACCAACGTTGCCAAACAAGAACGGACCAGAAGAAACAACACCAGTGTCCCCAGATCATGTACCACCGAAAGAGGTGGTGCCAACACTGCCAGACAAGAACGGACCAGAGATGAAGTTGCAGAGGAGGGATAAACGTTTTTGGGGTGAAACGTGTGAAACACATCGGTTGGTTGGGATGGCTATAGGAGGTATCCCTGGAATATTTACTGGTCCCGCCGGACCCTTCGTTATAGGGGCTGGAATGATTGCTGGTGGGCGAGCAGCAGAAAGATGGACGTGTTAGAACGATTGACAAACCTTTCTGTAAAGTAAAACAGGTATTTGTGCAGTAAAAGAGCCACGGTGGCTGTATTTTTGTCATATTTTGCATGCTATCCCCCCTGAAATGGTAGGACCCCCTTCAGGGGGGATTTGCTCCCACCTCAGAATTTCTGGGGTGATTTCATAGTCACCCATTAGGCCGTTCGATGCTAAGATTCTAGAGAAGTTATCTCTCGCAATTCGTATCCTTGGGGGATCAGGAAATGACGTTTTTTTGGTGTATTTGTCGCGCGATCGTACGACGACCCCAAGCCTATATCGGTTTACTATGGAGTGAGGTTACCGCACTAGCCATAGTTTTTTCCTATGCTACGCTGTTCTTTCATCCTCAGCTGCAGGTTATCAAGGAAGGAATGGAACCTCTATTCAACTTCTTGCTCATGCCTTCTATTATCATACATCTTGTTTCCGTTCCTGTTTACTACTCCCTGGTCACACTCTATAGAACCCGACAGAGGCAATTCGGTGTTTTTTTTCTTCTGGGTATGAGCTCGCGTTGTCTATGGGTTATGTTACTGCTAGAGGTTGCGATTGTAGGTTGTTGTGCTGTTGTTTTGGGCGTGCTAGTCGGTATGATGCTGAGTCCGGGTTTGTTATCCCTTGCAGAGCATACTTTGAAGTTAGCGGAGCTAAAGCTCCCCTTCTACTTTTCATGGAAAGCCCTGACCTTAACTACTACTCCCCTTCTGCTACTCATATTGGCCCCTGCATTCACACACCCCCTTATACAACGTAAAAACGTCGTCCAGTTGCTCCAAAGTGAGAGGAGGCTGGATGCTCGACCCAAACTCCCGATGAACATCTTATATTCTATAGCAGCAATTCTCTCCCTTGGATCCCTGGTTGCCATTGGTTTTTTCCTACCTGTTCCAGTAGATCCGGTTTGGGGTATATGCGTTTACTATGCCATTTTTCTACTCAGTGCGTTGAGTATGTACTCCCTTTATCGTCAAAGCAGCTTGGCTCTGTTTCATTTTTGTCGTTGGAACAAAAATTTCTCCTGGAAGAACACACGTTTACTATGGATAGGAAATATGGCTCATCGTTTTCATGATAATTCACGATTTTTCTATAATTTATCTTTCCTTGCATTGTTCTTTTTCTTTATTACAAGTATTTTCATTGCCTCTACACAATTACCTACAGGGGAAATAGTCAAAAATATGGTGGAAAACAGTCAAAGAACTGAATCCGCTTTGGTTGTTTATCGCTTGGGGAAGGAAGGGAAAATCAATCCGAATGAGAAAGGAAATTTAGAATCCATCAATCAACAACTTTTGAACAATGGCTTGATTCGTGTGGACTCTTATCCCCTGATGATAGGAGACTACGTAGATAATAAGGATGAATACCTCTCTATACAGGATGAAAAACGATGGCTCCTGCAGGCAGGCGGAAACCAAGCTACGCTGGAGGAGCATACGAGAGGATGGTTTCTCTCCCTCGAAAACTACAATGAAATGCTGAAAGCATCTGGAAAACCATTTCTATCTCTTGGTCCTAACGAAGCCGCAGCATTATGTGAGAAAGAAAACTGTCCCAATGAAGAAATCTACCTTAACCCTATCCCTGAGAAATTTGGCGTTAAGAGGGTGCGATATCTAAAACCAACGGGATTACTGGTTCCCCTCCAAAGGACACAGTACGCCCCTCAGTGGATTTTAGGAAGTCAGGTATATGCAAGGGTTTTGCAATACCCTAATGTGCAACGGTTTTGGGATGTCAATTACTTATTACCGCCCTACCATAAAATGAATCCCCGTCTCCTCAAGACACTGGTTAAAGCAAAATCAGTAGACCCAAAAAATCAGATCTTACATCGAAACGAGGAGAGTAGTAAAGCCCCCTATCCCTTCATCCACAGTGAGGTAGCCAATACTTATCAGCAAACCCTATTTGGGGTTTTCTATTTACTCTCGATTTTTCTCGGTTGCCCTACTTCCCTTATCGGTATCATGAACATGTTCTTCCTTCGTGTTTATAATGACGTAGAAAACCAGCGACGACAGTTTCAGACTTTACTACGAATTGGTGCTCCGATACATCGACTGCAAAGATCAATTAGCATACAAGTGGCCTCGCTTTTTTTCATCCCTATGTTTATATCTGGCGTGTTGGCCCTATATTGGATCTATTATATGACCAGAGCTCTAGAGTCCCATTCGCCCGCTGAAACAGGAGTGGGGAGTGCGCTGCTATCCTCTACAGGATGGACTTTCTCTATATTCCTAGTTATCCAAATTATAGTGTTTTTGCCAACACGCTCTTGGGTATTGCGCACAGTAAAAGGGGGAAATAAGAAATGCGAATAGCCTCCGTCATGTGAATTTCTGAACGAGGACTTTAGGGGAGGGGGTTGCATTCCCATCTGGTGTCCAAGATCTCCGGAAAACCTTTTCTGTCCCTCCTACACCGTTTGATGACCCGTTTCAGGGTCTCTTTTTTTAGAAGGAAGCATCTGCGAAGGAGTTTAAAAAATATGTGTCTTTAGTGGGGGGGAAAAAGAGAGCTCTGAAGGAGGGAAGTACAAAAGACCAGGGATTCCTCGAAGAGCATTCCGAGGGAGTTCACTGGTCCGGGAGAGACTACAATGAGATGATGAAAAAGTATGGGGGGGACGCCGCTATCCCTTGCTGATAATGCCGCTGTTTTACTGTGTCAGGCGGAAACGGGCCTCATCCATTGCCAGCGAAATTTGGCGTTAGGAAATGGAACCGTTTGACTCAGGGGAAATTGATGTTGCCATTCCTACTGTGTTGCAAATGTTCCATTGGTTCTTTCTTGTTTTTTCGTACGATATAAAACAGCTCCATTGATTGTCTCCTGTGTGCTCTGTTACTCCCACTTGTTCTGGTTCCTCTATGAGGATCGTTGATTTCTGGGGGACCGATCCTTGTGCCCTTATCCTTCGTTGTTCTGCTGTTTTCTGTACGGTTCTGTATTCTTTTCTCGCTGCACCGGTTCTTGTTTGGTCCCTTATACGGCCCTCCCCCAAACATTGGGCGCCTAGAACCAGGTCTTCAAAAATCCCCTCGCGGCTTTCCCCTGCATCGGTTCCCTTGATCGTCACCAATGCCCCCCTAGCCTTAAGACGGCCATTCATATGAGTAATCCCGCACCGGATGAGCAATGGGCCTATTTCTTTAGGAATTTACAAGATGCTGCTGGCGAGGACTCCCCCCCTGGGGGTATACCCCTCGAGGGATTTTGGCCATAAGGAGGGAACCTCTGGAAGCTCCCGATAGGGGGACAGCCTGCGCGGTCGCATACGATGGATGGTTACCCTTTTCTTTCATACCCATTCCGTTATTCCCTGTATGGAAAGATTGGGACGGTTCCTCTGGCATTTGTTTGCATTATTATTTTTTATTAAATTTAAAAAATTAATTCCATATGTGTACTCAACTGTGGATATTTGGTTTTCAACTGGCAACATCTTTTGGAGACCGTTTCTGCACACACCCAAGAGGTACCACCGTTATCTTGCTTGTCTTTCTATTGTACTTGTTATTTTAGTAGTGATGCAATCATTATTACAATAGAAAATATGATGATGTAGGTAAATACAGTTGTATATAGGTTGTTCTGCCCCGGGTGCTCTCTCAACCGTATCTTTTTGTTCCCAAAGTCCCCATAAGAATCCGTCAATGTCCATAAACCAAAGTTTGAATCGGGGGTTGAACGTTGCCCAAGTTGGAGGTGCAACCATGCCGGGAAAACGGAAATGGACCAAAGACCTATCCATATCAAGTAAGAAATTTCCCGAAACAAGGGGGACAAAATGACCCCGAATATACTCAATAAGTGGGAAGGAATTGCAAAAAATAGTGAAAAATGAATTATTCTTATGTTTATAAAATTATGATTCATTACAGTTGCTGTCTGGGGGCACCATTTTCTTTCCCGCTCGATTTGCCACTTGAAGAATATACACCAGCCCCAGATCCCTACTGTCAATACCCAAGGTGACTTCCATCCTGGGTAGTAAAACAACGTCAAAGACCCCAAAAACCACAGGGGACCTAAAATTAGGGGTATGTACCAACGGAACTTGGAAAACCCTTGTGCTTGGTATTCGTTTACACATTTTTCTCTGTAAGAATTCACCTGCAACATCTGGTGATAGACCCAAGACCAATGCCCCTGTTTGAGTTTTATAATATTCATTGCGGGTCTAACTACGTATCGGTAATAATTAGAACGACTCCTTTCCGAATCCCTTTCCTGAGGTGGAAGACCAGAATCTAGTAAAGAAGCTAAGGAGAATAATAAATATATGGGAAAAAGATAGGGATAATAATTATTTTCGGAAACTAATCGATAGGAAAGAGCATGAACAATCATAGCCATATGATATATTAAAACTATAAATACAAAATAAAAGATCATATTTCGACGAATGGATGACGATATTGACCCTTTCCACCCTATGGATGGCTTCATTAACTCCTTACCCCCTTCCTTTGCTCTGCGGAAAATGATCGCGAAGAACCTATTGAATAGAAATGGACACGGGAACGGGAAGCAAGGGAAAATCGAATAGGACCTCCCGTATCAACACCCAACCAAAATCATCCCAACTATAATGCACACGCTAGATCTTACCATAAAGCATTGTGAAAAGCGATTTTCTTGGCAGGTTTGATCTATGAAATTTTTGGGTAATTCTATAGGGTATATAGGACTGAAGACAAAATTTCCTTCCGTGATTTCGGAAAATTGTGGAAGAGAATTTTGGTTTTCCCCAATACAACCGCTCCTCTTCATCAAATAAACACATAATTGTTCCATAACAATATGAGACGTAGTAATGGTGCGCCAAGCTAGGTGCAGAGAAAATGAGGAAGGAGCAGGCCCTTTGAAACCGATCGATAGGTAGTAGTAGGTTCCAAACCGCCCTAGCGCAGACCACGGTAAGAGCATGAGTCGTGAACGTCTAGGGAAAATACGGAGCGTGACTCCATCCGGTGAGTGATGAGGAGATGAGCGCAAGCGAACCGGCTGAAGAGGCATTGAAACTTGCAATTCATGTCGGAACCAAGAGGGTAGGAATTGCTACCCCGGTACCAAACTAAGAAAGAGAACCTATCTACTCGTCGTGCAAATGCCTAGCAACTGATCATCGCCACACAGGGGCGAACTGGATTCGCAGTAGCTAAAAAATTCCATAATGGAGGTAGAGCAAAGGGGCCAGCTCAACCGGACTGGAGCCGGGAAGATCAAGTGGAAGACACAAGGATCACACCGATCTTGCAGTCAACACAACCATCAATGAAACCGCACTGACTAGGAACATCATACTCATTTTAAAAACGAATCGCCTCATCCATTCATCGTACCCCTTTCCATAACCTAAATTTAAAATATTTAGACAATTTTAAACGAAACAGCATGGTTCTTAACTAAATATGGAGCCTGGCGATTCAGTCCCGGGAACGAAAACCATTGAGTCCAGAATCAGGCAAAAACGCCATCCGATGACATTCCGGGCCCAAAGTTTGGATAAAAGGCCAACAATAATAACATCACGGGGAAAACCCACCTTCCGGGGACCCTCAAACCCTATGCTGTTCCTAAAACCCCATGCCGTCCTTCACGGGAGGACCGCCCAGAAAATTCAGATCGCGCCCACCACACCCGACTGTCTGCATGCTAGCACAATTGAATCGCCATGGCAAATGATAATGTACAATTTTTTCTAGAGATCCCCCATCAAATATTCGTAAGCTGGGGATTCTGAATTACAAAAACTCACGAGGGTTTTGTTTCCTGTTTTACAGACAACATCCTGTTGTGGGTGTAAATTCCTGAACGATGTTTTCAGGGGAATGTGTCCAGCAAGCTTATATAAGCGATGAAAGTTGTAATGGGCCCCCGAAAGCCGGCTGGATAGGTGGTAAGCCTCCGATCACCCAAAGGCAGCCAATGGGGAAACATTCCGATGGGGAACGGTTTAGGAAGAGGAAGACACGGAAGACGGCCTACTTACATCCAGGCGGCATGCGGTAACAAGCGGGAGAACCTCAATCTAAGCTCTTACACGAAACTTGGGAAGTCATCATCGCACGGACGCCTCCCTGACAACGGCCAGGCATAATAAAAGCCAAAGATACCCGAGGTTTTCCGTGCACGAAGTCGGATTGACCCATAGTAGCGATGGGACCCTTGTCATGAAGGTGGGGCAAAAGAGATGATGACTTACCCTGACAGGGACAGCAAAACGATAACTTCAATTGGGAAACCCACTTGAGGATACCATGGGAACCTCAGAGCAACATCTCCATAACCGCGGAGTAGGACCGAAACGGTCTGAAGATTGGGATGGGAAGGGCCGTACAATAGAAGACTATTACATACAGTTCTGTGAGAGAGCTAGCTGAGATGCCCCAGTCCTACTCGATGATTTTCCTGGAGAAGTGCCCCCTTTGGGTGTATATACATGGGTGATCCTGCCCCACCGTAGATCATAGACGATCTTGCAAGAAAATTTCCCTGGTTTCTATCCGCCTTGTTCCGTAACGATTGGGTATTGTGTTACAATGCTGGGAAGCCATCGGTCATCCAATCTCCTTATAATCTTTTATATAAATAAGAGGGATTATACAACAAGGACAGAAATATTTTCCACTACCTCTTACCATTTTTTCAACCCAAAATATATAATTACCATTATTTTGTATATAATAGTATATAATAGTATAAATGAAATATTTATTACAAAATATCGTGCTGATCTATTTTCTGAAAGAAACATGGGATGAGAGAGCAAGTACTATCAAACAATATCAATATATTTATTTAGTTTTGATTAGAAGTCGAAGAAAGAACCGCCAAATTCTGGGAACGGGATGCCCTGAGCAAGGAGGGTCGGATCGTTCCTATCCACACCATAAAAACAAATAGCCATAGCATTTTTCAACACAAAAAAGCCAGGCCTCTTCCCGCCCAGCCTTTTTCCACACCCAATCCCTTCTTCAGGCAGAGTGCTCTGCCTTCTCCTCTCCACACTGTGGTTCCACCGCATAGTATTCCTTGAGAACAGCCGCCTCGATTTGTTCCCGCGCCTCAGCACAAATGGGATGAGCAATATCACGGAACTCCCCGTCGGGCGTGCGTTTACTCGGCATGGCTACGAACTTTCCGTTCTTCCCATTGATAACGCGGATCCCATGCACGACAAAACTCCCCTCAATTGTGACCGATGCGATAGCCAACATCCTTTGCCCCTCACGATCAACCCTGCGCAAACGAACATCAGTAATTCTCACGGGAACGTCCACCACCAGTTGCTTAAGGATGTCTAATCTTACCAACTTCACGATGCAGCGGGAGGGCTTGCCCCACTGCATCGCGGCAGGGAGGACCACCTTCCTCACCCACCGCGATACAGCTTGCCCACCCCCCCCGGAAACAAAACTCACAGCGACAAAAGAGGGGCAACGAAGACCTCCCAATCCATTTCATCACACAAGAGCCTCTTCTGAATAGAGAGCGCCTGTGATTTCGTTGGGACAAAACCACAGACTGTCGGTCCACTACCGGACAACAGAACAGCATCCGCGCCCTCCCAAAGCAAACGATCCCTGAGACATGCTACCATCTCAATCGTCCCACAAACCGTCGATTCCAAGGAGTTATAAAGGAGCCGACAAACCCCAGTGTAATCCCCGGTGTGAATAGCCTGTACCAGAGCATCCATTGAGCCACTCGGGGCGAGCGGGGTAAACCCACTCGCATAACGGGCAAAAACGAACGCCGTAGGCAGACTGAGGGCCGGCTTAACCAATACGACCCATAGGGGGGCTAGAGAGGAAGTAAGCCCCACCACGCGCTCCCCCCGTCCCTCCACACGGGCCAGGCCATTGTAAACACAAAAAGGTACATCAGAGCCAATGGCAGCACCCAACAGGGCCAGCCGGGATAGGGGAATGCCTAAATCGAACAACCGATTCATCCCCCGCAACGTCGCGGCCGCATCACTCGATCCACCGGCCAAACCCGCGCCAACGGGAATTTTTTTAAAGATCTGCAAACGAACTCCGCCTACAGACGGAAAGTGTTGCTGTACCAACATCGCAGCACGGTAGGCCGTATTGCGACAGTCCTCGGGCAACCCAAGGGAAGTAGGGAAAATCTCCAGCTGAACCCCTGCATCACGCCTGGGGATCAATCGTACACGATCGTGTAACCCAACCGGTACATTGACCATTTGTAAATCATGATACCCATCCTCACGCCGCCGCAGCACCTCCAGCCAGAGGTTGAGCTTGGCTGGTGCTTCCTCCTCAACCCACTTCACGCACCCGTAACATGCTTACGATAGGAGGCGGCATCAAGCAAGGAGTCACCATCGTGATCACCGAGCGGACCCGGGAGTTCCACCTCAACAAGCCAACCCTTACCGTAAGCATCCTCATTTACAGTCCCCGGAGCAGACGCCAGGGCACCATTGACAGCAACTACCTTCCCCGTCACCGGAGAGTAGAGCTCAGATACCGTCTTGACGGACTCTACGCTCCCCAGTGGCGTACCCCTGTCCACCTGATCACCTAAACCCGGGAGCTCCACGAAAATGATATCCCCCAGTTCCGACTGGGCAAAATCCGTAATCCCAATCCGAACCCGATTCCCTTCCATACGCCTTATCCATTCATGCTCAACCGTGTACTGTAGGTCCGTAGGAAGATGCAGATCCATCAACCATCATCCCCCGTTTCCACCCCTACCTCCTTGAGCACCCGTAAGAGGGACTGCTGGAGCAACCGCAAAGCTTGTTCTCCCGCCGAACGATGACGCAACTGATGCCGGTCGTCGAAAAGATAAAAAGCAGGAACATATTCGTTGGAGAAGGCATCCACCACCGCGTGCCGATTGTCAATCCCCTGGGGATGACGAAGACACAAACTCCTAATCATACTGCGAACGGCCGGCACATGGGTATCCTCCTCCGAACGCGGCATGTGAATGCCCACCAAAGCCAGCTTGGGGTACCTCTCTCGCCAACCATTGATGGTGGGTACACCCTCTTTGCACAACTCACAACTAATCGACCAAAAATGGACCAACACGGGACATCCCTGTAGGGTGGCTAAGGAGGGAGACCCCCCTACCCATTCCTCAACACCATCCAAAGACGGAAGTGGCGCACGCAATCGCAGAGCCATTCTGCATCCCCCCATCCGTCACACAAAACGCGCAACCTATCCAAACCCGTGGGAGCCTAGAGAGTCTTCTGGCCCGGTTTCCAATTAGCCGGGCAAGCCTCACCTGTTTGCAACGCCTGCAACACACGCAAGGTCTCATCCACACTCCGACCCACACTCAGATCCGTCACGACCAGATAACGAACGACCCCCTCTGGGTCAATGATGAACAACCCACGTAGGGACATTCCGGCACTCTCATCAAAAACTCCATAAGCACGACCCACCTGCGAGCGACGGTCATCCCCTAGGGGATACTTCAATGGACCCAGACCCTTCTGGGAACGCGGCGTATTGATCCAAGCTCGGTGCGTAAATTTACTGTCCGAACTAACGCCAAGGACATCTGCATTCAAGTCTACAAACTCCTGATACCGATCTGAGAAGGCCGTAATTTCGGTAGGACAAACCGTTGTAAAATCAAGGGGATAAAAGAATAAAACCAACCATTTCCCTTTGTAATCGGAAAGCTTTACATCCTCATTCAATTTTTCCAGGTTCTTTGTACTCTCCATCGAAAAGTCAGGGGCAGGTTTGCCTACTAGATAAGTCATGATCTTCCCTCCTAAAAACTCATGCAAGGATGGTGCTGCAAAACCCTCCCAATTGCAGGAACAGCATACCACGGTGCGCAAATGACAGTCAATATTTAGCCTGCATTGACAATAAGTTCCACTAGATTATAGGCGCAGGATCACTTACCACACCACGGCCCCGAAACAAAAAAACGTCCCCCTTTGGGGACGACTCGTTCAACATAGGCAAAAAATCAGAGGGGTCCTTATCAGAGGGGGGGATCCACGAACTCCCCCCTGGCGGGAGGTAAAACGACCGCCTTCATCCACCAACCCCGTAACGAGGGGATGTCTCCACGAATCCCAATGAAACGCCTTCCTCAGAACAAAACCCCAACAAGAACCGGGACGGCAGATCAGGGATTTAGGGATGCTTTTTCTTCGCTGAATCCGTAGGGGGGGGAGACCCGCCAGGACCACCAGGACCACCGGGACCACCAGGGGTCCCACCAGGACCTCCAGGAGACCCACCAGGACCTCCAGGAGACCCGCCATGACCTCCAGGGGGAGCCCCAGGAGCAGGTTCGGGGGGAGCCCCCGTATCCGTCCCCTTCTTGTCACCAGGGGCTGGAGGGGGGGGATTAGAATCAACGGGGGGAGGGGGAGCGCCCTTGTCCTTATCCGGGCCTGAACCAGGGGCATTATTCTCATCCTTCTTATCGAGACACCCCCCAAGGGACAAACCCATCAAACACGCCACGCCCAAACCCATTCCCAGCCTTTTTACCATCTTGCCGCACTCACGATTCATCCAACAAAACCACCTTCCACGCAAACTTCAGGTACCCCGAGGGAATCAACCTGATTTTCACCAATCCCAAATCATTCACAACCTATCCTTCACACAGAGGAAACAATGGACTACGCAAGAGGTAAAGGGAAATTACCACATCGGTCCCTTCCCCACTCCTTGTTGTTTTTACGATACCCTATAGTGTCGACATTTCCACCAAAACATAAAACCGAATCCATCCCTAGATGCTTATGAACCACGATCCCCCGATCCACTGCGGGAGACCTTTCCCAACCTTGGCCATCCTCGTTCCGACAAACCCTCCTTTAACCCCCACCTATCCTCTGGTATATCCAAACACGGTCATAAAAATGAGACCACTCTCTGGGTGGCCCCCCGATGCATTCATCACCATTCCTGATGTTTTCGCTGCTAGACCCCCATATTCATTGCGCCAACAATTCTCTCTTCCGGACATCCTCTATTATTTTCGTTTTTTTATGAATAATAAAAAAATTGTCCGGAAACCACCTGGCCCACTGCCCAAGCAACGGAACCACAACAAACCAAAAAACGAGGCCGCCCACAGAGGCAGCCTTTATTATGATCCCATGTTCCCCTCTTGCTGTTGCTTTGCCGCCTCCCACTTCACATGAGATACGCCCTATCCCTGACGTATCCCTATCACTCCAAACAAAGTTCGTTCGTACCGTCATGAAACAACAGGCGAACACCCCTCACAGCGGAGGGAATGTCTAGCAGACCAACACAAGGAGAGAAACACTATGGCTTCTTGTTAGCATCCTTATCCTTGTCCTTATCCTTGTCCTTGTCCTTGCTAGAAGAATCTGCAGGATCATCCTTCTTACTGTCACCCAAGCCGACGACTGACGATGAACCAGACGGAGACGGGGAAGAACCTAAACCGCCACCCGCCGGCGATCCAGCTGGTCCAGCTGCTGGTCCAGAACCCGGTAGATCCTTTGATGGCTGGGCCGCTGGACTTGCTGCTGGCTGGGATGCATCCTTCTTCTCAGCCGTAGCTGCCGTATTACTACTATCCGAGGACGAATCCTTCTTCTGACCGCAGCCATCATTCCCCAGCATGACCATCCCGAGAACAACCCCAGAAAGTGCTATCGTAGAAAACTTCTTCATCTTCATGTTTGTATTCCCTCCAAAGAGCATTCCTCAAAAGCTAGTATCTTGTAATAAGCTAAACAACCCCGTGGAAGCCTGTTCGATTATACCGGTCCCCGGCGAAAACATCCATCCCTCTTACTCAAGCAGGAGACCCCCTCCGTCCCGCCGTGACAGACGCAACTCCACCAAAAAACCCAGCCTCATCACCCATGATTCTCCCCCTGCGGATCCAGTACCAACGACCAGACCCGAACAAGAACCATAAAAACTATCTCTCTTGCCAAGGGAAACCCAACAAGGCAGAGACACCCCTATACTACATTTTTATGACCAAAATGGCAAACGCCCCACACCCCTCACCCTAATCCAAACCTGAAACACAACAAAAATGACACTACCCTTGACACCCAATTATCTCATGCATGGAACGAAAAGGCAATACCTCATTACTCCTGAACATGTCCATGGGGCTGATGAGGGATATTTCCCCTCCCTGCCCGCTCGTTAGCCGCGCGGGCCAGGGCAAACAACCAATCGGAAATGCGATTGGTATACGCCAACAAAAGCTTCCCATCCGCCCGTTTCACCGGTAACCAAGCAACCATACGCCTCTCAGCCCGCCGTGCCACCGTACGTGCTAAATGCAGGGAGGTAGACAACAAGGTCCCACCAGGCAAAACGAAAAAACGTAAAGCCGGCATCTGCAACACAAGGTCATCAATCCACCCCTCCAACCGTTCCACCTGGGAGGATCGGAGAACCTGCGACGATGGATGGGCCAACTGCCCACTCACATCAAAAAGATCATGTTGAACCGTACGAATCATTGCCACCCAATCGTCGTATTGGCTCGCCTCCGCCCTAGCAGCTGCTTCACCCAAACACGCATTCAGTTCATCGATGGCGCCGATGACCTCCATCAGGGCGTCATTCTTTCTTACCCGTGTTGCCCCCCATAGACGTGTTGTCCCGGAATCCCCATCGCGCGTGTACAACGCACACCCCCCCTCTCCGTCCCCGTTCACTGGAAGGGGAAAATGATGCCCCCCTGTGAACCATAACCGTCCCGGAACCACTCCCCACCCTGCCTGATCACACCCCCACTCAGGGATTCAGGGGGGAAACCCGTACCCCAAATGAAAACACAGGCCCACCACCCCTATAACACATCCAAAAAACTACGGCCCCCGCCGGCCGGGACCCTGCCGACACTCGCCTCCATACAACGGACAAAACCTCCACACGGATTCGTTCCCCCAACGACGGACCACTATCAATTCTTACCCCGCCCATTCACGGGATACCTCGTACTTCATATCGTCGCTTCCACTATGAACAATGCTATATAGAAATAAATTTCCTCATTCCATCCTCCGGCATTGGTGCAAGAACAGAACCTCTAAGAGACCCATATCCACTCCTACATATAAATAATTTTTTAAAATTTTAATTACTCTGCAGATGCTTAGGATACGAATACTAGAAAATAGAATCACGAGGAGGGACCAAAATCAGTAACCGTTGCCGCCATCATAAATGTACACCCACACTATACTCTACCTGTATTTGTTTCCGTTCCACGCATCCGGTACTTCCTGTCCTGCGGATACTGTACCCATACTCTCCGGATGTAAACAACGTGCTATGGGTTCCAATAGGGAGCCCCATCGCGGACTATTGTAGTCCAGCAAATGGTTCTCCACAGCACAAACATGCCGCCCCTCTTCCCCAGATGAGGAACGAACCTTCAACCGCTCCAAGAAAGCGGAATCCGCCATCACACTACGGGGTACAATCACGACATCAGGATCCCAAGCCTCAATCTGATCCCAACCAACCCCCGACCAAGCTTCCTCCGCCAGAACCACATTGGAACCCTTAGCCTCCTCTATGATCTCCTGCAGAAAATTGCCACGCCCTGCCACAATGGGCCATTCGCCATCCCGCACAATGAGAACGGAACGCGGCTCCGCACCCCGCAGCTTTTGCGCTGTGGACCTCCGCTGATTTTCGCTGATCCGGACAATATTTCCAGCCTTTTCCCTACAATTCAGGGCTTCGCAAACCGCATGCAAGGAGGAATTCACCCCATTGCGCGATCGGGCATCCAACACCAAAACCGGTAGTTGCGGGTCCAACCTACGTAACTCCCCTACGATTGCTTCCTGTCCGCCCTCTGCCAAAACCAAATCAGGCTTTAGGGCCAACACTCGTCCCGAATCCGTTGCACGGCCCGATTCTTCCAAAATCCTGGTCCGCGAAACACCCTTCTCAGTGGGCAGTTGGAGTTGCACATTCACCGCTGCCAACAACTGTGTATTTACCGGAGATAAGGAAACAATGCGTCCCGGCAATCCGGCGGGAATCTTTACCAAGGTACCTTGACTATCCTGCACGGTCCGCGAATGCCGGACCCTGGGATGAAACAGAGCTTCCTTCTCCGGACGATCCTCCACAAAAAAAAGAAAAACGAACAAACCAACAATCGGTAGAATCGTAACAGTCCCTAGTATCCACCAAAATCCCTTGGACTGTCCCTTTGTCATCCCTAGCGAAACCCCCCCATAATAAAATCCATGATTCATGGTAAAGCTCGTCCTACCCCCTAACTTTACCATACTGGCAATGGATCAGGATTGTGATCCGCCCGAGGGAATGAATCATGAAAATGGAGGGAGTTTTATCCATTTCGTTCGCCCATCTCCAAAAACGTACATAAGGACAAGTCGACCCGAGAAAAGAACCATCCCTATCACCTAGCACCCTCGTACCACCAGCCTACGAGTCTACCAAAATCGACCGCCATGGATCAAGCATCATTGATATCATAGCCTAAGGACCACAAAAATCTCTTGCTCTCAGGTACGAATTCCACGAAACCATCCACTCTATCTGTCATTCTATACCAACCCAATTCCCTCGTCAATCCCCTCCTATTCCTACTATTTTCTATCCCAATATGGGCTGGTGCCCGTGCAATTTCCCCATAGGGAATTCCTATCCTATGAATCTAGTCATACCTTTCATATCTTTTATACCTGCGGATGAATATAGATTGGAAATATAATAAAATTTTATTATAACACTGTGATTTGTATCCTCGGGTAACTGTTATCAAGATTGCATTCTACATTTGGTGTCGGAGCCTGGGGTCCCTTTTTTGTCCTCCCTGCGTCGTCCAAGGAAATATTGTCTAAGACTTCCTACCTACCCGATTTTTTATGGGGCGACCCCCAAAATATCATAGAAAGAGTTACTGAAAAATATTGCAATATTCATTAAGGGATCCATTCTTGTAAAACATGATCAGGGGGATACGTACTGGGGAAAGGGTATCCCTTCCGCGCTGATGATGTGGCCCTGCGGGATTCATCGAAACAATTTCCCGTGCACTTCCCCTTCTGGTGGGTTTTGAGATAGCCCACGTACCTTTGTACGTCACCAAATTCCCCCGGAAAACCAGATACCACGGGGTACTAGGGGTAGAACGAACCCTCCATGTACGGATGCTGATATGGGGGGGAAATTGCCTCCCCTAATGGTCCCTCACCGTATTGTGGGCAGGACACGATCCTCAAAACGTGATGTAAGTATAGGCATCATAGAATTTTCCATCGTCCCCATAGACATAGACCTTTATATTTATAGTTATAATTAGAATAACATATAAAATAAGGATGCGTATTCACTCTGCACTGGGTCCGGGCTGATGGAGCGAGATCGGATAGGGAACAATTGGAGGAGGAATTCGTGTACCCCTACCCCAGCCCTGTTTCATATTGAAGAAAATATTGTAAAAAGTTATGGAGGGATTTAATCATAAGGAAAATGAAAGGATATCATAGAGATGCCCATAGGCACTTTCCTTAGTAAATCAATCTACTTGGAAATCCAGATAGGTCCCCGGGAATTGGGGAACCCTGCTAGGAACTTTGGGCCCAACATCCCATGGAAAGTGGCCTGCAATCACTACCCTATTGACATTATTCAATACAAAAATACAACGAAAAATACGATTTTTCTATGATAATACCCGTATTACCCCATGCACCATACCGTGTGAAGAAAACGAAAACCCCCTTGCCTATAACAAAACCAGCACCTACCGCGATGCCCACCACATAAGAAAGAGTAATCCTCCCCGCGCCTACCCTACTATCCATTCCCCTTTCCTCTATTCCTAACTCTACCACTTCAAATCCACAACAAAAAGAACAAAGACCCCAGTCCCTATCCAGAGCTGTCCCCTAGGATAGGAACGGAAGCAACACACTCCTCCAGAATATAGAATTTTCCTCATCTAGTAACCGACGAATTCATGCGGAACCCTCGGACCCACCCTACGGGGAACCCAATGGGGATGATGGCGTCTCGGACTCTTCCAAGACTGTGGGCCCCGCGGAGATGGTCACTCTCTCTTTTCTCAGCAAACGGGAGGGATCCCCCGCATAAATTTCCACCTCATAGGTATACGAACGACTAGCCTCCACATGGGGATCATTCCAACTCGTTCCCGTATGATGGTTCGTTAGCACCTCCGATACACCCCCATCATATCGAAGGACCCGATAGGTAGGGTTGGTCCCCTGTCCCCCCTTCCATTGCGGGTTCCATGTTAAGTCCACACTATGCCCATTATAGGTAGCCGACAAATGAAGACTGCTCACTTCAACGGGGGAAACAGGATCCACTACACCCTCAGGGGGAGAAAAATCTACGGAATTCTGACCACACTCCGCTGCCTCCATGATCTTTTGCATCATCATAAACGACGTCATAGAGGACCTAATACCAAAGTTTCCCTTATCCTTACGATCGGGATGATAAACGATTACACAGGTAGAACGGCGTGGTGTAATCGTACACACACTCACCGATTGATCATCATTGGTCGTACCAGTTTTCATTCGGAAGGGCTGCTGACAACCCAATCCAAACTTCCTACCCGTACCTAGGGGGGATTCATTGACATACCTTAGCAACCGTAGTAAACACCAAGAGGATTGTCGGGAAAAAACGCGCTTCTGATCCGCACAACGATCCCTCACAGGTTTCACCCTCTTACCCTCCGGATCTATAACATAGTCAACAAAATGGGGGGGACAAGGAGTTACACCAAAATTGGCAATGGTACCATAGGCCCTTGCCATCTGCAATGCCGTGTTCCCCCAATCCTGCCCCCCCAGGGCGAGAGCAGAAACATTTCTATCCTTCGGTACCATGGGTAAACCCAGATCCTGCAAGGTGGAGAAGCTCTTGTCAATTCCCACCTTATCGACCAACAAAGAAGCTGTCGATAAATTGAGGGACTCAGCAGCAACCTGCGACAAGGGAACTACACCACGTGGCCCGCCAGTGGCATTTTTGAGTTTCCGCCCATCGATATCGATCTCCTTATCCTCCACCGTTGTATACTCATTCACACCACATTGTGTTTTTTCTAACAAGGGGCCAAATACGGACAAAGGCTTGAGAGTCGATCCCCACTGCAATTTCTCCTTCACACCCGTAATAAGATCCCCATTCTGGTAATTCCTCCCCGGACCGATAGTCGTTACCAACCCTGTCCGGGGCTCAATGGATGCACTGGCCGCATTCCATTTCGAAGTATCTACAGACTTTTTATCCGCCCTATAATGATGATCCTGTCTTAGGGCCCGTTCCGTTGCCTCCTGCTCCTTAGGCCGTATGCCGGTGTAGACTTTATATCCCCCCAGCTTCATCTGTTCCGGATCAATATTAAAATCCTCCTCTAGTTCCTTTACAATAAGATCCCGATACACCAAGCCGATACCAGACTGTGCCTCGTGCTGTAACAATGCCTTCTTTGACACCTCGGGAAGGGGCTTTTGCTTCGCGTCCCCTACCGCCTCCCTATCATAAATCCCTGCTTCGAACGCCTCATCCAAAACCAAATCGCGGCGCTGTCGTGCCTTCTCTGGTTTCTTGCTCAGTGGCCCATAAACGTTTTGTGCCTTCGGGGTAGCAACTAACAACGATACCTCCCAGGGGGAAAGTTTTTGTTTCAGTATATCCTTGCCAAAAAAAACACGCGCGGCATCCCGAACACCATGAACACCCCCTCCGAAATTCAGGAGGTTGAGATAGGCCTGCAAGATCTCCCGCTTGGGTCGGGAATAGCCCATGGAGGACAACTTTTGTTCCAACGCCACCGCACGGGTAATCTCCATAAATTTGCGAAAGAGTGTGGTTTGTCGCTCATTCGACAAGATACGCACTACCTGCATAGTAATCGTTCCAGCACCCTCCTTCCAACTCATGGAGAGGATATTCTTCGCAAGGGCCCGCAACAAACCGTAGGGATCCAAACCAAAGTGATTGAAAAAACGTCGATCCTCTATGTGAAGAAAAAGCTTCACCAGTTCCGGATTGTGTTTCTCCACATCATCTAAAGAAACATAGGAACGAGGAACATCCCCAATAGGGGCTATCACCTGTCCCTGGGAATCAAAAAGCTGAGAAGAATTTTCCAGACCCAGAAGTTGCTTTACATATTTTGGTTCCATTTGATTAATGTATAATTTCAAAAAAACAAATCCGCTCGTTACCAATAAAAGACAGGTAAACAACACCAATAAAATTGTTTTTTTTACAAAGGATCCCCACTGGCCCTGCGGTGATTTCCTCGGCGGTCGGGAGGGGGCAGAATCGGCCTTAGCAACAGCCAACCGTTGCATACGAGATAGTCGATCGGAAACCCTACCCTCCGAATGCACGGGGGCCTTGGTACTCGCAAGATGTAGAAATTCAAAAACCCCGGTACCACGCATTCGCATAAATACTTTACCTCCAAAATCCCTTCCTTAGTCGGAAAAAATTCCCTACTTCTTATACCCTATCATGGCCCGCGAAGGAATAAAAGGATAAACAAATGGAAAATACCCACAGAGAACCAAAAATGGGACCATCCTCCCCTATAGCCGGGGGAAATAAAGACGGTGGGAGGATCCAAAGAAAACATACTACCCACGTCTGAATGAAAACAGATCACTGGAAAATCCTTCGGCACACAAGGTTTCAAAACATGGATTATAACTGAATATTTAGTAAAATATATGTATATATAGAAATTCAGCATACACGGGTGCCCAACCATGAGAACAACAAGCCCTATGCAAATAGAAAACCCATTGTTCTCCCCCCATTATAGATGGATTCAGCAACATCTTACCTATGTATGGGCATAAAAAAAGGGACCCACTACAATATATGGGTCCCTAAACCTGTGTTCCCTATAGGAAATACACCCCATGGGAATAAGATGTGAAGAGAACGAGCTATCATCTAAGAAATCCCATGGGAATAGGATACGGAAGAAACACTGTCACCGGGAGGACCCGGTTGATGTATCTTCCCCCCCTCCTTCGTGGGGATGAATCTCCCCCTATCAATGGAAGGGGATTCCCTACCAGGGGAAGTCAATCCCTTATCATTAGGGGGAGGGGAGATCCCCCCACCACCAGGGGGAGGAAAAGGTTCACCTATAGGGGGTGGCTCACCACCGGGCGGAGGAGGTGGGGGGGATCCATCGGGAGAGAGGGGGGGACTCCCAGATTCCCCCGTGGGGGCGGAGGTATCCACCGTGATCTTCTCACCATAACCAACAGAACCGCCTATCATAGACTCCACCTTGTATTCATAGGATTTCCCAGGAAGTACATTGGAGTCTGTGAAACCTTTACCCGTTGCATTATTACTAAGAACCTTACTCGCCCCCCCTTCCGTCCGGGTTATGCGATAAGTGATGGACATGGAGAGCGGGGCAGGCCCACTCAACTGGGGTTGCCAGGTGAGCTGAACGGATGAACCCACTGGATCGTAAGTATACCGTAAGCCCAACCCAGTGACAGTAACGGGGGGGGTAGGATCTTGGACGTCTGGAGGCTTCACAAAATCAACGTTGGAGGAAGATTTACATTCAGCCGCCTCTAGGATGTCACGAACCATCGATAGAGGGGGGCCACCACTACTCACCCCCCCATTGGAAGGATCATGGCTGGGATCATAAACATTTGTGTATACCACATAGTGGGGTGTGAAGGCAACCAACCCTGCAGACATGTAATTCTGTGTTGTTCCCGTCTTTGCACGGAGGGGTTGACCGCAACTCAAGGAGAGTTTTCTTGCCGTACCCGACGGTCCTGTCACGTATTTCAACAATCGAATCAAATACCATGAGGTTTGAGTAGAAAAAACAGGCAAACTAGGCCTCCCATCAACATACTGGCACGCCTGTCCATTGAGATCCGGACCCCTCTCTGGAGATATCTCCTGATGATCAGGGCCCACAACCCTCCGTATGAAACGGGAGCAAATCACCCGACCGTTGTTAGGGATCGCAGTATAGGCTCTTGCCAGGGCCAATGCCGTATCCCCATATTTCTGACCCCCTAAGGCCAACGGAGCCATGTTTTTATCAGCAGGGTCCAATTTGATACCCAACCCCTGCAGTGTAGAAAAACTCTCATCCAATCCAACTTGTAATAACAATTGCACGGCAGCCGCATTAAGGGATTGGGCCACCGCATCCGAAAAGGGCAAATTCCCTTTATAACCCGGGGTATAGTTCCTGGGACCCATTCCACCCGGCCACTGGTTCGACGCGACCGGTTCGTCCGATACAATTGAGTATTCGTTGATCTTCCCCCGTGTCTTCTCGATGATGGGACCATATACAGACAAGGGTTTGATAGCCGACCCATATTGTCTCTGATGACTTGCCCCGGTGATTACATCCCCTGGACGATAACGCCTGCCCCCACCAATTGCCGCCACCAGGCCATTTTCCACCCCAACGGTAGCACTCGCTGCCTCCCACCTGGAGGTATCAGAACCCGGAGTATCCTTACTAGCCCGATAATAGGAGTCATCCGTCAATGCTTTATCCGTCGCTCCTTGGATGTCCGTGTTCAAACCTGTGTAGATCTGATAATTCCCCAACCGAAGCTGTGAACCCTCGATGCTATAATCCCTCTCCAACTCACGAATGACCAGTTCCTTATAGGCAGGGTAGGTGATACGTTGTTGGTACTTCCTCAGTTTCAAACGATCCACACCCATGGTTTTTTTCTTCGCCTCTTCCGCCTCCTTCTGTGAATAAACACCCTCCTTTACACAAACATCAAGCACTCGATTCCGGCGCGAAATCGCCTTAGATACATTTTCGGATATCGGTCCATAGATGGAGGGTCCTTTCACCGCCGCTACCAATAGGGCAACACGATAAGGTTCCAGGGTTTGCTTGGTCAGATCCACTCCGAAAAAGGACTTGGACGCCATAGAAACACCCTGAATATTACCCCCAAAACTGACAATATTTAGATAGGTTTCCAAAATTCTATTTTTTGCGTCTCGTTGATTCATAGAACTAGACAGTTCCCGCTCGAGATTAATAGATCGAAAAACCTCCTGGACCTTACGACTAAGGGTCTTTTCCCTCTTACTATAGAAATTACGAACCACCTGCATTGTGATCGTACCACCACCCTGTCTAGGACTCAGGGATTTGAGGCTCACCCATGCCGCCCGAGCTATGGCCTTATAATCAACACCACCATGTTCAAAAAATCGTTTATCCTCCATAGACACGAAGGCCTGTGGTAGTTTAGGATTATGGACCAATAATTGCCTCATACTGATAAACTCACGATCCATATCCCCAATCGTGGCGACACGACGATCCTTGTCATCATACATGGACGAGCTAGCCGGCAAGGAGGAAGTCAACCGGTTCAGTTCCTTCTCATCCACTTTGTTCATGAGAATAAGTGTCGCAAACCCTGCTGTAATCATAAAAAGGGAGGTGAAACCCACCAAAGAAAACCACTTCAAGGAAAAAAGTTTCCTCCGACCCCGAGGGGGAGGGGGACCACCCCTACCCCCCCCTCCGGAGCGACCCAAATGGGGTAACGACGACATCCTACCCTCAGCCGGGGGATCCGGTGGTATTCTATACAAGCCAGGGGGGGGTATCACTCTACGACGGGACATGTGGCATGCCTGCAAATATAATCCCCCCTCCAGTGTGTTCCCTACCCTACCATGAACTGTCAAAGGGGCAAGAAATAATACAAATATATGATTATATAATAAATCCAGGTACACAATCCCGATCTGTTCTTTAGCAACGTTTACAGATCCGCGCATTCACAGGTTACTATGTGCATTTATTCGTAAAAAAAAAAGTTCATTGCCCCGAAAAAATCATCCCTGACCATAAAAATGACCCATCAGGTTACTGATGGGTCTTAGAAAATGTTAGTAAGGAAAAATCCGGACCCCTGTGGATTCTGAGGAGGGGTCCATGGATCAGGAAAGTTATGGGCGGGAATCCAAATCGGAAAGATGCGCAAACGCTTCCTTGTTTGTGTGCTATATGCGGGGTATGAACAGCCCCCTCTCATTTACAAACGATCTGTATTTCACAATGGGTGAGGCAAACATTAGACTATGTGATATATACGTATCAAATTAACAAAAATTACATAAAAAAATACTTAAAGATTAGGTCCTTCCCACACCCTACCCATCAAAATCCGGAGACCCTGAATCGGCAAAGGATCATTCCCCATTTTTATTGGAACCTCAAGAAACAATTGTGAACCTTGTTAACCGCGCCAGCACCATATAAACCGAAGCTTCTTAGGTGATACCAAAAACGGGTATCAGGGCAGTCGTCCTATATAATTTAAAAATATTTATAAAATTTACTCAATTATACAGAATCGTAGCCTCCGTGCATTTTAACTTTTATATTTTTCATAAACAATATTATTGGTTAAAAAATATCCCCAGGGGAGCGATTCGCGGGCAAGGATAAGGAACCTAAAATCACTTTTTTGGGGGGTGACACCAAATTTGGGATGCAACCGGATGCAATATAGTGATTAATATACCTCATAATTAAAAATATTCATACAAATAACCGGCACTATAGGCTGATCTATTTGTCATGCTAAGATGTACGGAATAGGGCATTCCTTTCCACAAACATGGATTCAAAAACCAAGTTCCCATGGTTATAGTAGAAATCCAACCATAAGCGTTACGTTTCATTGTATCCGGCCCAAAACATTCATACTATTCAATTTATTATTTACATTAAAAATTATCTGTACATATTATAAAGAATCAATTAATTTACTATTAGCAATCAATGCATCCTATTTTTAAATACAATTAATACCAGAAAAAACCAAATCACCTGATTTTTAATTCGCGCACCAGCACCATGAAATGAGTTATATCCTAGAGTCCATTGCCAACCGTCCATTCCCGGGAATCAGGTATTCCTGTGAAGATTCGGGAAACCTGGGACCCCCACCTAACTCATCCTTACAATCCAGAATTAGGAAAAAACCACCCAGGGATATTTCAGGTCCGAAGTTTGGCCAAGAGACCCTAATAGCAAGCGGCTTAGGATGGAGGGTTTCATATCCTCTTTATCGGGTGATAAGATAAAGGGGGAGGTTCCTACTCTGGGAGTAATAAGGTTTGGGACTCCTGAAGCCGTGGCTTTTCCTTTGCGCAGGAGCAGCACACCATGGGAGAACAACCTCCTTTATGGATACTGTTTCTAACGCTCCACTAGGCCCACTCTGTCTCAAAAGCATTTGGATGGGTTTCCCCCCCCCTTCCGAACTCTCTGCGAAAAGATATGTACCTCACTCTCGGACCACTGGCGGCCAAGTGGTGATCCTCGTTATTGCCCCCCTCATGTCGTGAATGCCAATGCAATATTGACGGGGGAATTTACTTTAATGATTAAAAATAATCAAAAATATAGATTGGAGATGGTCTGTTTGCAAGTATCTCCCATGAGAAAGCTTACGATCGTGTCTGTTATTTCCTTGTTTAGTACTTCTTTGATTTCAATATCCAGCTCAATCCAAGCATCCCCCAGTAAAGAGAAGCATATCTCATCAGAAAGCCCAATGCATGACATATCCTCTGAATGGATAGATCCCGCTGAATCAGGATTAAGGGAGATAGAAATAACAGATCAAGACCTTCCTGTCGATTTATCCGATTCCATAAGAAAATACATGAGACAACCACTCAAAGAAGAGGGAAAATTATCAGAGGAATTTAGAAAAAGAGGCTTGGGAGTGGATACCCAGGGAGTTTTATTGTCTCAATGGGTTCCGACAACGGCTACCCCTGAAAAAATACAGAAATTTTTTAATGATTCCCCCCTATCCACTTACATTGTAGGGCACACCATTGTAGATAAAGAAAGCGGGGAAAAAGTGGGTGCCCTGGTTTCTACAGTTGATAGGAAACTCATACCCACAGTATTTTTCATGCGTGACTCTGAATATAAAGTGGATACATGCACAAATCGTGCTAAAAGAGGCGTGAGTTTGCAAGATGCGGGCGGATGTGCTTTGGAAATGATCCTGGACGAGGATTCCTATTCAATTCCGGTAGGTACCTACATTGTCGAAAAAGCTGCTAAGAAGGCGGCTAAAGCAGCATTCCGTATGGCTATCCGGGTCCTCCCAGGGGGTTTCGTTTGGACTAGTATCGATGGTATCAAGTGCATAATTAGAAAGTGGAAGTAATTTTAGATCCGGATTCCTGTTTTTTGCGCGACCTGCCTGCCCGTAAGGTAGCACTTCGCGTTGCCATCCGATTCCCCCCCGGGAGAGTCTTTGTTACAGATAGCGACGCAATGATATCCAATACAATACATGGTTTAAAAGGTTGTAAAAAAACAGTTATATCCTTCTCCAAGGGATGTGCGTAAACCAAGCTAGGTGCAGAAGTGATGGAGAAAGGTTGTGTGCTGTGTTTTGGCCCTTCGAAGCCGGGACAATAGGGGAAGATTTCAAATTACTCTGATTCTACCCGGGGTTTGAGTGTACCTTGGTAGTGAGCAATCAGGGAAAAGGTGGGGCAAAGTATTCCTGCCAGACGGGTGTTGAGGAGATCAGCGAAAGCGAACTGTTCGATGACGCATCGAAAGTCGTAATCCGTGTCAAAACCAAGGGTGGCACGTTACTCTGGAACAAAGCTAAAAAGGGTGACCTGTTTCCTATTTTAGCGTTATGCGATAGGCGGAATGAACTCCACAAAAGATCTCTCCATGCAACTTGGGAGGCCGTCGTACGGACCCCTCCGGCGATAACCGCCAGAGGTCCAATACCAAAGATAACATAACTGCGGCCCTATGCATGGAACTGGATCAGCACGTAGTAGTCAGTCATGGTCACGGTACGGTATTGTATTTGGAGCGCAGATTGGCCGTAATGAGTTATAAGGTATCTGTGTGAAAGGGCTGACTCATCCGGACAGGAACAGCAAATGACAACTTTGGTGGGAGAACTCCCCTGTAATTGGATGAGTTTTTTTCCATTGAGGAGATCACTGGAATCTGCAGCAGCATTCCTATAATCAAAATTAGCACAAGGGTGTAAATTTAGGAACGGAATAAACCTACCACCGGGCAGAATCCCCCTCGCGAGAATCGAGAGGGTGGTTACACGGGATACATAAGGTCCAAATCAATAGGCTCCCAAGTATAGAAAAAGGCAAGAAAAATACATGATGAATCACCATAATTTAGACCCCATAAATACCATAAAATATAGAAAAAATAAAAATTTTTTAACATGTTCCAAAGATATTTGATCACAAAGGAGGACTAGGCCACAGCAGCAAAATTTTGGAGACCCATATTCATATACTCGTGATTCTCTCACAACAAGATGTTTTATAATGTTTTATACCGACTTCGAAAAAGGCTGTGGTGTGTCATTATGCTAAATGGGATATTTCTCAGAATAGCCTTTCTTGCCTCCTTATTGACCTCCCTCCTCTTATTTGCCGTCGACATTCGCGCCACTGATGCACCCGATCATAGGAAATTGTCAGAGACAATCCCACCGTCATCTATAGATCATCAAGATGGATCCAAAATGAATTGGCCAGGTCGATTTACTATGTCCGACGAATGCAAAGATAATTTGTTTAATTTTGCTATCCTTGGTACCCTATGCGCGACAGCGTTTGTTTTCAAAAGTCGCAAGAATGTCCTCATGTGGGGCGTCTTTGGCATGGTTATAGGCATTGTGGTGGGATACTTATGGTGCTTAGGACGCTTTATCTTTGAAGTACTGTAGTCTTAAAATTCTCTAGATTTTGGGAATTTTTTCCAGGAATTTCGATCGAGAACAGCTAAGATATTTTTGTATACACTGGTCTAAGGACAAAAGTAGCGATCCATGATTTTCAAAAACAGGGTAAGGGTCAGCAGAACTAAGGTTTTTATGTTCAAATTAGAATTGTGAAAGAGAATTCGGATTAGGGGGTTCATCTTCATTACAATCAAGGGAAAAGTCTGATTATCTGCCCTTTCTGACTCTACGTCCCCCCAAGAACCCTAAGAGCTGTTATTCTTCATACCCCCGCAGGAAAGCTAGGGATACATTGCGACATGCCTTTCCCCTTATGGACCCCTTTGAGAATGGAGTAATAATCTCCTCAACAGCTGTTATCCCCCACACACTCCAGCAGGGAAACTAGAGAAGCTAGGAGCATTACGGTAGTTATTCCCCCTTGATCCCCTTCATAAAAACAGGAGGTTGA
This sequence comes from Pasteuria penetrans, assembly GCF_900538055.1. Classification (NCBI taxonomy): domain Bacteria; kingdom Bacillati; phylum Bacillota; class Bacilli; order Caryophanales; family Pasteuriaceae; genus Pasteuria; species Pasteuria penetrans. The sequence goes on from NZ_UZAC03000001.1 coordinate 152,319, forward strand.
TTCATCTACCATGAGAATACGGATACAAAGTGCTGGAACCACCTCAAACCCGAGATGGCTGGTCTTCCTTCTCCTCCCTGTTATTGGCAAGGTACTTCCTAGAATGATCCCTATCACTTTGATATTAGCTCTCTTCCTCACATCTACCGTTGATACCATAGCTTCATACAATGATCAAGCATCGTCAGAAACAGTCACATTAGCACCCATAGATGAAAATGGATCAGGAACGAATTGGATGGACCAACTCTACCTATCCAGCGGTTGCAGAAAAGGGTTATTGTCTGGTACCCTCCGTGGAGCCATAGGGGGGGCTATATTTTTCGGTCGTGGTAGGGGTATTAGGAATATCCTTAAGAGTACCCTTTTCGGAGCTATCTTCGGTCTAACCATGGGCATTGTACTGAGATGCTTAATTCTCGATACATTGTGGCCCTGAAGATCCTTGAGTAGAAGGATCTCACGTAGGAATGTTGATTAAGGACGACATGATTCGAAGGGAATTTGCGGCTTCTCGCTTCTTTTCGGATGCGGAGTATTTTGGGGACTTCCCCCGAAAATATAAAACAGGAACAGTGTCATAATAAAATGTTATTATGTTATCAATTGCTTTGCCAAAAGGTGAGACTAGATTCATAGATGGGGCATTCCCCACAAGAAATTGCACGGTCCCTCGTTGGCCATCTCTCTAGAAAAAGGGGATGAACCCTGACAGTCCCGCCCCCTAAAGTAACCCTATTTTCCCTATCTCAAATCTTCGTGTGTTGTTTTTTTTCCCTGGTCATTCCCACCGGAGTTGTTAGGGGAAGCAGATCCTTCCTTATTCCTGGTCTGTTATGAAGTCGAGGGTTTGCTCCCCTCCTCTATGGCTTCGATTATTTCCTCTATTTCTGATTTTCCTTTTTTATGTGCGGGCTGAGTTCTACCGAGACCGCTGGTACTGGACTGCGAATAATTAATATTCCTATCGTTAGGGTTGTTGGAACCGAGAGATTCCGTACCCGTATTGGTATTCTTAGCCTGTTGTGAAGTCGAGGGTTTGCTCCCTTCCTCTATAGATTCAATTATTTCCTCTATTTCTGATTTCCTTTTTCTATTCTCAGACTGTATTCTATTTGTATAATTGGTTCTAGGTTTCGAATCATAAATTTTTTCATTATTATGATCATTGGAACTGGAATATCTACAAATGGACTGATGGAAACAAGGTACACGTTCACTAACACGTTCGTTAGAATGTGCATTTGGTATTGGTGCTACACTTCCTGGTGCATAGATTCGCCCGATCCCCCTCCCTGGAGTGTCAGCGGGGACTACATTCCTAATTTTGTGCCATCGGCCGCAGATCAAGAGACAAATGGTTCCTCCTTTCCCTCATCCCTTGTCTCACCAGTTCCTCTCTTTCCCGCCTTGGCATAGATGATGGTACCATATTATCTATTTGTGTCACCCATTGCCCTGCCACCCATCGTCTTCCCAATTCCTTCTTCAGCTGTTCTGGTATGGGTAACTCATTGGTTCGCGATCGTGCTGATTCTAATAATCGTGCATACCATTGTTTCCCTCCTGTTGATAATGGTTCATCTGTTATCATATCTTTTAACATCTTACGCATAAGACTTTTCTGTGCTAACTCCTCCAGAGTCGGGGTATTTCGGTTGATTGATACTGCTGCCTCCCTGACCCATCCGCAGCAAAAATAGAACTATGATCATTTATTATGACGGGATAGCTACCCAAAAATAGTGATAAAATTACCGTATTGTATCTATTTATAAATATATTTATTACTTTCATGGATCATGTCTCCTATTTTATATTATATCCAATGTTAATATTGTTTTTTAATCCATTATTATATTTATATAGAATCATAGTATTTGGATATCCCCTGTAGTCCCATAATTTTCAGAAGTTAAGCAATAGGACCTCCTCCCGTTATGGGTTCCAGTCTGCTTTTAATATATACTGGCGAACCCCTATTACCATCAATGTCATTATAGCATGTAATAATGTAATATGAAAATTCTTGACCAAGTTTTTTAGGAGAGATTTTTCCCATCTTTGGGCCTCCCCTTACAGATTCATAATATACAATTTATACTACTACATAAAAATAAAAAAATATGGTTTGGATAAGAGTACCTATTTTTCTCCATACATCTTAATTATCTCCCCGCATACCCTGGAATAACAATAGGGGACATTCAAATCTAGCAGGATCCAAATTTTATAAAAAAGTTAGGGATATAGGGAACGGACACCCAGGGACACAAACAGAACATTCTCCGTAAGAAATTGCACGATCCCGGAATAGTTTACAAATAGGCTATTTGCAACCGACATCATCTTATGAAAAGCAAAGATGACCTAATCCCAACTCGGACCAGGTCATCTTTGCTTTTCATTATACCCCAGTTCATTACACAATTGATCCACCTGTCGGGGATCATTCGCAATTCCAGGGAAGGAGGGCATGTTTCCCTTTCCTCGAAGTAATACATCTCTAACCTTCCCTTTCCCTCTGGTTTGACACGCACCACGTATAGAGGGACCAATTCCACCCCCCTGCCCCAATTTTCCATGACAACTACCGCAATCATTCCTCCTGAAGACGGGACCTAGACTCTTGGGTCGATCGCCTTCCGGACCCAAGAGCTCCCGATCATCAGAGCAAGATGACCCTAAAAAAGAGATGAAGGTGACCAGGAATAGACCATAGGATACAAAGAAAACGTTCCACCCTCGGCCTATCCCTACGAACCCATTCATCACAAAGGACCCGCCTGACGCGCATGCCCCCCCAAACTAGCATGCCGAGCGGGTAACTTATCTATTATGCCCCGCGCTGCTACTAGTTTACGCCGCCGACGCAGCCCCGATTTTGCCTTGGGGGATCGGCCCCCGACAAGATCCTGATGTCCCCCCTTCCTCTGTACCCGTACGGACAGGGACGGAGACCAACCACCTTTTGGTAGTACCGAACCCTGAGGGGGGGAACAGGGACGCTGTTGCTGATCCCCCCAGGAACGATGGCGTCCCAAGAAGGATCGCAGAACACTATCCGCATACAACCGATCCATCTCCTTCTCTTGGGGGGTACCATCCCTCTGCGTATGCGCGGTAATCCCTTGATTGGATCCTAATTCTAGAACCCCTTGACAGAACGGTGTTTCGGACCAGGGTCCACCCAACACCTTCCCACCTCTGTACCCTTCCACGGATAATCCCGCATCACCCTCCGTCGGCAAAGGGGTAGGTAACCGCCATGGATCCCGCTGCTGGTGGGGCACCGTAAACCAACGACCATCTAACGTGCCACCGGGAACCCTATCATAACGTCCCGTTGTGGTCCCCCCCGATGACAAAGATTCCACTACCCTATCCTCCCGATTCTGCTGCTTCTTTACCCCCTGCATGGGAGGAACAAATAGCTTCCCTGTACCCCCACCATTCTTACCCGGAAATTGGGCAGGGGCAGGTGGTAAGGATACCACCGACCGCCGAGGGACGGCACGCCGGACCGCATTCTTTTTCCCACTTGATGTTCCTATGTCCGAAGAACCACGCCTACCATCACCACGGGATGACGGTGCGATCGCCTTATGCTGACGCGTCGTAGCCTGACTACACAATTCCCTGACAAGGTCCCCTGAACGATCCACCAACGTATTCTCAGAAAAAATCTTCTCCAACTCGGCAACCTCTAATTGTCTACGACGATATACACGCACTCCGAAAACAACCCCAAACACAACCAGAAGGAATAAGAAAATCCCCATAGCCAATCCAGCCATTGGGACCCCCATCAACAACCCCCATATTCCCATAATATTTTTATTCACACTCCCCCGTCGTACCTTATATGGATACCCACAACACCCCATCCACTCATTTCTTTGATTGATCCAACTGCCAGCGCAAAGCAGCAGCAATACAAGAATCCAAATCCCCATCCAATACAGCCTGAACATTCCCCGTTTCATACTGAGTACGGTGATCCTTCACCATCTGATAGGGATGCAACACATAGGAACGAATCTGACTACCAAAATCGATACCTACCTTTTCCCCCTGCAGATCCTCCCTCTCGCGTTGACGTTCTTCCTCGCGGTGGGCCGTCAAACGGGCTTGCAATACCTTGATAGCCCGCTCACGATTTTGAATCTGCGAACGCTCAGATTGACATGTCACCACAAGGCCCGTCGGAATGTGCGTAATTCGCACAGCCGAATCCGTTGTATTGATATGTTGACCCCCGGCACCACTAGCCCGATAGGTATCTATCTTGAGATCCGCAGTCTGAACTTCAACCGCCTCTTCAGGTGGCAACTCGGGCATCACCGTCACCGAGGCAAACGAGGTATGCCTTCGCCCAGAAGCATCAAAAGGGGAGATGCGTACCAAGCGATGTACACCTCGTTCCGTTTGCAAACGACCATAGGCATAGGAACCCTGGAAGCGCAATGTCACCCCCTTGATCCCAGCTTCCCCGCCCGGTAATAGGGAGAGAATTTCCGATTGATAACCCACTCGCTCCGCCCAGCGGGTGTACATACGCAATAGCATAGCAGCCCAATCTTGGGACTCTACACCGCCTGCACCAGGGTGTAACTCCACAAAGGCCGAGTACCGATCGTAAGGACCCGAGAGGAGGAGAGTCATTGAAAAACTCTCTAAATTGGACCACAACTTCTCCACAGTCGATGCCCATTCATCTTGGAGCTCAATACCACCCTCCTCCCCCACCAAGGTTTGTAAAACCTCCGCATCCTCCCACTGTCGCACCAGGCAATCCCAAGTAGCTACCCTCTCCCGCAACACCTTCACCGCATCAATAACGGGCCTCTGACTCTCTGGACTCCTCTGCCAAAAACCAGGATCTGATAATTCGTTTTCCCTCTCCTGCAGAAGGACCCTCAACGATTCGGGGTCAAAGAAACCTCCGTAACTCGGCAAGTTTGTGCTCCGCCTCTAGTAGGGACTGCCGCAAATTTTTATTCTCCATCCCCATCCCGCTCCCTCCGTTGCTTCTTCTCCTCCTCTATTTGTAAACCTCCGGACACCACATCCCCCTCGTCGCCTGGCTGGGACCTCTCCTCTGGCGGCACAGGACCCACCGCTTTGGTCTCACCGCCAATCCCTACCCGGCCCGCTTCCCTCAACATTCTTTCAAGGAAATCAAAATCGGGTTCCGTTGATTCTTCCTCCCCCCGAGTTGATTCCCCCTCCTTGACAATGACCGTCTTACAAACATGTTTTACAGATTCAACCTGGATCTCCCAAATAACTTGTTCGAACATCGAAAAACCTTCCATCTGATAGGAACGAAGGGGATTCTCCTGACCATAGGCACGCAGATGAACACCCTGTCGCAGATGCTCCATCGCATCGATGTGGTCCGTCCACTTACGGTCCACGATACGAAGCAGAACAGACCTCGTTAAATCATGCATTTGATCCCTGCCCAATGCCTCCTGCCGCTCATGATAATAAGCCATGACCCGCTCAAGGAGCCACGCCTCCATATCCGCGGGTTCCTTCCCCTGGAGATCCTCCAGTTTCACCCTACCCTCCGGTAACAAATGGCTTTCCATAAAATCACGGATTGCCCCAAAATCCCACATTTCCGTCAACTCATCCGCTGTGTGAGCACGGACTGTACGCTCAACAACAGCCTTTGCCATTCCCTGGAAAACCCCGTCCAGGTTGTCCTGAGTTAAGACCTGACGACGCTGCTTGTACAAAATCTCCCGCTGTTGACTAAGAACATTGTCGTACTGTAAAACCCAACGGCGCGCATCAAAATTGTTACCCTCAACCCTTTTTTGGGCCCTCTCCACAGCACGTGTAAACATTTTACTCTCCAGGGGTTGGTCCTCTTCCATACCCAATTTCTCCACAAGCTTCTCCGTCTTCTCGGATGCGAAGCGCCGCATAAGGTCATCGGAAAAGGAGAGGAAGAACCGGGAGGAACCAGGATCTCCCTGCCGTCCCGAACGACCCCGCAATTGATTATCAATTCTACGACTCTCATGCCGCTCCGTACCAATGATGTGGAGTCCACCAAGATCGGAAACACCCTCACCCAATACAATATCCGTACCACGACCTGCCATGTTGGTGGCAATGGTAACCGCGCCCCGCTGACCAGCCTGAGCAATAATCTCAGCCTCACGTGCATGATTTTTAGCGTTGAGCACCTCATGCCTAATACCATGCTTTGCGATCATAGCCGACAAACGCTCCGAATTTTCAATGGAAACCGTCCCCACCAGGACAGGTTGTCCCTTCTCGTGCCGATGAACGATCTCCTGTACGACCGCACGAAACTTGGCATTCGCCCCTCGGTACAAGATATCGGGCAGATCCACACGAATCATAGGGCGGTGGGTAGGAACCTGCAAAACCCGCATCTTATATATCTTCCTAAATTCCTCTTCCTCCGTTTTCGCCGTTCCCGTCATACCGCACAACTTGTCGTAGAGGCGGAAAAAATTCTGCAAGGTAACGGTGGCTAGTGTCATACTTTCATGCTGAACCTGCAGATTTTCCTTGGCCTCAATGGCCTGATGCAATCCATCACTATAACGGCGACCACGCATCAGACGACCGGTGAATTCATCGACGATGAGAACGCCTTCCTCGTTGACTACATAATCAGTATCTCTCTTCATAAGAACGTGGGCTTTCAACGCCTGCTGAATGTGATGGTTGACCGTTACATGACGGAGATCATAGAGATTATCAATTCCCAGGGCCTTCTCTACACGTTCAACCCCAGACTCAGAAAGCGAAACTTGCTTTGTTTTGACATCAACGCTATAATCTTTTTTCTTATCCAAAGAAAGAACGACTCGATTCGCCATATAATAAAGATCCGTGGCCTTGGTAGCTTGACCACTAATGATCAACGGCGTACGAGCCTCATCCACCAGGATACTATCTACCTCGTCAATGATCGCATAGTGAAGATCACGCTGTGTGAGTTGTTCCTTGTGTAAAACCATATTGTCACGCAAATAATCGAAGCCATACTCATTATTGGTACCAAAGGTAATATCGGCCCTATAAGCCTCCCTCTTCATATCCGGAGGCATGTGGGCTAAATTCAACCCCGTGGTAAGCCCCAAAAATTCATAAATCCTACCCACGGTCTCACGATCCCGTTGAGCGAGATAGTCGTTGACGGTAACGACATGAACACCCTTCTGACTCAACGCATTGAGGTAGGCAGGGAGGGTTGCAACTAGGGTTTTCCCTTCCCCCGTTTTCATCTCCGAAATATCACCTTGATGGAGAACCATTCCCCCCACCAATTGCACCCTAAAATGACGCAAACCCAGGGTCCGTTTGGAGGCCTCTCGCACCACCGCAAAGGACTCCGGGAGGAGGGAGTCAAGACTTTCCCCAGCCTCCATACGCTGACGAAATTCGCCCGTCTTAGCACACAATTCGCCATCGGAGAGGGCTGTATAATCCGCCTCTAGAGCATCGATTCGATCAGCAATTGCCAACATTTTCTTTATTTTTCGCTCGCTACCATCCAACCATCTGCGCATGGACCTTAACATAGCACACGTCCGCCTCCCGCCTCAGTGCCGGTAACTACCTATACCACAACTACCACAACACGCCTTACGCATACTCCTGATAAGATTCAGTGTAGCAGATCCAACGATGCTTTTCATGCCACGGAGGAGGTATTTCTCCAAATTCACGCAGATATGGTGTGATGAAACAAGCTCGCACAAAAAAATGCACGACAGCCAACCAATGACAGTTCCCTCATGATTGCAACAGAAGCATCGATACCCATACCCAAAGGAATCATATCTATATTTTAACATTTATTAACTAATTTATGGATAGCCTAAACCAAATTGTTAAGAACATATTTTTACTTATGAAGGACATGGTTACCCATTATCAACACGAGGGGAGCAACCCCACCCACGAAGGAGGGAACGAATCCCTGCATCATATCACTCGTCCCCCATGTACAGAAAAGAACTGGGAATTCAATCCCCACCTGGACTAATAAGCCCATAACGGCCATCCCGCCGCCTGTATACGACACTAGTCCTTCCTGTCCTATCGTCGGAGAAAACAAAAAAACTGTGCCCCAACAACTCCATTTGTAACACGGCCTCCCCCTCATTCATCGGCTTCAGAGGGAAATGTTTGGTGCGAACAATCTGTATTTCCTCCTCATCATCGATACCAGGAACGGAGGGAGGCCACTGCTCCAATCTACCCTCAATAGCCTTCTTTTGCTGAACCGCCACATCATGGCGCGGTTTCCTGTGCATTCTGGTTTTATACTTACGAATCTGTCGCTCGATTTTATCTACAGCAGAATCGATCGACGCATACATATCATCACTCGACACCTCGGCACGAAGAAGAAATCCAGGAAGCTGCATGGTAATCTCCGATCGATGCAGCTCACGCTGCACGGAAAACACCACACGGATATCCAACATAGCTCCCGTCTCTTCCCCCTCGAAATACTTCCTCAAGCGGGACACCTTCTTCTCCACATAGCTCCGCATGGCATCGGTGATGGCGATTCGATCTCCCCGTAGATGGATACGCATACGCGAAGTCCCCCTCTTCCAACAATGCACCCTTACTCCGGCGCCCATTCCGCATTGCTAAAGGCGCGTTCACTATAGCATTTCTACCATATCCTGTCAAGTTCCTGGGCCTTGCAAAAATCCCCTGAAAAACATGGACGGAAATGAAAAAGGACCGCCACCCCATCCACGAGGATCACCGAATACAGGATACACAAAAAAGGCCCTCTGCGGGCCCTGACGATCGCAAAGAATCATAAAAAACACCGCCTACACACAGCACAACTTCCATCACGCGGGAAGCAGGAACAGGCATCCCAGGAGAAAAACTCCATAAAGAAATAAATCCACTCCCATATCCCTTTATGAATCGCCTATCCCTGAGACGGTCCGCTATAACCCAGGGTTTTTGTTTTTGCCCCCTCAATCTTTCCCCTTGCCCCCTCCCCGACAAGATTTCCATAGGAATGGGCCCAACAGACCCCCTGCAGGAACCAGGGAAGACACACGATTTCGATTCGTTCGTTGTCAACTCCTAGGGAGCCTTCCCCCATCCTAGCCATTCATAGAATCATTCATCCCGTAAGGAAAACCTAATCCTCTTGCTCCCCTCTACATGACCCATAAACATCTTACCTATACACGATCCAATGATGCGATCCAATGCCCCACAGGTTTTCCCTACCTCCCCTGCACTGACTTTGAATCTACATCCGAAATCCATACACTCTTCGGTACGATCATAAGCTTCCCTCCCGCCCCTCTGTATACCCCTCTCCCTACACCCCCTTTGCACGCCCATACATTCCCATGCAGAATCCAATTTCTTTTCCCTCTAAACAACATCTCCTGACCTACCCCCCAATGGATGATGCTATCTTTCCCTGAATTCACGGCAGGGGGTCTCCGGATTTCAATGGGTAAGGGATGGAAAGTGCTTAATCTTTAAATATTTTTATATAATTTTTGTTATTTGATACGTATATATCACATAGTCTAAACGTTTGCCTCTCCCATTGTGAAATACATTCTGGGTAGGGCTGCTGCCCCGATTCGAGTCCTTACGGCATCTTTTCATTATGAATCATAAAAAAATAGGACCCATCTGGGTCCCCCTGGTTCCGTAATCATTAAAATTTATAAACCTACCCCAAAAACTTCAAGTTCATTGTCCCCTAATCTTATGCAATACCCGTGAACGTGCAGGAAGGAAAACTGCAACCTGAAGGGCTAACCATATGAAAATAACGAGCCCAGTAGAAATAAAAAGTTTGTTCCCTATCTCTATTTCCATGGGAAGCCAGTGTTCTAACAACCTTGCCCCGTAGTAAATTTGACAGAATGTTAGAAAGGAAGCCAACAATGTAGGTAAAAATAAAATAAAAATAATTTGAATATAAAACGATTTTTGTATATCATAGATAGAAAAACCGATCCGAAATAGATTTTTAAATTGTTGTCTCCGATCTTCTATATCATTGTAAACACGAAAGAATAGCATATTACCAGCAGAGATCACCGCGATAGGGCCAGTGATCAAAAGTGAAATTAGATACAAAATCCCCAATAGGATCGGCCGGTATCTTGCAACCACTTCGCTATAGATAAAGGAATCGGAACTTTGATCCCCGATCTGATCCCGCCAGCTCCCAAACCGATTCTCCTCATCCAGGGATTGCGCTTTTACCAACACCTCGAAAAGCTTAGGGCTCATATGCATATGACGTTCCGGTACTAGGTAATTGGCATCAAGAAATTTTTGGACACCAGGGTATTGTAGAGCCTTTTCATACACCCTATCCCCCAATATCCACTGGGGGACATTCCCGACATGCTTGGGGGGAGCTATCAACCCCATCCGTTTCCAATACTGTACCTCCTTAACACCCAATTTCCCAGGTATGGAGTTCATCGGAATTTCTGGATCTAAACAAGTCTTTTGTTCACACAACACCGCGGCTGAATCATGATCAAGGGATAGAATGGTTTTTCCAGAGGCCTTCCTCATTCGATTGTAATCCCCGAGAGAAATGAACAACCCTCCTTGGTGATGCCGCATATGGGTGGTTCTGTTACCCTTTTGCAAAACCTCACGTCGTTGATCATCCATTAGCCTGTGTTCATTATTAATTTTCTCATCTTCATTGATTATAATCAATGAAGATATATCTATACGAATCAATCCCTCCCTCAATAGGATTCGATCCATATATTTCAGCTTCTCTTCTACCCCGGAATCAATTGTACTCTCTTCACCTAAGTGATACAGTAACGCAGATTCTACCTGCGGAACCGTTCCCCCCATCATACGTACAATTTCCTTTACGGGCCACTGCATCAAGGCAACTCCGACACCTGAAAAAATAAAAAGAACCATTAAAGATATGGAAAATTTATGAAAGAAACGGGAATTATCCCTCAGACGATGTACCATATCCCCTATCCAAAGTAGTCGTATACCCTTCCAGGAAAAATTCTTCTTCCAGCGAAAAAAGCTGGCTAGATATAAACTGCTTTGGCGATAAAAAAAATGGCTACCCACTATGGCAAGAAAAAAACAGGCATACAACATCCAAAATACACTTGCCCCCCAACCTATATCCGTAGGCAAGAAAAAACAAATGGCAAAAAGGAAAACAAAACAGAGGACTGCTATGATAGCTCGTAGGGAACCTGGAAAAAAATCCGGTTGATCGTCCATCCTCTTCCCGCTCTGGAGCAATTGAATCGGACTCTTCCTTTGTACAAAAAAAGGAACGAAAATGGCCAATACTATGAAGAGGAGTAGGGATTTGATAACGGAATCTGCCAAGGCTGTCCAGGAAAAATAAAAAGGAAATTCCATATATTCAAAAGTTTTACCCAGAAAAAATAACAAACCCAGACTCAAAACTATACCTAATACCGTACCCCCGATAACAGCACAGCCACCAACGATCACTGTTTCCAACAGCAACAAAGTCAAAAAATGCCGTGGTTTTATCCCTAAAAGTAGAAAAACACCAAACTGACTTTGGCGGCTCCGATAGAGTGTAGTCAAAGAGTAATAAATAGGGGCGGATGTACTCAAAAGAACCCCAAGGGACAGAGCGGGGAACGTGATTTCCGTGTACATGTCCGTTCCTTGTAGTAAAATCTGCAATCTGGGATGATACAGTAATGTAGTGTAAGCAAAAACAACAGCCATTGAAATGAATTCGTTGAATAACAGTCCTATGTAGGCTTGTGGGCGCCGTCGGATTATGCGAAATAAACATGAAAAAAGTGCCAAATCGGTTTCCCCCCCGGTTTTGGGTCTACCATGGTCCGATATTTCAATCCCCATTCCCTGTATAGTAACTCCCACGTTCATAGTGTATAATCCGCAATCCGTCCCCCTGGCTCTGTGACAATTCCTTAGTTTTTACCTCGAATTCCACCGATTCGCCAACTGGTTCCATGTCGGTTAGAAACCCAGTATTTCAATCAGGCCCCTTACAAAACAGGACTCGTGTGTTGTGTCGTGCCCTATGGGGGATATGGGAGAGGGGCCCCCCCGAAATCGGTAGAGCAGGTGGTATGCAGGTTTCAAACCACCCAGTGCTGCTGTTGTAAAGAGCAATGGTGGTGAGCATTCCTGGAAAAGGCAGGATGGGAGAATCCTGTCCTGCATGAATCGGGGAGATTAGTAAGGTGAACCATGGGGGAAAAGCATCGAAAGACGTGGTCGATGTCGAAACAAGGGACTTATCCTCGGAACGAAGCTATGGAGGACGAACCCCACCTACTGTTCTGGCGGCATCCTGTATACAGATGGAATGAACCTGATTTAGGGGCCTTCATAAGGGAACCACGAGAGACTGTTGCATGGATACCTGGCCCTAGTCGGGTGTAGGGGGATAAAGGGGTATATCGAGGCTTCCGTGAACAGGATCGGATCAACTCATAGTAGTGGAGAAACCCTTGTAATGAGAGGAGGACGAGGGGGTTGAATGGTCTGCCTGGACCAGCCGACGTACAATCCAAAGCAAAGGGATGATCGCAAGTTGGACCAAGCAACATCGGATCGAAACCCAGATAGAACACAGCAGAGGAAGGCACAGAAAACGTGACACCAGACGGGGGTTCTTGGATGGGCAGGATCCTATGGGACCATAAGAGCTACATAATGCGAGAGTACTACGTGTGGTTCTGTGAGAGGGTTGGCTGAGATGCAGCCCTACTCGACCATCGCATCACCTAGATACCTGGGCAGTATGTGTCCACTTCTGACCCATCTTTTACCCGAATCCCAATGAAAATTTTCTTCATGCCATATTTCATGTCCACTTCTTACAGGGAATCCGCTATTATTATACCCACATGTCATTATATCAAGGGGCCCAATAGACCAGACGGAGACGCAGCTTCAACCACAATTCCAGAAACAGTCATCGCCGAAACTGGGGGTAACGTCACTGTTAGAAAAAATTTCCTTCGGTATGCTTCAGACCAGCTCCTTTTCTGAACAGTATATTCTCGAATTGCCACCATAACAATTCGGGAACACTATTGGATGGAAACATGATCATCACAATCGGGGATTTTATGAGGGGCCTACTACGCAGGAAAAGGGAATTTCTTTTCAAGGGGGAGCTTCATCCATAAAATTGGGTAAGTTTGCACAAACAAGGTTCAAGGTACCCAAATTTATCTAGGACAGTATCAGATACATAATGATCCCCGTGACCGCACCTGCAGCCCCACCTACGATGGCACACGTGTTGCAATCTCGTTTACCTCGTATTTGGGGCCTATCCGCCCAGGACGCCATTACCCCCCTGTCGGATCGTTCCACAACATCAGACTCTATTGCCCCGATGACCCCTCCGTCAAGGATGTTGGTATCATCCAAGTCTGCTGATGAGCTCACCACACCGGACGGGGACACAGCTTTGACTACGGTTTCGGAAACAGTCATTGCCCAAACAAGGGGTACTATTGTTATTAGGGAAATTCTCTTCCCCATGCCTTAAACCCAACTCCTTTGCAATATAGGATCGAAATTGCTATCACGACTTAGGATATACTAGGTAAACATGACCGTCACAGTAGCGCGATGATCCTATCACAAATATTTATAAATTGTCAAATATTTATCCAAAAGCTTAGTTATTCCCAATCGCGTGCGCAAAATTCCTAGAAAAGTCTATACAGGAATTTTATAAGAAAACTACCATACTAGAAAGTATTATTTATTTAAAATATAATTCATTCATAAAATTGGGTGAGTTTGCACAAACAAAGTCTAAGGTGCTTCAAAATTTGTCTAGGACAGTAGTCAGGTACACTACTCCCCGCGATCGCCCCCGCGGCCTCAGTCACGACAGCACATGCTTCGCAACCCGTTTACTTCGTAGAGGGGGGCGAACAACCCCCTCCCATTTACGTCTATAAGCATTACGATCCCCAAATCCGTTTTATTGATATCGATATTGTGTAAACATATTTATATTAATAAAAAAATAGGAAAACCATAATACCATGTAAATTTTACTTTTATACCTATAATAATTTGGATTACATGTTGAAGAATATCCCCAGAAAAGAACTCCACGGACCGTGTGAAAAATATAGAAAATTACCCATTTTTGGAGTGACACCGTATTCGGAATGCAATTTAATATACCAAAGAGAACCATTAGACAGATGTACTTATACACGTTATAATCAAATAGAGAAATTATTCGTTTGTTATTCTGCAATTGTAATTTTTATTAAAATAATGTTCCTATTATTACTAAAATCCCTAGGAGGTCCTTGATCGATGTCATCCGAAGCCCTTCTCCATATGAGTTTTTCACCCCAAAACACACCCGCTAGCCACACGGACCACGCACCCATAGTTATCAAAATAGTAGAAAAATTTAAGGTTGCACACCATGTAACGAACACGGCGGCTACCCTGAGAGGAGATCTCGCAGATCTGCTTCCATTGTATAACCTTATACAAGAGGAATTAAAACCTATCAACTATCAAGTTGTACTAGAGGAAATTTACATGGAAAAAAATCCATCCCAATCTCCGCATCCTTTTACACACTTCTTATAACAATGTGGTATGTACATGCATTCCAATAGGTGGATCCACAATAAAAAGGGTTATGTTCTTTATTTTCCATAGTTTTCATCCATGGTCCCGGATTCAGTAAGCATCCGCAGAAAGTCCCCCTCTCTTAGCACCCCGATACCCCAATCCTCCGCAACCAACTTCTTACTTCCTGCGCCCTCCCCAACGATCAACCAATCCACCTTTCTGCTCACAGCGGAAACCACCCGTGCTCCCTGCCGTTGCAGCAACCGTGTGGCTTCCCCCCGTGTCATCGAGGACAACCTTCCAGTCAACACAACGCTCTTCCCCATCCACACCGAACGGGGAGGGGAATCCACGGCGGGGGCTGGCAACGGCTCGACACCTGCCTCCTTCAAACGTGATAGAAGATCACGAAATGCGGGCGAGGAAAGGGACGCCATCACACTCTGTACTACCATAGGACCCACTTCGGGAATGGAATGGAGGGTTTCCTCCGTGGCATTCAGAAAATTGGGGAGCGTACCAAAATGTTGGGCCAACAGGGATGCCACCCGTCCACCTACATACCGAATACCCAAACCAAATAAAAACCGGTCCAAGGAACACCTCTTGCTCCACTGGATAGATTGAACCAATTTCCTCGCTACCTTTTCACCCACGCGAGGGAGCTTCTGTAGATCTTCCACACGCAGAACATACAAATCAGCCACATCACTCACCAAACCCGCCTCGAATAGATGCTGAATCATCTTCGCGCCCACGCCCTCAATCTGCAACGCCCCTCGGGAAACATAATGCCGTACCATCTCCTGGGCCTGAGCAGGACAGGTACCGTGGGCAGAACAACGCAATACGGCCGAATCCTGTTTTAATGGACCCCCACAAGAGGGACAGTGGGTAGGCACCTCAACCCTCCGCTCCAAACCAATACGTTCGGAAAGAACTACGTCGATCACCCCAGGAATGATCTCCCCAGCCTTATGAACACGTACCTGATCCCCGATTCGAACATCCTTATCCATTATCATAACCACGTTGTGAAGGGTGGCCCTCTTCACCTGTGTTTGGTTCAATTCGATGGGTTCAAGGAGAGCGACGGGAGTGAGTACACCCGTTCTCCCCACCTGCCAATCCACATCCAATACCCTGGTTACTCCCTCAGACGTTGGAAACTTGTAAGCAAGGGCCCAACGGGGCTGCCTGACCGTTGCCCCCAGGCGACGCTGCAGATCCAAATCATCCACCTTGATCACTACGCCATCAATAGCCAACCCCAACTGGGATCTTCGGGACCTCCAACCCTCCCAGCATGCAACAATGGCATCCAAGCCTCGGACCCTTTCCCAACCCGGATGGACGAAAAAACCAAGGCTATCCAAATATTCCAATACCCTGCTATGTGTGGTCGGTAAACCCTCCTCCTCGCAGGATACAAGGGAATAAACGGCCATACGCAACCCCCGCTCCGCCACCACATCAGGTTTCAACTGACGCAGAGAACCCGCAGCTGCATTACGGGTGTTAGCAAAAACAGATTCCCCTCTCTCCACACGCTTTTCGTTGAGACGCCGAAACATGGAAAACGGTAAGTAAACTTCGCCACGTACCTCCAAAGTCAGAGGACGCGTCAAGCGCAGGGGGAGGGACTGAATCATGCGAGCGTTATCCGTAACCACCTCCCCCGTTTTCCCATCACCACGCGTAGCAGCAAGGACCAGATCCCCCTTCTCATAGTGCAAAGAAAGGGCAAGTCCATCAATCTTCGCCTCACAAACATAATCTACCGGTTGCCCCGCTACCGATTCATTACGATGCAAAAAACTTCTCAAATCCTCTATTTTAAAGGCATTTTGTATACTAAGCATGGGATTCTTGTGCCCCACCCTTACAAACCAATGAGATGGCCTCCCCCCCACCCGTTCACTAGGTGAATCCTTTTTCCTCAGATGTGGGAAACGCGACTCCAACCGAAGCAATTCCTGTAAAAGGGCATCATACAATGAATCCGGAACATGGGGGGAGTCCAAATCATAATAACGGCGATTTTGCTCCTCCAGCCAAACCCTCAACTCCCTCACCCGTTCCTTCGCCCGTAACTCCTCCCCTTGCCCACTACTCCCCCCTTCTTTTGTAGGTCCCTGTCCTTGTCCGGATGAGAAGGACCATGAAGGATCCAACTGCATAACCTGTCCCCCTTCCCCAACTTGTTTCCCCGGTTTATACCCCACAGGGGGATACAATCATAGTTCCCAATCCACCCCAGTACCATCACTGGAGCATAGGAAATGAATTTCCCCATTATTTTTTGACAAGCGGGGCATAGGACAACAACAACCTTCTCTCCCCGACTGGTTTAGGAAACCGAATCACCACTGAATCCCCCTTTTCATCCACATTCACCACCTTCCCATCCCCCCAGCTCGCATGTTCCACAACATCACCCCTCATCAATACCAAGGAAGCGGGGGCAGGGGAGGCCACAAACCGATTGCGTTTGCTAGGCACGGTAGTGGACGTTTCCCATAATGTTTTTTCATGCACCAGTAAGTCCTCCGGCAATTCCTGTAAAAAACGGGAAGGTATACGCCGAAGCGTCTCAGCAAATTGGGTACGTACATTCGCATGGACAAGGTGCAGTGTCTCCTGAGCACGTGTCAAAGCAACATAAATAAGTCGTCGTTCCTCCCAAAGACCTTCCGAAGGATCCTCTGTCAGGGCACGTATATGGGGTATATTCTCCTCCTCCATGCCGACTAAAAAAACACAAGGAAACTCTAGACCCTTAGCGCTATGCAGTGTCATCATTTGCACTACGTCGTTAGCCGGGGAGGATTCCTCCGAATCCTGATCTAGATCGGTCAATAGCGCTACATCCGTCAGAAAAACCAGTAAACGTTCCCGAATACCACCGCTCCCCGATGTTTCAACATAGTCAGCGTCGAAATTGGCCGCCAGGGAACGAAATTCATCCAGGTAGGCGATACGATCCTCCGCCTTTTCTTTCTCCTGTTGCTCAATCCACGTCAGATAACCTGTACTCTCCAGCACAGCATCAATCAACTCGGGTAGGTTGTAGGAGTTCATGGAAGAAATCAATTTTTCCATAATTTTAAAAAAGGATTGCAGACCTTTCGATTTATCCATTCCATGGGAAAGAGCTTCCCAGAGGGAGCACCCCAGCTCAGCAGCCTTCGTACGCAGACGCTCCAGAGTTACGCCCCCGACACCCCGTCGGGGTACATTGACAACGCGTGAAAAACTGACATCATCCTGAGGCCGAAGGAGGAGCCTCAAATAGGCTAGTACATCCTTAATCTCCCGACGATCATAGAAACGCATTCCCCCCCAAACACGATACGGAATGCAGGCCTGTAGAAAGGTTTCCTCAATGGTCCTCGCCTGTGCATTCGTCCGATAAAGCACGGCATGATGGGAATAAGGAACACCCCTCTTATGCGCCTCGTTGATTACGTTGACAATATAGGCCGCCTCTTCTCTCTCGTTACGGGCCTCATAAACCCGGATTTTCTCCCCCTTAGGATTCTCTGTCCAGAGCACCTTTTTCTCCCTTTCGGGGTTATGGGCGATGAGCTCGTTAGCGGCCTGTAGGATCACTTTGGTAGAACGATAATTTTGCTCCAATGTAACCATGGTGAGATCAGGAAAATCCCCGCGTAGCTGGCTAACATTTCGCCTATCAGCACCGCGGAAACGATAGATCGATTGGTCCATATCCCCCACGACACATAAATTACGATGCACTGCAGTCAAAATCCGCAGGAGTCGATACTGGAGCATATTGGTATCCTGGTACTCATCAACATGAACATAACGAAATTTCTTAGCATAGCGTTCCCTCACAGAGGGAACCTCTTCCAGCAAACGTAAACCCATAAGCATTAGATCATCAAAATCAAGGCTTTGTTGTGCACGCATTGCTTTTTCATAGGAATGGTAAATCCTCGCCGCCCGCTCATCCTGTGCCCCTCTCGCTTGGTCCAACATTTTATGGGGAGTCAAACCACCATTTTTCGCCGTACTTATAATGGCACGAAACAAACGTGGGGGGTATTTTTGTACATCCAAATTTTCCTTTACCAGCAGAGAACGCAAAAGACTGATTTGATCATTCGTATCTAAAATGGTAAAGGTAGGATCATATCCAAGATGTTGGATATCGGTTCGTAGAATCCGTGCGCACAATCCATGAAAAGTATGTACCCACACGCCCGACATTTGACCCGGAAGGAGCGCATGAATTCGATGACGCATCTCCGCTGCCGCTTTATTGGTAAAGGTAATACACAAAACCGACCAGGGGGGAGCCAACTGGGAGGCTACGATGTAACCTACACGATGGGTAAGAACACGCGTCTTGCCACTCCCCGCACCCGCCATCACTAACAAGGGACCCTTCGTAGTCCGTACAGCCCTCTGCTGCTGTTCATTGAGTGCAGCTACCATATCCTGTAATAACGCATCCCCGACTGACAAAAAAACCATCTCCTTATTCTCTTCCCCTCATCACCCTATCCCAATGCCATAAAGATAGAGGGGGCCACTAAATATAAATTTATAGTAAACGGGAAGCAAAACACATTGCCAGCATTGCTCGCCGCAACTACCACAGGAATCATCACAATTTCAGTACGAAATTAAGGACAAGAGAGCAACCATACCGCCCCCCAAAGGGCGGATAGGGATACATATTTTTCATAATTATATAATAAAATTATATAATGGCCATTGTATGTCCATGCAGACGTTTTTCATTCCTCCCGTCCATCAAAAACAACGCCCACCCTCGCCCCATTGTGACAATCTATTCTCGTGAATGCAACTCCCATTCCCCATACAGCACAGACCTGGAACATAATAGGACCGCGTCTGTACACCGGGATCGACACAGGCGTGATGAGGGGGAAAAATCATGAAGGAGATAGTCGACATACACAAGCACCATCTCGTTGTGGATGTGAATTTTTGAACAAGGTTTTCAGGGAGGATTTTCTCTCCACTTTTGAAACTTCCTTCATGGATTTATATTTATAATACTTTTATTATATTACAAAAGATAAAGTGTATTGGGAATCCAGACCCTATTTCCCCTTCTTTAACGTATTTTTATCAACTACTGATTCCATCTTGATGGATCAAAAATGGGAATAAATTGCTATCCTTTTTTGCCCATATACCTCCATTATATCACAGAAAAAATTTACAGATATAGAAAAGGGTATAGACTCAATACCCCCATGATACTTGTACCACCCTACCAGCTCCTATCGGCAAGAAAAAAATGGTAAACAATCTCCTGGATCGTTTACCATAGTTACAAAAATGGGAAATACCAACCCAACAGACCATCCCAACAGACCATCCGGACCGTTGGATATCTAATCCTGTACGATAAAAACTGGGGAACTTCCAGTAAGAGCTTGGACATGGTTCGCTAGCTAGGAAAAAGATGAATATCTGGGGCGGAAAAGCAACCAAAGGGACAGTGGGGAATACTGCAAAATCATCAGAAATGGCTATAGAAAACGTACCCTAGACACCCATAGGAGCCCTATTACCTTCCTGATTCTACGATTTACGGAACGCCAATCTCCCGTCGATTCTGGCCGATCCCTACTTCCATTGGGACCCCCCCTGTGGGAAAAGCCCGTTCCCCCCCCTCGAAGGGGCACGTTGTCCGGCGGATGGATGATTCATTCCTCCGGCTCCTGTATAGGAATCTGCGGGATGCCGACGGGAAGGACACCTTTCCGCCCCGCCGAAAATACTCTTCGAGAAATTGCACAGAAAAGTTCTGAAATCTTCTGAATTCAGGGACAGCCCATACATCTGGTCTGGGGGCCTAGCAGGGATTATAAAACAATTGCCCCAAGAAACCCCAACGGAAATTTGGGAAGCATAGCACAGATAAAACCCGATATGATCCTGATGGACAAGGCTTACCTATCGAATAGCAATCCGACCCGTGTTTTCGTTACCACCAGAAACAGAGAGGGAAAGAGTAGATCCAAAAACGGCATAGACCATGGAGATTGGGGGAAAGATAGAATATAGTATTCGATCATTATGAAAAATTAAAATTTTCAATATTTTTATAACTTGTTGCTTGATGATCTGAATGTTAAATGCATGATTAAAATAAATAGTATTTCCCTGATAATATAAATATATTTATGTTGAAAACAGATTTAAGATAGGAATGAAAAACAAGAACGTATTTTTTTCTATCTATAAAAATTAAAAATAAAATTATAGTTAACATGCAAGTAACGTGCAAGGAAATACACCGAAGGGCCAAAAATTAGGATCAAAAACCACCCTGGAAAAATGCACATACTCACTCGGATAGCTACCCCGCGTCCGTACCATCCCATCCACTGAGAAGAAACCGAAAGACCCAATACACGGTTGGAGAGAAAAAACAAAGCTAAAAAAACAGCGGGATCGATTGCTACCGAAACCCCCTGCTTTCCTCTTCTACATCCATCTGTTCCTGATCTCACTATGGGTAGGAATACGACGCAAATGAAACCATCAACGATTTCTTTTCTGTTTAGCAGCCAATGTACTGAGACGTTCCTCACTACTCTTCATGAACCGCCGCATCATATCCTCAAAGTCATTTCCGGTGGAGCCATACTTAGACGACCGACGTCCACCACGATCGCCACGATCGCCACGATCGCCACGACCCCCCCCCCATCCCCCTCGTTCAGGACGATCCGACGACGGGGCCTGCAATGCCTTGATGGACAGGGAAATCCGACCGGTAGGCTCTACAGAGAGTACCTTGGCCTTTACCTCCATCCCAACCTGAAGCACATCCCCGACCTGTTTTACGTAATTACTAGATATCTGTGAAATATGCACAAGGCCTGTTTCCCCAGAGGTAAGTGTTACAAAAGCCCCAAATGGCTTTGCCGAAACTACCGTACCCTGGACAACATCACCTTTTTTCAACTCACTCATGAAAACTTCACTACGCCCCAATCAGGTGTATCACCATTGCCCCTACAATCTTACGTTTTCAGAGGAAGGAAACCTATGAATTTGTAGACACAACAGGCAACCCGGCCTGACCCTATCGTAGCTTCTTCCTTTCTCTGTTTGTTTTGCCAATCCACCACTCACCGACCGTTCTTGAAAAACTCGCCTTACCCCATTCGAAAGCCAACTTCCGAGGACAAGGCTTCCATCTAAAAAACCATACACGGGAATCATAACCCATGGTGGGGAAATCCTGCGATCCCCCCACAAAATCAAAACACAAGGAACCACGCTCCATTGTACGATATAGTACACAACATGTAAACCACCACACGAATCCCCTGGCGGGTAATAGTACAGGAACTACGCCCTATAGCCCAGAACCAACGATTCGCCCCCCTTTTCTTGCATTTTCAGCCTTTCTTTCGTAAAATGGGGAATGAGAAGTGGGCCTGGAGGGAAAAGTATCCAAATCCCCCAGACAAAAAGGCGGAAGCGAGGCGAACGAAATTTCATGGATACGACCATCAAAACAGCGAGCGGCCGATCCCTTCGGCTTGGTACACGCATCCATGAACATTTGGCTGTACCCAAACTCGTAGAAATAGCACTACAGCGCTCGGAGGGACATCTCTCAAACACAGGGGCCTTCTGCGCTAACACAGGTACCTTCACAGGACGTGTGCCGAAAAATCGCTATATCGTTTCCGACCCCATGACAAAACGATCGGTTGCTTGGGGGGAGACCAACCAACCCCTTCAGGGTGAGTACTTTGAAGATTTATTAAAACAAGTGGAAACATACCTGTGCCAGCGAGAAATTTTTCATTTCGCAGGTTATGCAGGCGCAGACCCCGCCTATTCCCTACCCGTTCACGTTTTCGGGGAGTTGGCCTGGCATCAACTCTTTGCCCATTGTGTCTTTATAACACAGGAAGCTGATGAAACCGGGAAGTCCACCCTCTCCTCAAGAGACCCCTTCATCATCCTATCCGCACCAAAGCTACAAATTGACAAGAGGTCCATCCCCATTCATTCCCCAACCGTGGTCGTGCTGAATTTTGCCGAACGTGTCGTTCTTATCGCAGGCACGCACTACGCAGGGGAAATAAAAAAATCGATATTCACCGCCCTGAATTTCCTCCTCCCAGAGGGAAATGTACTACCCATGCACTGTTCCGCCAGCAAAGACCCCACTCATGGAGTTACCCTATTCTTCGGTTCCTCTGGTACCGGAAAAACTACGTTGTCCGCCGATCCCGCCTGGTCCCTAGTGGGTGATGATGAGCACGGTTGGTCATCACAAGGAATTTTTAACTTTGAAGGCGGTTGTTATGCAAAATGCATTCGTCTAGAAAAGGAAAGGGAACCACAAATTTACCAAGCCATCCGCTTCGGCGCAATACTTGAAAATGTAATTTTGGACGAACAAGGCATACCTGACTACAAAAATGGATCCATCACAGAGAATATACGTGCGGCCTATCCGCTCTCCTTCATCCCTGATGCAATCCTACCCAGCGTAACAAACCATCCTAAAACCATTATCTTCCTCACAGCAGATGCCTTTGGTGTTCTCCCACCTATATCCCGGCTCAATCCAGAACAGGCCATGTACTATTTCCTTGCTGGATACACAAGTAAGCTAGCAGGTACAGAGCAAGGGATAGCTGAACCGGAAAGCGTATTTTCACCCGGTTTCGGCGCACCCTTCCTACCCCGTGCCGCAACCGTCTATGCCCAACTGCTAGGGGAAAAAATGGCCCAACATAAAACACATACCTACCTCGTAAATACGGGCTGGATCGGTGGACCTTATGGGGTAGGTCAGCGTGTCGATCTGAAACATACCCGAAATATGGTGCATGCCGCGATCCAGGGAAAACTAGCCGACTCCCCCCACACAAGGGAACCTTTCTTTCACCTATCCGTGCCCGTTTCCTGTCCTGGTGTGCCGGAAAATTTCCTGCGACCGCAACAAAACTGGCCCAACAGGGAGAGCTATGCCATCCAAGCACGAAAATTGGCAGAATGTTTCCACCAACATATGGATAAATTTTCTAATCTACCAGAGAACATTCTTGGAGTGGGACCTCCGCGTACATAATGTCGCGTGGGGTCTTCTTTGTGCCTAGGTATCCAAAACCGGCAAAGGGTCTGAAAATCCCCCTTGCCTCCAGAAATGCAATCATCTCTCTGGATCAATGAATGATTATTTAATAATAGTATTATTATTTTTAATTATATAGATACAGCGCCCCATTGAAATATCCCCCATTGTGTACTAATAGGTTAGAAAATCTTCATCCACCCTCATAGGCGGCATCCGCATGCTCCACCTCGCGACGCAAATGAATAGAAAGAACTCTTAACCTCGTATTCAACTCCGCTGTCCACTGGGCATCACGCAACGATTTAGAAATATGCAACAACTCCAACGACCTATCAATTTGTACCTTCAGCAGCGCCACTGCATCCACCACATCACCAAACGACACACCGTGGTTCTGCCAGGCCTCTACCGTTTCACTATCTACTACCTCACTAACATTCATCTCTGTAACCAGGTCCTCATTCTCCCCCTGTTTCTCTATGACTTGCTCCAGTATATTTTTTACCAAGGGATGTACCTCAACCCTACGACAGGCGGGACAGCAAAGTATGGGCACATCACGCATCAGAATTTCCTTCTGACGTAGAACCACCCTTGCACCTGTCATACAGGCACCGCAACAATGAGTCATTGTTACATTTTCCTCCCTCTGTTAGTTATAAATTAGAATTGCAATTGATATCCTACATGTATATTTTACTATACAATAAAAAAATATGATATTATCTTTAACTGGAACCTATGGGGTATATTGGTATCTAAATAGTAATAGGTATTGAATGAAGTATCCATGATGTTTCAAACATGGTCAACAGATGAAGGAAGGCCGCTCTGCACAATTCTTACAGCGAGGGGGACAAGATCAACCCATCCATGGGGGAAATCTTTCAAGGGGGAGTACCCTTCCTTACTCATGAATCAGGATGGGCCCATACAAAGAACAAAACAGAGACAATGAGTATCTCAAGCGTTAACATTCTTCTATATATAACGAGGGAATACCCATATCAACCTTGGCGCCCCGTATACCAAGCTTAATACCTAATATGAAAACAGTAAAGTATATCATTACTACAGAAATGGAAGATATGCACCACAGGATGATAGGTCATAAATACGAATAGTACTGGTTCGTTACTGAAACTATACATTCCTATGAGTAATATCCTCTCCGATGGGGGTGGCGGGACCGTGCAGTTTCTTGTGGGGAATGCCCTATCTATGAATCTAGTCTCACCTTTTCGTAAAGCAATTGAGTAACATAATAACATTTTGTTATGACACTGTTCCTGTTTTGGTATCCCAGGGGTATTTATCTTATTTCATATGAATTTTTATAAAATTTTTACTAGGTCCTTGCGCGGAAGACGAACATTGTGTTGTAGTAAGATCCATCCTGTTTATGGTACGTACAAAACAACAAAAAATCCGTAATGTTGTCAACATTACGGATAAGATGGAACAAGGTTCCATTACCATGGACAAAGCGATCTGATCAACAAATAGGGCACGATCGCACGATCTGCAGTGAAAAAGAATGAAGCGTTATGTATGTAAAAAGGGGATGACTCACGCCCCCTACCTCTGATAGAATATTGATCACCAACAAACAATAAACTCAGAGGAGGGAAAATATGAGCATCCACACCCATAATACAACATTATCAGGAAAAATCAATATCCAAAAAGAAGAGTCATGGATAGCTAGAAATTCGATGAAGACAGGCGACCGGTCCATTGACTCCCCATATTGTGGAAAAACACTGAAAAGTACGTGTCCCTTCTGTCATAGCCATAATGTCTTAATAGATGAGAAACTGATTATAACCGATAGGACCATAATGGCAATGGCAAACGAGAAGCTGGCCCTAGCCAACGAGACAATGGCAATGGCAAACGAGAAGCTGGCCCTAGCCAACGAGACAATGGCAATGGCAAACGAGAAGCTGGCCCTAGCCAACAAGGCAACGGCAATGGCAGCAGGGAATAAGGACACAAAATGGTCTGCGGTAGCCGGTGAGATTGGGAAATTACATAGTACGAATCCTTCCTCTGCCCCCCAAGAAACGGAACCCAACCCACTGATCGAGGATTCTCCATCCATAACTTTGCGTGACGGAAAAGATAAAGGTCCGGGGAATGCACGATCCGAAGGGGATGGATATCATCAATTGCACGATCCAAAAACTCGGGATCGATTCTTACGTGCTCAACGTTTTTTCGATGATCTCAAGGAGGGAATTACCTCATGGGGTCCCAAGGAGTGGGAGGAATCTAGGCATCTGATTGAGAAACTGCTATTATTGTGTTGCCCATCGAATCACAAGGAAAAAATGAAGGATTCCCTTCTCCTGAATGACGTTACTAGCCTTATGTTCCATCACGACGGTGGTAGTATTTTGGTGCAGGCGCTGATTGGATTGTTAAAAAACGCATGGATCCCAGAGATAGACCCTTTAACCGACCCAAAGAATTGGAAACCCGTTGTCGAGGACCTATGTAACTTACGCATGCGTGTAGATCGAACCCTCCATTGTCTGAAATATCCCCAGGATGAGGGGAATGGGGTCTATCATCGCGGATATAGCACACTGTTTGGGGAACTAGATCTAGAGGTTCCTAGGACAAGATGGGAATTTTCACCGTACTCGTTACCACGTTATCAGAGTGCAAAGAATACCCTCAAAGATTTCATTTATCGTCTTTATCTTCCGGGCCTCTCCTTGCGAAATAGTAGTAAACTACTGGAGAAAGGATTCAACCTTCGGACGTCCCCGGAAACGCTTTCGCAATGGTTGCAACCTTATTACAACGATGCTATACAATATTTCGAAAGGGATCTGAGCACGACAGTATATACGGCCATAGGCATGGATACTCTCTTTGTTCCCATTCGGGAGGAGGGTCGTTATGTTTCGAAGGCGATCGCAGTCAGCACGGGTATCACAGCGGAGGGGAGGCGGGACATAGTAGGGATCACCCCCTCGCCTGATGAGAATGTGGAATCCTATGATCAGCATATAGGGAAACTAAAGGAACGGGGCCTGAATGTCAACGATATACGTATCGTTACCACAGATGGGCATAGGGCTTTTCCCTTAGTTGTACGCAAGCATTTTCCTCACCATACGGTTCACCAACAATGTTACGTTCATGCGATTCGTAACATCATGAATGCAGCTCCTAAAAGTATGAAGAAGGAAATGGTGCTGGTGCGCGAATTAAAAATCAGTTGATTTGGTTTTTTCTGGTATTAATTGTATTTAAAAATAGTATGTATTTATTTCTAATAGTAAATTAATTGATTCTGTATAATATGTATAGACGATTTTTAATGTAAATAATAAATTGAATAGTATGAATGATTTGGGCCGGATACAATGAAACGTAACGCTTATGGTTAGATTTCTACTATAACCATGGGAACTTGGTTTTTGAATCCATATTTGTGGAAAGGAATGCCCTATTCCGTACATCTTAGCATGACAAATAGACCAGCCTATAGTGCCGGTTATTTTATGAATATTTTTAATTATGAGGTATATTAATCACTATATTGCATCCCTCCTTCTTATTCTTATAAATTTTACTATATATTCGGAGACTTGGGATGTGTTATACGCTACACACTTTGCGAACATTGTCAACCTAGCTCTCCGTTCACCACGCACCTTAAGTCGGCGGGCGCCATAGGCATTTTTGAGTGCGGAGCAAACGCCCTCAATGGCCGCACGACGATTCCCTGCTTCTCTGTATTTGGGTTGCTCCAATTGATCCCTTTGCTTTGCCGCTGAGTACGTTCGGTCGGTCAATCTTACGGTTCTTCCCCCCGTTTTGTTGGGTTTGCCAATGCACTGATCCGCAAAGGGGCACTTCTTGCAATCCTCCCTGTTGAAATAAGCCACACTGGTCCCGCTCCCTGGTTTTCCCCCTGGTTTGTACCGGCTGTTCTCGGGTTCCTTGTTTGCCGCGCATCGTGTAATTTCCTTTGTTCTTTTGTCTCGCACAAACGTGCTTGCCCTCAATTGATTGGGGTTCTCCCTTTGGCCCGTCATATTGGTGAAACATAGGGAAATACCCTTTGATTGGGCCAGCTCGCTGATCTCATGGCTGTAGTACCCTCCATCGGCACACAACTGCATTCCATCATGGGGAACCCATGTTTCTATGTACTCCTTCGCAAAGGTCGTATCTGGATGCAGGGAACCTCTCAGATCAAAGAAGGAAATCAGGCTTATTCCCTTCTCTCCATCACGATCCTCTACGATCTGGCCGGAATATCCCCAACATTCCTGTTTGTTTTTCTTCCTGTACTGAGCATCAGGATCATAAGGGCTTTGTAGACTACCAGAACGCACCTTGGGGAGCATCCTGAGATTTCCTTGTTCATCCTCCTCCGTCTGTTCCCAGATCACCCTTTCCAGCAATGCATACTCCTTGGTTGATCTGATTTCGTCATATTCGGAGGTGTAGTTCCTTATAGCCAAGCAAACTCCAACTAGCTCCGCAGTCCTATGATCCCTTGCTGTTACTCCTTTTTGGGGGAGGAGAGGAGGCTGATGGCCCAATGATTGCTGACAATCGATGTCTGTTTGTTTGCATCCCTTTTCCAAAAAGACCCCCCACTCCGCGGGGAGGGGAATTTGAAGTTCAGCCGAGATACAAACCACATTTTTTGCCACCAGATAGATCACTTCATTACGGGTTAATTTCCTTATGTTACTGTTGATTAGTGTGCTATCCATTCTACGGCAGGTGGATATCATACCTACTATTGACTTTTGGAAGGTGGTGAAGTGCTGAAAGGAACCCTGTGTAACATTGCATCTTACTTTCTCCTCGTATGCCAACAACCGTTTCCTACCGTCATATAATGTCCTTCTACCTATAAGGGGCTTTCCTTTCTTCCCCCCCAGAGCTTCAAAAAATAGTCCCTCCCGTGGGAGACGTTCGATCAATTCCCTGTCGGTCCACCCGAAGGTCTCTTTAACGAACTCCATGGTTAGGGTAAAAAGGATATCCTTACACGGTTGACCAATCGTATTATGATAATCGGCATATGTTTGCCTGTACCATGAAGCATGTTACCTGTAATACTCGCAAAGGATTGCAAGTTTAATTTCTTCTTTGGTGGAACACCAGTGCCACTGATTCGCAAAGCATTCCATCCATTCCTCTACCTCTTTCAAATTCGACTGTTCCATGGTACAACGCCCTGGGATCATCTGTTATCAACCTCCTTTTTTATAGTATAAAGAGGATTGTATAGAAATAACAGATGGTTATCAAGTTTCTTTGGCAGTAATTTTCAGGTGAAACATAAAAGTTGTTTCGAATGTACATGGGAGAAAGGGATCACATCTTGTTTTGTGTATATATTTCAGAATATTATTATAAATATCGATGGCCCGGCCGTAATTTAGAAACCGAACTGCTATGGATAATATGATTTCTTAAAAGTATATATAATTATTTTTATGAATCCGCAAAGGATCATTCTCCATTTTTATTGGAACCTCAAGAAACAATTGTGAACCTTGTTAACCGCGCCAGCACCAGGAAATGGCTAAGGACGCTTCTTACGTCTTACGGTCTGGGGATATGGGACAGGCACTAGAACGGTGGTCCGAGTGTGCAGGGAAGTATCGGTTTGGAAATAAGGCGACGTGCGAAGCATGGGAAAGGCTCAGTCCTAAAAAAATCTCCCTGAGCTTACAAGCGGCATCCATAACCCAAAACCCCATACTTCTGCCCTATATACTGTCCACGAACTACACGGAATCGCTGAATGCTTTGTTTCGTGAGAGAACGAATAGCAAAAAAGGTGGATTCGTTGGTCTTGAGGTAGCGATGAAGGAATTGATGCTTACCGCTTTCTATTGGGTGGGGAAACAAAAAGAAAACCCCAACCCATTGCCTGTCGAGGATCTTCTTTCGATCCCTGCTGACTACGAGTCCGAAATTTCGAACGAAGAACCTCTCCCCACCACGGCTTATGACTTTCATCCCTTCTTATGCACGGAACAAGGGCAGGATTGTATGGACGATGTCCATACCCTTGATTTCTAGCTAGCACCTTTCGGGGAAAATCCGTCTAAGGCGCCACGACGGTTTTTCCCCGGGAAACTCCCTCCATCCGATGAGTTCTTTCACGGAACGGAGATACCATATTCCTTCTCAAGAATCCCACCGCCTAGTTCTGGGGGTAACCTATGTGGTACAATCCTTCCAGCATCAGACTGGGTATCCGCCGCCCATCTCAATATCCATTATACCCCTAAATCTCGCAACGGCCTATCCAGCCCATAATTTTCTGAATTTACAATAAATTAGTGATTAAAGGAAACACCTTATAAATATAAGATAAATACCCCTGGGATATCAAAACAGGAACAGTGTCATAACAAAATGTTATTATGTCACTCAATTGCTTTACGAAAAGGTGAGACTAGATTCATAGATAGGGCATTCCCCACAAGAAATTGCACGGTCCCGGGAAACTCCCTCTATCCGACGAGTTTTCCCACGGAACGGGGATTCTGTATTCCCTCTCAAGAATCCCACTGCCTAATTCCGAGATAACCTATTTCATTACACCTCTAAATCACGCAGTGGTAGCGCCCTGTCCAACCCATTATTTTCTGAATTTACAATAAATTAATGATCAAAGGAACCTTTATAAATATAAAATAAATCCCCCGGGGATACAAAAACAGGAACAGTGTCATGACAAAATGTTATTATGTTACCCAATTGCTTTGCCAAAAAGTGAGACTAGATTCATAGATAGGGCATTCCCCACAAGAAACTGCACGGCCCCTCATTGAAAGTCAAGAGGATAACCAAATCCCAAGAACGGATGCTATGAGAGGGAATTGATCGAGCTGTTCCTTTCCGGGATAACACCCTATGTATAAAACAAACAAAAAAATACCCCACCTTGTCCCATTTTTGGACAGAAACGAGGGTATTTCCAGACGACAGTCCACTCCAGTCACCATACCTGCAAAAACCATATCCCCGTACACACCCCTAGCCTGGAGTTTTCATTACCATCATAGGAACTGAATCACCCTCCGCATCATAAAGGGCCAATTCCACCGACTCTGTCAAAACATCAGCATAACTGTAAGAAACCCGATCGAAGGCACTTTGATCCTCGTCCAACTTGATAACAAAAACAGAAGGATATGTCTCCTCCAACACCCCGATTCGTTCAATCGTTTTGCGGCGACCACTGTTTGCCTTCAAGCGAATTTTCTGGCCAACATAGCTATCCAATGTCAATTTAATGTCAGAGAGTGTATGCTTCCCCATGGGTCCTAACCACCTCTCATCACCTAATAGAGGATGACAAATAGAGAAGGAACAAAGGATGGCCACGCCCCTCCCCCCATCTGCCTACAACCACACCGAAACAATCAAACCATCAGAGAATCGAATAAAGTGCCTCCAACAGACGCCCCCAGGTAGGCACATCCAACTCTTCCGCACGTCGGCGCTCTCCTCTTCCCAAGCCCGCCATCATACAACCCCGTATCAATTCATCCCGGGATAAATCGGGCAAGGCATTCGACAGAGCATTCAACAACAGCTTCCGGCGCTGGGCGAATACAGTCCGCACCACGCGATTCCCCCATACCTCATCGGGTAGGGTAAACAATGGCTGCAACCTTCTTCGTAACCTCAACACCATAGAAACCACGCGCGGTTGAGGAAGGAAGTTACCTGGATTGACCTGGGCAATTCTCTCTATAGAAGCTACACACTGCACCAGCACTGTCAGGGAACCATAGGCCTTACTTCGGGGTGCTGCCATCAAGCGCTGGGCCATCTCCTTCTGTAGCATTACAACCCATGTATCACAACGTTGTAAGGCCAACAAACGCACAAGCAGAGGCCCAGCAATATTGTAGGGCAGATTGGCAACTACACGCGTATGGACGGTATCTACTGGCACATGTCGAACCAGTAAACAGGACAAATCAATCCGTAGGGCGTCACCATGAACCACTACCGCATGGGGAAACGGTGCCAACAACCTCTCTAGCATGGGTATAAACTGACGGTCATGCTCCACAGCCACCACCCAACCCGCTTTCTGTGCCAAACGGTCTGTCAAAGCACCCAAACCAGGTCCTATCTCCAACACCGCCGCAGAAGACGTTAACTCCGCCGCATCCACAATACGGTCCGCTGTATTTCCCTGTATAAGGAAATTCTGCCCCAATGACTTCCGTGGTGCATCCAATACCTGTAACCATGCACGTGTTCGT
The DNA here is from genome assembly GCF_900538055.1 of Pasteuria penetrans. NCBI lineage: Bacteria > Bacillati > Bacillota > Bacilli > Caryophanales > Pasteuriaceae > Pasteuria > Pasteuria penetrans. The sequence goes on from NZ_UZAC03000001.1 coordinate 184,344, forward strand.
CTCGCTAGAGAACACATGAATTCGCCTTCTCCCAAGCTAGCATCAATTCTTCCCGACTCACGCGCAAGAAACACAATTGCCCATAGAACTGTTTTCCATTACCATAACCGATCCGCAATAGCTCGGCTACCTTCTCCCGTAGACGACGGGAACGGGGGGAACCCACAAAACCTAACCCACGGTAGGCCTCCCAACTAAGCGTAGCTACCCTAACCGACGTCGTTCCCGATTCCGAACGGGCCCGCAACACGGCAGAACGTATGACCTCAGGGGAAGCGTACTCAACACCAAATTTATGCCCGCGGCGCGCCTCATCCTGTGAAAGATAGGCATGGAGGACACCCTCTACGCAATCAGCAATCCTCCGCCGAATGGACCTGCCCGCGTGATCGGGATCGGTAAGAACAATCGCACCGCGAACCGTCTGCGCCCGACGAATCGATGACAGGGTGGAGCCATGGATCCTCACACCACGGACGACCAACGTATCCGCACCTATAGCACGCCGTACAGCCGCAGCATCACGAATCCCCTCTACCACAATAATTTCACCTATCATCGACACTCCCCATCCATAGCCTCCCCCTGAATTCCCCTCAACAGACTGCAAACATTGCGCGTGGAACACTGCAACACCTCATCCACTTCCAGCCCACGCAATTGCGCTATCCATTGGGCCACCCACGGTAGAAACGAGGGTTCGTTGCGTTTCCCCCGATGGGGATGAGGGGCTAAATAGGGGGAATCCGTTTCCAACAACAGGGAATCCAACGGCACCCTACAGGCAATCCCATGCATTCCCTTGGCATTACGAAAGGTAACGATACCACCAATCCCTATCATCAACCCCAGAGAAAGTCCCTCCTTCAAATCCTCCTCTCCCCCACAAAAACAATGCAACACCCCACCAACTTGTCCTATATCCTCCTCCCTCAAAATGGACAAAAGCCGATCATAGGCACCGCGACAATGGAACACAACGGGAAGAGCACGCTCCCTGGCTACCGAAATCTGCTGCCGTAACAATTCCTCCTGCCTATGCATGGGGGCCCGCGCCTTCACATCCAGACCGATCTCCCCCAAGGCTACAACACGGGGCTCGTCTAATTTCTTATCCAAAAAAACTAGATCATCCCGCGTAGTACAATCTGCCTCACAGGGATGAAACCCCAGGGCCGCGTAGCAACCACCTTCCTCCCGTACCATCCGCAGGACATGTGGGATTGTGGTACGGCTATAGCCGATCTCCAGCCACCCCATCATGCCTGCCGCACGAGCCCGTTGAATCACTGCTTCCCGATCCGTAGAAAATTTCTCATCCGCTATGTGGGCGTGACTGTCGAACCAGGGTTGCATTCAGCACCCCCCCTTATACTCCAACAGCCTTATCAACCAGGAGAACAACTGGATCTCAGACTCCCAAACCTATCATCCCAAGGCCAAAAGACAGCAAGTGCTACACCCTGCACTTCTTCCAAGGGAATGAAACCCAACTGCCTGCTATCCACGCTATTACCACGATTGTCTCCCATCAGGAACACATGCCCCTGAGGAACCTCGCGTTCCGGGGCGTTCTCCCGCTTCCGCGTCGGCATTGTATAGGAATCATCCTGCTCAATCCCATTCACTATCACCTTACTATCCCGGATCGCAACCCTGTCCCCTCCCACTGCCAGAACACGCTTGATAAAAAAGCGGTGGTTTTCGATAAAGGGGAGCTTATAGTAGAGATTTGAAACGAAATCCATCTTTTCATAATCCTCGTCCCTCAAATCACCCGCTGACCCTGGGGGATGAAAAACCACCACGTCACAGCGCTCAGGATCCGACAGACGACTAACCAGGACCCTCTCCTTACTGGGATGAAAAATACCCTCAAAAAATCGTACGATGCCGAAGGAGGACGCCCCCTCTGGTTCACCGCCCGTCAGAGTGGGAAACATAGATCGACCATCCACGACAAATAAACTAACTACATAAAGCCGAATCACAACGATGGACACACCGACGATCGCAAGGAGGAGAAAGGGAAAAGGTTTCCCCCCTTTCATGGGATCCTTATACCCCTACCATACGAAATACCCTCCCAGGTATCCTCCCCGTGATTCCTACTCTGCTCCTCAGGTATCCCTAGTATGCAACAACCATACTTTTTTACTACAACAAAGTCATAAAATACATCCATCAATCAACTGCACCCCCTAAAGACATTCCAGATCGGCTCACACTATCCCAGGGTATAGAAACAGAAGGAACGAAACTGGTCCCACATACCCAGATCGGTAAGTAACAAAAACAACCCCACCAGAGATCATCAGCACGAACGGTGAAAAAAACATCCCATCCACCAAAATCAACTCTTCTTCATGGGGAAGCCTGTAAAAACCAACGATTGAACATACCACACACCCCGAGCCCCATCATGAGGGACGACATCTCCTCAACCGTCCTGGGATAAATTTTGCACAAGATACTCCGACTCTTCCTGTAAACTCAGGCGAAGAAACAAAGGCTCTACACAAAGCAACTTGGTTCCCACGGGGGGAGCCACAAATTGATCTGATTCCTCCCAACTAGCTACCTCTGTCAACCCCAACCGCTGACGGATTTTCCGAGCCGTACCTGGCAAAAAGGGCTGAATCAATAGACTAAGTCGGCGCAAAACGGCTAACAAGAACCACAACGTACCAGCAACAAGGTCCCGCCCCCCCGTTTTCACCTGATTCCAGGGCTGCTGCACCTCAATGAATCGATTGGCCGCCTTGATCAAATCCCAAATGGAAACCAGAGCCACCGAAAACTGGAGGCTGTCCAGAGACACCTCCACGGCCTTCGTTACCCGATCCGCCTCCCGCCGTAACGGCCCCTCCGTCTGCTCAGGGGCATCGGGCGAACATCCTTCACAATAACGATCCACCATGGTGATCGTACGATGACACAGATTACTAAAATCATTCACCAAATCCGTATTGATCCGCATCAAAAAACGTTGGGGGGAAAAAACACCATCATCACCAAAGGGGACCTCACGAAGCAAATAGTACCGCAGGGAATCACAACCATAACGCCGCACCAGAGCTCTAGGTCGAACCACATTTCCCTTGGACTTTGACATTTTCTCCCCAGCCACCTCAAAAAATCCATGGGCGAAAACCCGGCGCGGCAAGGGGAAATCGAGCGCCATGAGGAAAATGGGCCAGTAGACACCGTGAAAGCGGGCAATGTCCTTCCCAACCAACTGTACATCAGCTGGCCAATACCGCATCCTCCCAGCTTCCCTCGACCCTCCTACCCTGTATCCAAGCACACTCAGATAATTGAACAGGGCATCCAACCAAACATAAACCACATGCTTGGGATCATCAGGTACGGGAACGCCCCACGAGAGAGCAATCCGGGAAATACTGATATCCGTAAGACCGGGATTGAGAAAATTGGCAACAACTTCATTTCGCCGCGACCTAGGCTGAAGAAAATCGGGATTCTCACGATAGTAATCGCGCAACCGATCCTCATAACGCTTCAGGCGAAAGAAATAACTCGGCTCCCGAATGAGTTCCCCCGGACGATGGCAATCAGGGCAACGCCCCTCCAAGCCCGATCGATCAGGAAAAAAAGATTCGCAATAAATGCAATAACGACCCTCATAAACGCCCAGATAAATATCGCCTTTCTCCTTTAGGTAAGCAAATACCTCCTGCACCACATTTCGATGCCGCTCCTGCGTCGTACGAATGAAATCGTCATATTGGATATCCAGCATCTCCCATGTGGACTGGATCCCGCGCACCATTTCATCCACAAAGATCTGCGGATCCTCACCTACGGTGGCCGCCTGCTTAGCAATTTTCTGCCCATGCTCATCCGTGCCTGTCAAATAGAACACATCGTATCCTTGTGCACGCTTGAATCGAGCTAGCACATCACCCGCTATGGTTGTATACGCATGGCCTATATGCAGTTGAGCATTGGGATAATAAACCGGCGTGGTTATATAGTAGGTCCCTTTTCCCCCCACAGAGCCAACCACCCCCATCCTTGGTATACAAAAACTGCCGCATCCACGGAGATGGAAAGAACAACCTCTCCCGTTTACCCAGCACACACCCCACATCATGGGAAATTCCCTGTGCCGCATCCCTAGCTACAGGAAACCAATCAATCGCCCGGACCCTCACAGGGCCACCCGCATCGCACACTAAGCTCGTCGTCCATTGTACCATCTTCTGGTAGTCCCATGCAACTGACCACCCCATTCCTACCCCCCTATTGGGATGAAGAAACCAATGTATAAAGACAGTCGAGTGGTGTAGTTTTCTTTTGCAAACGTCCATCTGCCACCCATTGGTCCAACTGTTGGCGCAAACGATCTACGCTCCAACTGGGATCCACAGTTTGTAACACCCCTAATAAATGGGCATCACGCAGGGGTAACAAGGGCACCACACGTTTCCAATATTTTTCCCCCGCTAGCGCTTTCCTCTCCCTAAGCTCAGCAAAGGGATCTGTGGCATGGGGAGACTGTGTGTGGGCACAACGGATTCGAATAGAAACGGTCCTCCCCAGCACGGCGGAGGAAACAAAGGCATCACCCGAACGTAAATAGGGTAACCGTCGCGCCTCCTCCGTTGTCAGATCTGTTTCCTCCCGTAGGGTGGCGATATCACTCCCCCGGACCGTCCGAAAAATGAATTTCGTATTCAACTGGGCCGTTATCGTTTCATCCAATAACGTCGGACGCTGCGTGGCTAGAACAAGAAAAACACCATATTTCCTACCTTCCTGCGCTATCTCACGGAACGTGCTCTTGGAGGGGGACTCCCACCCCTTGGGCGCAAAACGATGGGCTTCATCCGTTACAATCACAAAAGGAGGGAAAAAAGGTTTTTCTCCCGGAGCATCCCTGTAATCACGACGTTTTTTGTAAAGCATTCCCGAAAGATACGCAGCAAAAACCTGCAATAACCAACTACTACCTTGTAGTACAACCATTTGGCATTGTTCCAAGCCCTCCACGATTGGCCCAACACCTGATTGAAACAGACCCGCTCTCTCCAGTCTCCGTAATCGCCAATGGACACCGTGGATAGAGGCTAGAGGAAGGGAGGAATGTTGTTGCCACAGGGCGTATAAATCACGGGCACGTGCGGCTTCCATCGGGTCACTACTCCCCAAGGAACGTTCCAGGCCTTGTCTACCCTCCTCCAATGCCTGTACTAGATTTGCAAGCCGATCCGAAAAGGACGTTAACGAATCCCCCCTGCGGTGCAACGCCTGAACCACGTGCACCATAGCCTCCGAGAAAGACCCCCCAGCGGCCTGTAACAGCTGCGACAAATCACCCGCACAAAGCGAAGTAAAGTCAACCCCGACATCCTTACCCGCGATCCAATGTCGACACTGGGTGGCGTACATAGAGGAATCAGAAATGGAACCCGTCATAGGAACCCCCTCCTCCCCCAAAAAAATCATCTCAAAATGGGGATCCAGAACCACACAGGGAATGGATAGCTTCATAAACTCCTCTAACATTACCTTAGTGGCAAAGGATTTCCCCGATCCGGAACCGCCAAAAATACCTACGTGGGGATATTGTGACAACGTCCGCGCATCGAAAATAAAGGGCACCCCACACTGTTCCCGTAAATCACCTGCCGGCTCACGGATCATCAGCTGCTGCTTCCATTCCTCCGAGAGGGAAGAATTGAGAAACTGTGTCCCCTGTATCTCCCCTAACACCATCCCATCCGACGGAAGAGCTGTAACCAGAAGGGACCTCACCTCCGGGAAAGCGGGATGACGAACAGAACAACCCGTCTGAATCGGTCGGGGTGCTGCAACCAGTAGTCGTACCTTGGCTACATGAACCTCATCAGAACCTACGTCATACCCCAGATGAAGCAATGATTCTAAAACTTGCTTGTCCATCACCGGCTTATCCCAATCCATAGGTAATAATGGATTATAGGAAAAGGCCTCTATCACCTCCCCGCAAGGATGATCCAAACGTGGATCCTCCAGGATTAAGAATTCCTGAATATGAAAACGATGCTGACGAGAAACAACATGCGCCTCAAAGGGCGTTGTAATCCCAACTACTTGCAAAAAAACACCCCCCCATTCGCTCGCACTGGACAAGGGAACCCTCCCGAATCCACCCCTCTACCTGGGAATTGGGAAACCTTCCTCTCCCAAGCCCCATAAATCTTGCTCCCTTACTAGGATTATGTACATCTTCACCCAATAGGGCCTTTATACCTCTTATAGGATCCCGATGGGCAAGATCCTCTTTATCGTCCACCCCTACCCATTTTCTATCACTATCCATGGTATCCTAAATTCATATAATGAAATAATATAATTTATAAAAGAGATAAGCTGAAAAGCAGGACAGAAACACTCAATCGTACCATATTGAGAAAAACACCGGTCACGATGGTTCACAGAGGTCTATGTCCATCTACCCTCCCCCACCAACGTACACGAATGCCTATCGGGGAATAAAAACCAACGACTTCCCTATCGAAAAGCATCGATACCGATCAACTGGATGGACAGTTTTACAGGAAAAATTACAAAAAACGATCCGCACGCTTAGGATATAGAAACCGACGACATACATCGGGATCAAGAAAGGAATGAGCTAACATTTTCAGGAAACAATGGGTCAAACGAACACGGTAATCCACAATATCCAACCAATAGGGAATACCCCTTCCCTGCTCCGGTGTACTATTCTGCAAAAAATTAAGCAAAAAGCCCCGCTCCTCCTCCTGCCCCCGCAAACCATCAACCACTACAGGCTGAGGATGGGAGGAAAGACGAACCGCCGTCCGCCAGAAAAGGTCGTTGCAACGATCACTATAGGGAAATCTCCAAGCTTCCCCCTGTCGGAGCGCACCATAGAGTAGTACCCTGTCCTCAAAACAACCCAGATCGGGCCACAATTGCGCCAATTGCTGACTCGCTATCTCCTCGCCAACGCCCAGGAGGTAGGTTTGCCGCTCCTCCGCCATCCTACAGAGGGAGGCCGTTGCCTGTTTTGCATGACGATGAAAATATAATAGAGTTCCGTCCATCATAACAACCCTGGGTGCCCATTTATGAACCGATTCTCGGGCAACCTGCAATTCCATATCCAACATGTAGGAACTAGGATTGAAATCCTCATCACCTTCTTCCATACCCTTCATCACCACCTCCCTGCGCCAGATCTCCCCACCTTTCGTGAATTTGGATAGAGCTTGAAATAAAAAAATTTTTTTATTCGAGGAACTAGGGATGGTGTTGAAGGAACCATCCACAGCAACCAAGCCGCGATCCTGAAACCATTCCCGATAGACGGGGGATGAAATACGGACGAGAGGAAACAATCCCCCCATTTCCTGAAGACGAACCCTGATATCAGCCATCCTCACCCTCTTTTGCTCCTGCAGCAAATATTGATTGATCTCCCGCAACTGGTTGGACAGCGAGGGGGGAGAAGAGAAATCCTCTGTAAATGGGGATACTGATGGACGAAACGACATGACCCTATCACCCTCCCTGAACACAATCCCAAAAAATGTATGCAAACGTATGCAAATGTTTACATTGACCCTTTATCGTAAATTTTATACCCATAAACAAAGAAAAACCAGCTTCATAAAATAAATTATCAGTTATAAAATTAAGATAATTATCGCCATTTTCCATCGAACGAATGGGAAATAGTTGACAGATATAGCAATACTTGGTATGATATCTTACATTCGTGGGGGTCTATGTTTGTACATTTTGCAACTCTGGGAACGGGGGTCCTCAAAGTTTAAAATAAATTATAAAAAAAATTACAATAGAAATACCATTCCATTGATTTACCCTGCGGGAAGTAGTTGATCGGTATAGGAATGTTTGATACGATATCCTACGATGGTTCTTTTGTCTACACTGGTAGGATGGGTTTTCTTCTGCCCTGAGAGTGCATCCGCTTTCGCATCCCTCCCAGTTGCATTCGCGCTACCCCCACATCCCGTTATATTGACATCAGCAACTACACCACCCACTTATATCCCTTGGGGATTGCAGCCCGATCACCGCGGTCGTTTTGATGGTTGCAATCGGTTGATGGCACACCAAAGGGAGGAATACCTACCGTTTTACACGGATATTCCTCCTCATCGGGAAAGGTTTTCTGAGTGCCCAGTTGGAAGGGGGTTAGGTATGCTCAAGTCCACGGGGATTGTCCGTAAAGTGGACGAATTGGGAAGGGTTGTCATTCCAATCGAACTGAGACGAACACTATGCATCAGTGAGAAAGACGCGCTGGAAATCTACGTTGAAGCGGAACACATCGTGTTGAAAAAATACGAACCCACTTGCATTTTCACAGGTACAATCGAAGAAACGATTCGTTATCGCGATAAGGTCGTCAGCAAGTCCTGTGTGGAGGAAATGTACTCTCTCCTACAAAACGAACCGGATGACCCCTACTGAAAAACATTGTGGCCAATGTTTATGTTGTATGAGATCCAAGGGCCCCCCGCGGTAGCCTTCGTGGATTGCCCTGGTGTATCTCTCTGACATCAAAGTTCAGTAAGGCCCCATCCCGGGTTCTGCAGGGTTTGTACCATGTCCTCATGATCCAGATGAATCTTGGGAATCTTGGGAATCCTGGGAATCCTCCTTAGAAGTATCACTCTGGCCCGATCGATCCAGGGCATCGTCCGTACGCTTCACCTGCGCTACCTCTACCATCAGGGGTATATCAGGGGCGGCCGTACGGATTCTTTTTGTCACAGTGGACTTAAGTTGGTCGTAAACCTCTGAATCCAACGTTCTCTCAGGAACAATGTATAGCTTCTTGGTCCCCTGTCCCATTTTGTCGGATGTACCACCGGAAAACATGGATATAGCAACATCCTCAACCCCATCTACGGCCTTTGCAGCCTTTCCAAGACTAACCAAGCGCTTCATATCGGAAAGGTTGCCGGTAATATTGTCGCTACCACGAAAATCGGATGGCCTCCTCATAGTACACCCGGCCCCGGCTAACATCAGGAGTGAACATCCTACCCCTATTGTGCTCCATGTAGGAAAAGCATGCTTCATCAGTGAACCCCCCTATACTGTCGCTAGGGTACCTCACCTTCGCATAGCTTATACATTCCCGTCAGTGGTGGGCACAGTCCCTCCTAACACGGGGGACATACTCCCTCTCGTCCTTTGGAACATCGCCACAGACCCAACCAACCCATTCCCCCATCCACCGGAATCAGTGTACCATATCCATAATGGGAAACGGAAATACGAAACTACTCATGATGATATCGGAATCATTCGTCCCTCCATCCCTTCGATTTCAGGTGCATACCCTACGATCAACGGAGGAAACCGCAAATGGAATAGCCATCCCCATTTCCCACCACCAACCATCTTACAGTTGACTCGCCATACCCTCCAACCTTCGCAACCGATAATTGACGGACGATTTACTTACCTGGCCACTTGGTAACAATTTACCAATTTCCTCGAGGCTCAATTCAGGATGTTCCCGTCGCAATTCAGCCACCTCGCGTAGATGTACCGGTAACTTCTCCAAACCTATCATCTGATCCAACCTACCAATACTGTCAATCTGACGCATGGCGGCCCGCACCGTCCTATTAAGGTTAGCGGTTTCGCAATTGACCGTGCGGTTGACAGAATTGCGCACCCCTTTAAGAATACGGACATTTTCAAAGGTCAACAGGGAAGGATGCGCACCCACCAAGCGTAAAAAGGTCCCAATCTTCTCACCCTCTTTAAGGTAGACAACCCTAGCATTTTTCCTCCGGATTTGTTTGGGATGAAGATGCAGTCTCACCATCAATTCACAGAGGAATCGGCTATACTGGGACCCCGATACGATGATCTCCAAGTGATAAGAACCCTTTTCAGGATCACTCACGGACCCACCCGCTAGAAAAGCCCCCCGTATGTGGGCGCGACAACAACAACCTTTCTTCACCAACCCCCGAACCACACTCACCCCACCCCCAAACTGTAGGGATGTTCCGCGTCCACAGAGGGCCAAATCACGGAGAACATGTTCTACATTTTGTTTCCATTGCAACTGATAAATTCGATTCTTTCGTAAACGCATCCTACGACGAACAACGACTTCCGGGGCCACGCCATATCTATCCTTAAACGATCGGAAGAGGTAACGAGCAACAGCTGCATTTTCCGTACTGATTCTAAGTGTAGACCCCCCCTCTGAAACTATGTCCCCGTTCATTTTTACCAGGGCGCTAAGCAGGGCACGCTGACAACAGGCTCGCCCCCCAATGGATTGTACAATTTCACGTTTGATTGAAGATGAAAATGAACTCACCGTTCATTCCCCCTTAGTCTCTCCCCTACCGGACCAACCACCCATCATCCCCCTGAAAATCAAACAACGGGGAGGCAAGCCCCCTGTTCAGGCATATCATAAACGAAAAAACACCTGCACATAACCCATCATATATCGATGTCATAATAGTGCAATGAGGGGGAGTTGATGGTTGCAACCGTAAAACTAGATTTTATCGAATAACCTCCACCTAATTTTCCCCGACCAGACCTAATTATAAAGCAAATATGGCCCCATTTCCACAGAAAAGCAAAAGCAACCTTTAGTTGGCCTTCCTAAAACTTAGGATGCGTAGGATCACAAGTCCCCAAAAGAGAAGGATCCTCCCGCCAAATTTTTTAAGAATAATGGTGCTATCGTGGAAAGGAACGATCCGACAATTACTGCCCAGAACATTGGTTCCCAAAATTTGATTCTCTCCTCGACCTATAACAAAATTTAATAAATATAGTAAAGTTATATGATAGTACTTGCCTTTTCATTCAATGCCTCTCCAGAAGAAGAAGATCAGTACTATATTTCATAATAAACAGTTTATTTATATTATTATGTATTAACCTATGGTAATTACATATTTTCGGTTAAAGAACATGGTAAGGAATAATGGAAAAGCCATCTATCCTTGTTATATAATCTTCCTTATCCCCTATAAAAAAATATAAGGAGACAAGAGGACCGATGATCCCCAAAGATTGTAACACAATACCCCATAACTACGAAACAGGGGAAATAGAAAAAGAGGAAACTTCCTTGCGAAATCGTCTATGATCCACGGTGGATCCGAATCATCCTTCCGATGTGGAATTGGTTTACATCCTCCCTGGCCTGTTCTTCACCGAATATGCATCCTCATACATGGAGAGACACGCTGGTTACCACAATACCATAGGGAGTTCATGCGTACATACACTTATAAAATTTATTTTCGACATAATTAGATAGGTTTTACGATGTAGAAACCGTATACTGATCAATCAACTTCCACGCGAAGACCCCCTCCTTGAGGCATTGGGTGATACAAAAGGCAGACCACTCGTAGGCGAAAGAACACTATTGAGAGTCAAAATCTCCTCAATGTCTATGGGGAAACCACAGGCTTATAGGGTCAAGGAACAGGTCTGCTCCGACTTCACCCAATTTGTGATGGGAATTGTGGATATAAGCCCCAGTTTTCAGAGAGTGGATTCAACCCTTATCAACAGCCGTATCAGGAAACGAAACCGCAATATGTTGATTTTCCCGGTGATTGGGATTGCGGTTCGTACGATGTGCCCTCTTTCTTCCGAAGAGGGAGATCTTCTTGCAACCTGATGGCAGGATGGCAGATGGGAACAGAGCCCAGGCCCGTTCTCATAGATACCCCTTTCCCTTCTTCCGGCGGGATCACCTAACGGACAAGATGAAGCGGAGGGCAATGTTGCTAGAAACTTGCCTAAAGCCCTCCCGAACACTTTGGGAACCAGTATAAGGAGTTTCGATCCACCCCAGCCCATATACTATTTTGCAAAGGATAGTAGGAAAGCAAACCAAGGGTGTTGAACAGGAAGGGCAAAAGAAACTTATGGTGCCTACCATCTGGCGGTCTACCAATCGATCCAGACGCCCAAGTCCAAGGGTAAGCAATTGTGTGAAGGTACGTTGGTAACCTTGTCGAAGCCTGTGATGAGGAGAAGGAATTGAGTAGGATCACCCGCGTGAATACCCAAGGGTCCACTACATATCCAACCATGCACCAAAGGACGACAAGACCTTGTATTTCGACGGAGGGTACAACTGTCATGAAGTAAGAGGGGCGGCTAAGAAACGTACTATCGATATACACCCCGCCGGATAGGATGGGAAAAAAAGAAAAATCCCAGTAGAAGAAGGGTAAGTTGGTTCAAGAGGGGAGAGGATAGAAAGATCCATCAGTGCCCTCCTGGTGGCAAGACCCCCAACCTCTCCGTATACCAACCCGGGGAGAAGGGCAGGGGTAAGAAGATGGTAGTCCACTTCCATGAGGGGGACCCGCGAGGGATGTAAATTGGCCAAGTCATGCACTGCCAAACCCCTGAAGAGGAAAGGGTCCTGTGCACCACGGAGCCGTCCTATTCAACGGCGGAACAATGGGACCATCAGGAAATTCAACAAAAAATAACCGGGATCGTGCGAAATTTTCAGGTGCACTCCCCCAGAAAGGAGGGAGCCCATCCTATGGCCCCATTGCTCGCGTTATTCCCACATAGCTTCGGGCTAGGCATCGGATGCCACTATAGCTTCTGTAGGAAAAGGCTATACAGGTCGCTGGATGAGCTGCTGTTCTCGGAAACTTATTTCTCCTATTTTGCTACTGTTTTTCGTTCTCTAATGAACAACCCTTGGGTAAACGATATAACCATTTCTTGAAAATATATTTTAAATCTTTTCCTGATTTGTATTCTACAAATCGAATGAAGTCGCAACCCGTTGCAATCTTATGGCGGTATTGTATGTGATATTTTTTTAATATACCCAATAATTCATCCATACCCCCCACTGCAGTAGCCAAATCAAACATCATCATCGCAGGTCTGTCATATTCCATGATTTCTTTGGTTAATTTATCGAAAGACGGATCCCCGGTGGGTGCTTCCTCTTTGCCGGCTCCTTTTTCATCGGCGAGGGAGACCATTTGTCGTATAAAATCTAGAGTATTTTCTTTACCTTCCACGTTCTTCATGTAAAGGGCCTCAGAAAATCTGGTTAATCCCTCATCAAGCCATGCCTCCCGTATCTGATCATTGCCCACAAATCCATACCACCACTGGTGGGCTACCTCGTGAGCTGCGTTCGTCGAAAGCACAGTTTTTACATCGGATAGAGGGCCTTCTGGTTTGACCCGGGTGTGAACGGTGCTCAATCCCGGATGTTCTATACCCCCAGCGTTGCCAGGATTGGTCCTCGACGAGTCAAGCACAATGTCCAATTCATCGGTTATTTCATCACGGTATGCCCCGAATTTTTCGCTAAAGAAACACAAGCTGGAAACAACAGTATGTTGCAATGATTGTGCTAATTCCCGATATTTGGGTTGATACCATAGATGGACGCGTACGCCATCCTCCTGACTAGTAAGTGCCTGGTACTCTGAAGTAATCACTGCTATAAAATCGCGCGTTCGGTAGGATGAGATCCGTGCTGCGTTTTCACTAGGTTCCGGGTTCCTACCAGTGGAAATGACACGGTATCCGGAGGGAACCTTGAGGGAAACATGATAATCGGCTGCTCGGGTATAGAATTCACTCTCAGGTTTATAGGGATCCAGGTGCCAACCATTTTGATCACGGACAGCTAGCATAGGATACCATTCAGATAAAATGGCAGTTTTCCCATCCTGGCTCAACCGTACTCCTCGTTCAGGGATGCGGAGGTGATAATCCATTTCTATATTCAACGTGGTTCCCCTTATTTGCTGTGGCAAGTGGACTTGCAGGATTGTTCCATCCTGATATAATTTTATAGCAGCATTTTGCCCATTGATTTTCACATTGTGGGGGGTCAAAAAACCGGGGGTTGCAGGTCGTAGAGAGTTTTCATACTTCCAATGATAAAATACATTAGGATAGAGACGTAGAAAAACAGAATCCCCTTGGGCCTCGAGGAGATTGGCCGGTACATGAAGTTGCATGTGACCTTTTAGATCCCGTTGTTCCGGCTCATAGGTACCAGCAATTTCATAAACAGGGACAGGCCCCGTCTCACAAGGAGTCAACTCTCCCCCACCATAGACCCCCTGAGCATAGGTGTGATTCCCTAAATAGGGGTTATATTCAATGCCTCCCCCAATACCAATACCTACTACGAATCCCAAGCAAATCTGCAACGTCTTCGTTCCCCATTGGGGTAACCACCGAATCAATTTCCCCATCATTACACCATCGCACTCCTCTCACCCCATGTTGGAATCGTGCAATTTCCTGCGGGGAAGAACCCCCCCTATGAACCTAGTTGCATATTTATGGTAAAATTTATAAATTATAAACATAGCATTTTATTATAAAACTATTCCTGACTTTGTATCCCCGGGGATTGCTACCTAGATCATATAATTTTTGATGGGGGATGGATATTGTGTTCTACTATATAGAATGGATTGTATTCTAAACACAATGTACCCCAAAATAGGTAATATTAGGGTCCTTATCCTTGCTCGCAAACCGCCCCCTAGGGTATTTTCTAACCCGTCCTAGCTTGTTCGCAAAGAATACAAACAGTGAAATTCATGGATTCTACGGTTTCCCATAATTTATTACTATATAAATATTTATGAATTATATAGAACAACGAACCCGATATACCCATTTCCAGCATCATCTAAGAAGCTCTTTTTTATATTTTTTTAATATTATTTATTATAACGAACAATATAATAAAACATATATAATATTATTATTCAGAACATTATAAGGTAATCAACCCGCCCTTCGCATGGCTTTTTTCCCGTTGCTTTCTGCTGACTTCCTAATACGAGCAGAGAGAACCAGAAAGTTTATGTTCTCCCTGCTGCTGTATCCGTAATATCCTAGTGGATGAGGGAGAGTGGGAACTCAACCAGTATCGATGGACTATAGAAGAACAAACAGGAAAGCTGGCCCTAGACAACAAGGGAGATAAACAACCCTCTCTCCTTTACGTCTACAAGTAGTACTACCCCAAACCTTGTTTATTGACATGGTGAAAGATTCCCTTCCGATCCGTTTCGTATCGTTTGCATGCAGTCTTAATTGCTTTATTATTTATATTATAACAAGTAAATTTTATTTTTGTAAGCAGTATGTTTTTTCTTATTGTTGGTGCTTCCCCCGAAAAGAAGATCGAACTTATTAGAATATTTTCGTAAAATTAAATAATATATTGAGAAGATGTTTATATTTTTAATAATTATAAAAACAGTCCTTGTAAGTGTTTCCAGCGTAATTCATTTATGATTGATAGGTACCCCTTTTTGTAGAAGTGCACATGGAAATTTAGTACAATCAGATTTTCTATTGAAAACCACGAAATCACTGAGGGATCACAGAAGCTGGTTCCCATCTCATCCCTTTTGTGCACATCCAAGTCAACCCGACATAAAAATAATTTTATTATATAATATGTAGTTATGGATGACCCTCTTCTACCCCTTTGGATCTCTTTTTGAAGATAACGAACGACCTAGGATCCATGATGAGCCGATCCCTTTGCCGGCATGGGCCTGTGCCACCCCCATCTCCACCACACACCTTCCCCTTAGCAGCCTAAAAACGGGGATTCCTTAATAGAAGAACCAATCCCCTCCATGGTGTCGCACAACGATGACCCTTTGCCATTTTATTCTGTTGTTCTTTGGATGAAATGAATGGAGAAGAAATTTTCCACTACATTTTACCATTTTTAAATAAATAAAATGTAATTATCATGGATTAATACATAATAATACAAATAAACTGTTTGTTATAAAATACCGTGCTGGTTTATATTTCTGAGGAGACATTGGACGAAAGGAAAAGTATTACCCAATAACCTTAGCTATATTTATTGAATTTTATTGCGGTAGCACCATTACTTAATAAATATAAATGAGAGAGGGCTGCTCGAACCCTCCCTAAATTTATTATGTCGGCTCAGTAATCTCTTTATTTCAATTCCTTTTTCGTCATGCTTCTTGTAATTTATTATACAACGATGGGTTTCTGCGAGCATCTTCTACGTCCTTCATCAGTCTCGAACGCAATTTCTCTTGAGTCAGTTCAGATGAAGATCCGTATCGGGATCCGTATTTATTATCAAGTTTATTAGATTCATCTACATACCCCTTCAAATCCTCCTCAGTTATTTCTCTTGGATTTCGTATTGCTTTTTCAAGCAATAGCTGATATTGGTTCTTGAGTCCTCTCATATCCGAACGCTTCGATGGGTTTCTGCGGGCATCCTCTACATCCTTCATCAGCATCGAACGCAATTTCTCCGTGGTCATTTCATCATCCTGAGTCATCTTGTCATCCTGATGTCCGTATTTATCACTAATTTCATAAAAAGTTTTATTAAATTCATCTACGAGCCCCTTCAACTCCCCCTCAGAGATTCCACTCGGATTCTGTATCGACTTTTCCAGTAATAATTCATATTTACTATCCATTTTCTTCCATGCTAACAATATTTCTTCTTCTTTCTTTGTAAATGAATTTTTTGTAAATGAATTAACATCTCTACTTGATGCTATGTTTTCCCCAGACCCTATCGACTTGGCAATGATACTGTTCCCCCCTGTTAAGGTCAGTAGACTGGTAGAGGCGAATAGAATGCTCATTTTTACTGTTCTTATCATAACTACCTACACTCTCCTTCTTGTTTTTTTTAGGATGTACATACTTCTACCCCCTAGTAGGGGTTGACACCCTCACCAAATTATAGTTTTTTTGATACACAATGTCAAATAACCCATCCATTTTTCAATGGATGTCGGGTCAAAAGCCCCTAGTGGGGCTCCCGAATCCGCGAGGGCCTACCCAGATCCCGGGACCGTGCAACTTCCTGTGGGGAATGCCCTATCTATGAATCTAGTCTCACCTTTTGGTAAAGCAATTGAGCAACATAATAACATTTTGTCATGACACTGTTCCTGTTTTTGTATCCCCGGGAGATTTATCTTATATTTATAAAGGTTCCTTTAATCATTAATTTATTGTAAATTCAAAAAATAATGGGCAGGACAGAACTCTACCACTGCGGGATTCAGGGGTGTAATGGATATTGAGATGGGGCGGATACCCAGTCCGATGCTGGGGGGATCGAGGTTACCACGGAACTAGGCAGTGGGATTCTTGAGAGGGAATACAGAATCCCCGTTCCGTGAGAAAACTCGTCGGATGGAGTTTCCCGGGGAAAAATCGTCGTGGCGTCTTAGACGGATTTTTCCCGAAAGGTGCTAGCTAGAAATCAAGGGTATGGATATTGTCCACACAACCCCCCTTCCCTTGTTCCGTGCATAAGAGGGGATGAAAGTCATAAGCCGTGGTGGGGAGAGGTTCTCCGTTCGAAATTTCGGACTCGTAGTCAGCAGGGATCGAAAGGAGATCCCCGACAGGCAATGGGTTGGGGTTTTCTTTTTGTTTCCCCACCCAATAGAAAGTGGTAAGCATCAATTCCTTCATCGCTACCTCAAGACCAACGAATCCACATTTTTTGCTATTCGTTCTCTCACAAAACAAAGCATTCAGCAATTCCGTGTAGTTCGTGAACAGTATATAGGGCAGAAGTATGGGGTTTTGAGTAATGAATGCCGCTTGTAAGCTCAGGGAGATTTTTTTAGGACTCTGAGCCTTTCCCATGCTTCGCATGTTGCCTTATTTCCAAACCGATACTTCTCTGCACACTCGGACCACCGTTCTAGTGCCTGTCCCATATCCCCAGACCGTAAGAAGCGTCCTTAGCCATTTCCCTCTTCATACTTTTAGGAGCTGCATTCATGATGTTACGAATCGCGTGAACGTAACATCGTTGGTGAACCGTATGGTGAGGAAAATGCTTGCGTACAACTAAGGGAAAAGCCCTATGCCCATCTGTGGTAACGATACGTATATCGTTGACATTCAGGCCCCGTTCCTTTAGTTTCCCTATATGCTGATCATAGGATTCAACATTCTCATCAGGCGAGGGGGTGATCCCTACTATATCCCGCCTTCCCCCCTGCCGTGATACCCGTGCTGACTGCGATCGCCTTCGAAACATAACGACCCTCCTCCCGAATGGGAACAAAGAGGGTATCCATGCCTACGGCTGTATATACTGTCGTGCTAAGATCCCTTTCGAAATATTGTATAGCATCGTTGTAATAGGGTTGCAGCCACTGCGAAAGCGTTTCCGGGGACGTCCAAAGATTGAACCTTTCCTTCAGGAGTTCGCTACTATTTCGCAAGGAGAAGCCCGGAAGATAAAGACAATAATGGTAATGGAACAAGGTTCCATCTTATCCGTAATGTTGTCAACATTACGGGTTTTTTGTTGTTTTTGTACGTACCATAAACAGAATAGATCTTACTACAACACAATGTTCGTCTTCCGCGCAAGGACCTAGTAAAAATTTTGTAAAAATTCATATGAAATAAGATAAATACCTCGGAGATACAAAAACAGGAACAGTGTTACTACAAAATGTTATTATGTTACTCAATTGCTTTACCAAAAAAGGTGAGGCTAGATTCATAGATAGGGCATTCCCCACAAGAAATTGCACGGTCCCAAAATTTTTAAATATTAATAATATTATTTCTATAAAATAGATAAAACACAAAAGGGAATAGCCGACCCCCTAAGAAAGGAGGGATACAACGGTCCTATAAGGTACCTTGAAAAAAGGCGCGTCACTAAAAAACAAACTTTCTAGGGATTTCCCCCCCTCTTCTTTCCCTCCTTACCTCTATCCTCCTTCCACGCCCCCGAGATAGTATCGAAAACGGCCTGACGCTTCTGTTCATTCTTGCTCTGAGTGATGGTTCTTTGCATCATTTCCTCCTTCCTGAGAGGGTCATACAACGCGTCCGCTGTTTGCAGCAGTGTTGTGGAATCTGTTACCGGGTAAACTGTCACTCCCTTATCCAATCGTCGTATCAACGGTAGAAGAATGGACTGTGGACCTATTTCCGTAAAACAACGCACCCCGCGCTGGAGGAGATAGCGCATACTTTGTTCCCAAAGAACAGGTGAGGCCACCTGCCGCACCATATAATCCTGAATCGTACGCGCCCCACGCATCGGCTTTCCCGTAACGTTCGAGACCACAGGTATTACGGCACTGCTTACACGCACACCACGCACAAAATCAGCCAATCGACGACAGGACTCCCGCATCAGTGTGGTATGGAAGGGACCACTTACGGGAAGGGGAACCACCCTCTTAGCACCCTCTACTAGTGCCCGCTCCCCTGTTGCGGCCACTGCCGCTGCATGACCTGAGATCACAATCTGTGTGGGGCTGTTGTAATTAGCCACCTCCACCACATAGCCCTCACGACTCACGGCTTCACAAAGAGCAATGATTTTATTGCGACTCAGCCCCAAAATCGCACTCATGGATCCCAATCCGGACGGAACCGCTTCGTCCATAAAAGCACCCCGCGCGCGAACAATCCGCAAAGCATCCGCAAAGGTGAGGGACCGGGCCACAACTAACGCCGTATATTCCCCTAAACTATGACCTGCTAGCCATGATGGTGGCTTCGGTAGGCGTCGTAGTAAAGCCACTGCCAATGCGTAACTGGCCGTCAAAATCGCCGGCTGCGCATGAACCGTCCATGTCAATTTCTCTGCGGGACCCTCCCTCACCAACTGGTATAGGGGCTCACCCAAAATATCATCGGCTTCCTCAAAAATAAGTCTCGCCTCAGAAAAAACAGAAGCAGCCTCTATTCCCATTCCCACACACTGTGCACCCTGCCCTGGGAAAAGCCAGGCAAGCCAATTACCCATACTAATCTACCCGCCCCCTCTTCACATCCACCCAACGCATAGCGCTCGCCCCCCACGTCAAACCAGCACCAAACCCACATAAGATAACATGATGACCCCTGTGCAAACGACCGCTCCTTACTAGCTCGTCCAATGCAACTGGAATCGAAGCAGAGGAAATATTACCGTAACGATCCAAATTGACCACAACCTGATCCTCCGTCCAACCAAATCGATGCAAAGCAGATTCGATGATACGAATATTAGCCTGATGGGGAACAAGAAAGTCAACCTGATCCTGCCGTAGGGAGGCCTTCTCCAACGCCTCTTCTATCATGGGTCCAATGGAACGCACGGCAAAACGAAAGACCTCACGACCATCCATTTTAAGGAAATGCAGGCCCCTCTCCACCGTTGTCAACGAAGGAGGTTGCCTAGAACCACCCGCGGGAACTTGAAGAAAATGTCCACCGGATCCATCACCATGCAGGGTATGCGCGAGAAAACCATACTGATCCTCTACAGGACCCAATACAGCGGCACCCGCACCATCACCAAACAATACACAAGTACTACGATCCGTGTAATCAGTAATCCGGGATAAGCAATCGACACCGATCACGAGTGCATTCCGATACATACCCGTAATGATAAACTGGGAAGCCGTAGCCATGCCGTAAAGGAACCCAGCGCATGCAGCAGACAAATCAAAAGTAGCTGCCCTAGAAATCCCCAACTGATGCTGTACAAGGCAGGAGGTCGCTGGACAAATCATATCGGGCGTCACTGTAGAAACGATGACCAGCTCAATCTCGTCGGGCTCCACTCCGGCCTCAGCCATTGCTCTCTGGGCTGCCGGCACCGCTAAATCAGAAGAGGCCTGATCCGGTGCAGCCACACGCCGCTCATGAATGCCCGTACGAGAAACAATCCACTCATGGGAAGTATCAACACACTTCTCTAGGTCCTTATTCGTAAGAACTTTTTCAGGTAGATAAGAACCTGTCCCCCATATCCCAACCGCTCGCATAGCTCGCTCCCTTTCGCATGGAATTCTGCATCCACGCTACATTCAACCTCACGACCCACCCAATGAAACAGCCCCCGCCGTCGCGAGGACATCGGCCATACCCCGCATTACATCCCTCTCAGCCAGAAGAGAAGCCTGCTGAAAAGCCGCTGTCCAAGCCTGCTCATTGGCAGAACCATGAACCTTGATGATCAGCGCGGATAACCCTAACAGGGGAGCTCCACCGTACTGATGGTAATTCATAACCTCTTGTAGGGCACGCAGACGATTCCGCAGAGAGAAAACGGCTAAACGACTCCATAGGGTACTGTGACCCAACAATTCCCTCTGCAAACGCTGCACCGCCACACGGGCTACACCTTCGGTAGTCTTAAGCAGGACATTGCCGTTCATGCCATCCGCCACCAATACGTCACAAACGTCCTCCATTGCGTCCCGCGCCTCAATGTTGCCCACAAAACGGATTCGAGGCTCCGCCGCCAACAAACGATGGGATTCACGAATTCTTTCCGGACCTTTGTTAGACTCCGTACCCAAATTCAAGAGGGCAACACGGGGATTTCTACAACCCGTGACATGGGAAACGTAAAAACTGCCCAGAAGGGCATACTGGAACAAATGGTCCGGTCTGGCATCAGGATTAGCACCCACATCAAGCAACAACTTCGGGGGAGCATTGTCTGCCATAAGAGAGGGATACCACAGAGAGAGCGCCGGTCGAGATACCCCTCGGATACGGCCCACAAGACGCGAACCAGCAACCAAAAGAGCCCCCGTATTACCGGCACTCAACAAAACATCCGCTTTCCCCTTCTGTAAAAGAGAACAAGATAGAACCAGAGAGGACTCCGGCTTACCGCGCACAGCTTGAACAGGGCTCTCCGTATTCTCAATAACAGAACGTGCTACGATATGCTGCACGTTAGGGATTTTAGGAGTAGGAAGATCCGGTAACCCAACAACCAACAGGGTAACCCCTGGCAACTCTCTAGCCATCCTCTCCACGCTAGACAAAATTACCTCAGGGGTCCGATCCCCCCCATGGGCATCTACAAGCAAACGCATGCCACAACAGACCCCCTCTCCTTCAGAGTTTCCCCTAAGCTCCCGCCCTCTTCTGCTTACCATAATTCCGGCCACGATAAACCCTACATCCGCGACAAATACGGTGCGGGGGAGTCAGTTCTCCGCAATTCGGACAGGCTCGCAAGGCAGGTGGGCTCAATTTCCAATGCGTACGGCGCTTGCGTTGTTTACTACGTGATAGCTTCTGCTTAGGTACAGCCATCATCACTCACCTCCTTCCCTCCCATAGTCGAGGAACCACCCGGTCCAACGGGGGACTCAGACCCCCTCCCATGAGGATAAATCCCTCCAGCGGGGATCCGGTCCCTCCTCCTCCCCTGAACACGAACAACGCGTGACACGTTCCCCACATGCGATGCAAAGTCCCGGACAATCCTTGTGACAAATTGCGATCATGGGCAACTCTAGCAGCAACGCCTCCTGAACCCGCGACGTCAAATCAACCCCCTTCTCATCCCCAGGGAAAGACTCCGACCAGGTAGAACACAGTGGCCTTGCAAATGTACCAAGGCAACGTGCACAGGAAAGTTCAGCAACTGTTTCCTGCTTCGCATCCACACGAAAGCGGTCCCTGCATCGAACACCCACCGCCCTTACGGTAATAGGTTGCAGCGACACCAATTCTAGGACATCATCCACCAGGGCATCCAACGTCACTACACCCTGATGCTTCTGTGGGGCACTCATTGACCCATCCGGGAGGACGATCCGCATGCCCTACTCCCTCCTCTTGTTCAGAAAAAGCGCGTATGGACAAACTGCTATCTAAAAATTTCCTTTCCATGGAAAAGGTAGCATGCGAAACCGGAGTTATTGGGTAGCCAACAGACTCATTGTAGCCGCATACACACAAAAATTCAACGTACCCCCCATCCACCGTTGCAAACACAAATCATATTCCCATAAGATTTTGGAAAACCCCTATGCATAGGAACGGGAGGCTCATACCATCCCGTACCATAGGATTTGTATCAAGCCATTTCCCCCGGGCCACGCCTGAGCTACATGGTTTATAAGATTTATGATTCCACACCATCCACACATAGGATCAAAACCATAACCCTATAGGTCCGAATGAGACACACCCTGCTCATACCAGAAACCATTCACCGTACTGTTAGAGATAAGACAAACCGTTAGGAATAATAAAAAAATAATTAAAAATTTATTGTAGTATTCTAAATACACAATGCGAGCGGACATACCACGAGGGAAACACCTCCATACCCCCTTAGGATACGTAAGGGGCGAGAGAACAAACCCCATACCCTATGCATATAGTAAACCATTCCCCACAACAGGGGAGGTGAAGGCATTGTCACGTGAACATATGTACCAATCCGTTGCGAGGTCTGTGAATGGTATCATCGGGAGACCCGTTGTCACTGTATCCGCCCTCCAAACCCTATCACAGGAATGTTTGCATGTACGAAGGACGTACGGTCAATTGGAATTGATGCGCTTTGCACAGGGGATACCAAGTCGTTTCATGTCCCCTGCAGAAATAGAGAAATTACAATATGACGTGCGTTTTCCGGAAATAGCCAATAACGTTATTCGTATCGCCATGGGGGAGGGAATCATCAATACGCGGGAGGCCCGTATGTTACAAAAAATGCTTACCTCACATACCGGCAAGAAAGCCAATGGAAAACGAAGAATGCGTTGGTAATTTTTATACACGTCACCCGTGTACCCCTTTTCACCCGCTGCTGTTGGGGGCCCAGCTTCATGATGGATTATATGGGGAAGCGGTACACGGAGAAAGAGAGGCCTCAGGAATGCCCAGAGTGAAACAACGATTGGTAACCGAAACAACGACGGCACGACTCCGCCGCTGGATCCGCGAGGAGGTAGAATCACAATTACAGCGACACGGTGTTGTAACACCCTTTAGTGGGTACAACAAGGGAGCAAAACGAACCGAGAGCGCATGGACTCCTCCTTGGGAGGGTGAGGGACCTTCTAATCAAGGAAATGAACCAGGTGCTAACTTTACCTATCGTAACCCAAATTCATTTTCACCTGTTACCGAGCAACCCCAAACGTTGCCAGAAAACAACCCAGAACCTTATACACCCAAATCCCCCCGCATCAACAAACAACCCCCTACCCTGGCTAGACGACGAACCAGTACTCGACGACGACGGGCTAATTTATAAAAAATTATCCATTATCTAAACACTGTCCCTATCATCCGCCCCCTTTGCTACTGAATAACTACGATTTATTGGTAGTAGCACAAGGGGAATTTTCCATTTCATTCGGGAATGAAAGATCAAGAGAAAATATAAACATTCCCCTTCTCGTACCGAATCGATCATAATTTTATTACCCATAAGGGGGCTGTTAGCCCCTCTATGAGTCTACTAGGACCGATGGCCCCCGGGTTCGTGTGTGGATTCTCGAAAGGAATCCCCCAGGGGTACATTTCTTCTATTTATATGTATTTTAAAACTATGATTATTACATATAAAAAAATATAAAAAGAACCCCTCGGAACCGTATCATTTTTCATGGGGAATGCCCTCCCAATAGATCCTAGTTATCTCTTCCACAAACGAATATCTGTTGAATCATCGAACCACTCTCTCCCATCGCCCGATAGATTGCATTCGATCACGTACGTAAAATCCCCAGGGAAGTCCCTCCGGGGATTTTTAGAGGTTCACCGTACCCAAAGGAGATCCCCTCTGAACCTAAATCAATAAAATATAGTTATTTTTTATAAATATAGGAGTTAAAACCAATTCTTTTCCCTTCCACTCAGTATCTTGGCATGTTCTACCTAAGGTGCCCAATGAATGGGGCTTTCCAAATATAGATCAGGTGGGCGGAACCCCTAACCCCCCCACTACAGCATACGCGACCAAGAACCATCTTGTCCTCTATATACAGAGGTACCCGGTATCCCCCCTTGGTTCCCCTGCGCCTAACAACAATCGTCCACACATTTTACTACGTCATGGAATGGAAGAAAACCTATCTACTATCCTAGCTAGTGGCACATGGTATACGGTCGGAATGAATCCAGGCTCTCTTCCATACAATAGGGGGACGCAGCCACACAAACGTCTAGCAGGCCGATCGTCCCCGTATCGTGAAAAAAACAAGAGATACCGGAGATTCTCGCACACAGGAACAGACTGGATCGTGTAGCTATGAAAATTCGTAATGGAAATGGAGCAAAGAAGAACAGCCCGCCAGATTGGTTCCGGAAGGATCAAGTGGAAAGTCCTACAAAAAGGATCCCGTTGGGGGGATTCCGACCCCCAGGGACCTACTAAATGATAGTACCACGCCCATCCAATGATAAAAAACCTTAATTTGTATACTTGCAAAAACATCAAGATGTATATTACAATTTATTTATATTATTTATTATATAATAAAATTATATTTTTATAATAAACGATCATCCGATCATCTTATAATTATAACCTTGCTATCATTATCATATATCAAATGATAAGGGAGATAAATAAGGACAAGTATTTATTAAAATTCTCTCCCGGAGGTGGAATAATTGATATGAAAAAAAATAAATTTAAATATAATATAAAAATTTTAGGTATAACTGTTGTAAGTACATTATCGCTCTGCCTCCTGCCACAGGATCATCTATTTGCAGAGGGACTGCTCCGAGACATGGTACTAACCGGGAGCAACATATCTGTAACCCATATAACGGACTGGGTCAAAGAAAAGATTATGGGACTTATCTCAGGAATGTTCGAACAACAACCGCAACAGCAATCACAACAGCAATCACAACAACCGCAGTAACAATAAAGAACAGAAGGTCCTCTTATCCATGGCGGTGGAACACCCTTCCTTTGCGATGATCCCTACCCCTCACGGAAACTCTGGCTCCCATCGAGAACGTAACTGGATCCCGTATACTTGCGAGGATTTATTGGCATATAGGGGCATAGGACTTTGGTATTGCTCCAAAACAAAAGGATGAGAGGATTATTATTTTTAAAAACACGTAGTATATAATTTGGTAGTAACATATCTAAACTCACCTGGAAGACATTTAGAAGACGTTCACAGGGGGGCAGATCTGGTATGAAAAAAAATAAATTTAAATATAATATAAAAATTTTGGGTATAACTGTTGTAAGTACACTATCGCTTAGTATCCTACCACAGGATCATTTATTCGCTGGATATTTTGGGGATCTGATGAAAAGTGAGGGGAGCATAATCATAGATCACACCCTGGGTAGTATTTCACCCGAAATAGCGAAATTATGCAAAGACATGCTCTCAAAGTTCCTCTCCTAGGGGGGCCAACCATCCCCCTGAAGAACCGTACGATTTCCTGTGTGGAACATACCTCCTCTATAAATCCAGTCACACCTCTGGACAAAATAATGAACAACATAATTTATTATCTGTTCCTAGTTTATGCCTTCCAGGCTACTACCTATAGTCATAGAGTTTCCTTCCCTTTTTCCACCATGAATTCGAACCAGCGTGGGGAAAAGAGGGGAACCCCCTAAAAAACGCCGTAACAATGGGGATTGGGTGAGTTGGGGGCAGAGCCATTTCGTACCATGCCCTTAGATTAAAAAACGGGGACGGTCAGATCTTTCTGTACGGAACCTCCATACGTCAAAAAACCCGCTCCAGTAAGGAGCAGGGTTTTATTTTTTTAAAAATGTTAATTGGGAATCCAACCCGAACCCTTGTATCTATCTTTCTCTATACCTTTCAGGCCTCATTGGGTATGATTTAATATATATTCATAAATGCATTTATATTGTTATTTTTATTTTATAATTATGAATATGATACAAGGATTGCCCCTATCGTGTCAGATTCAGATGATGATGATCCCCATAATGTGTACTTGTGAGGCCTGTAAAACCTTGTTGGGGGTTCCCAAAGGCCCGGTAACACTTGCACACTTGCATTGCAGTGTTAGGGATTCCGTCCCTTCCATTAGACCCAGGGGATTGGGAAGTTCCACTGGCACCCATATCATACCCCGGTGGTGTATCAGACCTTGTGGAACCTAGGGAGAGACTAGCGGGAAATCGCTAACAGCTGCGGTATCCGGATCAGGACTGGGCCTAAATTGTACAGACCCTTGCGCGGGGAATCCGAAACCCAGGGAGGCAGTGGCACCTGTTTTCGGAGATCCTTGTATACTCATGGGACCTTGATAAACCGGGGGACCAACAGGGGTACCCACAGTGACGCCCCCGGAATCTAATCGAACCTACATTCAGGAATTCCGTACATCACCTACGGGATCCCCTAGATTCTTCCCCCGAGGGGATCAGGAATGTGGGCTAAGAGGACACCGGGGAATCTGGTACGGTGGTAAGCCGGATACCACCAGGACGTATCAAACCATTGTAGCCATTTTCTATAACAAAAGCTGATTATGCCGTATCCATAATATCCCATTGCAACATTCAATAGTTTGTTTTGCCAACGAGGCAAGGATGTTCCCCAATTCTTGGCAATCTCCTTTCCATCCCTTTATACATATCTCCATAAGACTCCGACAGTTTTTCTCGACACGCCCTATTCTAAACTCAAAACATTTTTCCTTATCAGAAATTTCTTCATCAAAGATTAGATCCCCTTCCTTGAATGGGAAAATAAAGGGGGATTTTTCCATCCTCAGTCCAGCTATGTGGGCTGCTCTCTCTTGGTCCTCTGTGCTGCGAAATCCACCTTTCCAATCAGCCCAGCGGCTTATGAGCCTATTCATACTCTCAATCCTATTAGTATTCAATAAAACCCTAATAATTTCTGGATTACTAAAAAACTTGACAACATTCGTATGTGATTCTATATTTACACATAAGTATTCTATAGCGTCTTTCATTTCACTACCGTAGGTGGACTCGGGGGCGGACTTGAGAAGCCCAAATCTTTCCCAAACCTCTTCCTTGGTGGTGCCTTTTAAGACCCAGTAAGCTGCCTTCAAAAACACCGATCCCAATGGTCCTTTCAAACATTTCGGGATCTTTTTTCCTAGGTTACGAGTGAGGTGGACACCGCAGTAATGCAGCTTGGCTTGCGGAAATATCTTATCTCGTAAACCGGCGAACGACCGATGACGGTCGCTCAACATTAACTCCACATTCTTTGTAGAGAAACCCCACTTCACCAGTTCCCCAACAAGCAGGGCATAATTGTCGGTAGATTCACTGTCCACGCTCTTACAACCCAAATATACCAGCTTGATGCCCTCGTCATCTATGAAGATCCCGAGGGCTGTAAGTACGGGTTTTCCCCGTTTACGCTTCTTTTTCCTCTTACCCTTATGGGTGATGATGTCAGTGTGATCATAGGAGGCATCCAACATGATGCCAAAACATTTATAACCGCTCAAATCCTGGTTACCAAAAGAATCTAGCCTGTTATAAAGAGGTTGGATATGGGATTTTAGAGTGGATGGCGAGATCTCGATACCCCTTGCCTCATACAAGAGTTCGGATATACTCTGAAATGATATGCCTCTTATCCAAGAACCTTCCACTAATTTGAGATCACGATATCCCAAAATACCCGAATCGCCAATCATTTGAGTGGTAACGGCCTCACGCAATTGAGGAATGCGTATTTTCAACCCGTTTCGTTCACGAATGGTGAACCCATTACGAGAGTTTCCGGGCATCATTCCATGGTTATACCATTGCTCAAAGCACAAACCTAGCTCTATAGCGTGCTTTAAACCGTTTGTACAAAACTCCTCTTCAATATCATCCACCCTATGATTCGTTAGTGGGGTTCTGATGAACGTAGAGAGAAACATCCTTGTTGATTGTTTGGGATATGTAGTAATAAACTGGTGCATTCGAACAGCCATGTCGTTATCCCCTAAACAAATTTTAGCGGCTTTTGCCAGGTGGGAAGCTATCTCACGTTCCTCCTTAGACACTGTTATGTCGTCTGATCCGTAGATTGCATCTGTAGATAATATCCTTAAGAGCTTTTGGTCTCTCTTCCAGATTACCGCTGCTCTCTCCCCCTGGGCTTTGGATCCCCCCTTCTTAGCGTTGTTTTCCTCCTTTTGTTCTTTCAATGACTCATTGTTGGGCTTTGGACACCATTTTTCAGCAATAGGGTCCTCCCCCTCTTTCGACTGTTGCTGTTCAAAACCCTGTTTACGATCATTGGGCCGGGAGGGGGGTGCTCCCTCACGTTCGAATTCCTCTGACAACGCGCAGAGGGATTCTCTTACTTTCCTAACCCTATCCCTTTGTTCAACAGGAGTAAGCGGGGAATTCTCTATTTCTCTTGCCTCTTCAACAATATATTTCAATTGCGTTGGATCCCCGCTGGCTATGAAGTCCCCATAGCTGTACTGCAGAGGTGAAACATGAAAAAGGGGCTGGCTTGACGGGTTGTCTTTTCGGGAAATTGTGGTACAATGACGTGGAGTGCTCATTTCTTCCTCCCCTTTCGAAAGTATGTTTAGACTTTGGTGGGTTTGAATATCTTAGACAATAGGGTGTGAAGTATTTGGGCACTCTTTTGTGTGCGATTTCTTGCGAACCATGTTTTTTCCCATTCCCTTTACCATCATTTCGGTAATAACAGCGAACATTTGCTACAATATACACTGTAAGATTATATTTTGCAAGACGTATTTCTATATGAATTTGGCCTCACGGATAATTGCAAAGATCTACCTTGACAAGGGTTGAATATTATGGTTTTCGTAATTCGATGTTATTTATACAAAAAAATTATGAAATTTTATAATAAACAAACAATATCATCGTTTAATATAGATATAAAATTACTATAAACAGGTCCTGAATAGATAGATACAGGATTTGGGTTGGATTCCCAATTAACATTTTTAAACAAATAAAACCCTGCTCCTTGCTGGAGCAGGGTTTTTGACGTACAGAGGTTCTGTACAGAAAGATCTGACCGTCCCCAATTCACACCCCCAATGGGATGCTGCCCCCTCCTGTCCATTAACCTGAGAATATATTGGCATAATATCCACCGTTACCCCCTATATATAATTTTTTAAAGGATGGATTCAATATATTTTTCCTGTGAGGGGGGCTGTTGATCCACGTATTGGCTAGGGCATCAGCAGAATTTTGTCCTTGGGCTATATTTTCTCCCCATGGATTAGAGGATTTACCATTTTTTCTTAGGATGTCCCCACCTGATCCTCCCACATCGTGGCTCATGTTCCTTGCTTTTGCCATAGAACCTGCCTTCTCTTGTCCAGGACCTTCCGTAATAATTTCAAGTTTGGGGAGTCCATTCTTTATGCGATAATCGTTGATATTTTTAGCTGCCCCCTTGGCAATTTCTACCGACTTAGTGTTCCCTGTCGCAGTACTCTCCCCCGATTTCTGCTGGTCAGATGCATTTTCTTCCTTTTGTGGGTTGGTTGCCCCCTTTTCATTCGTGCCTTCTTGGTTCGTCTCGTGTGCATTGCCCTGTTGAATTCGTTTACATTCGGATAGGACCTTGCTAACTTCCTTCCTTACTGTAAGTTGATTCTGCAGTTCCGATGGATTGTTTATATAAATTTTCCTTATTCTATCTTTAAATTTTTCCTTTATTTCTGTTATACGTGTTCTTTCCGTGTATTCCTCCCCAGTGTTTTCTGGATAACTTTTCAATTCATTACCAAATATTACATCAGATAATTTACTTAATTCTGTATCTATTTTTGATAAATTTTTTTCTGATTCGGGTAAATTATTTCCATTTTCCTTCGATATTCTAACAATACGATCCGTGAACCTTTGTACTTCCTCCCTTTCTTTTGTGAATTCCCTACTGGAATATAACTCTCCAGTATTAGCGGGCTTCACAACCCCCTCATTTCCTCTGTTTTGCTGATTTGGGTCTATAAAGTAATTTTGTGTATCTTTAGATGAACTGTTTCTGTTTTCCCTTGATATCCCAGTAAAACCTTCCCTGGTGTTTTCTGATTTTTGACTTTCTGCCATGTGTTCTCCATAGGAGTACAGTTCCCTAGCGTTAGCAGGTTCTGTATTCCATTTATTCACTTCGTTTTTCTGGTTTGAATTTATACTATAATTTTGTATATTTTTATATGAACTATCTTCGTTTCCTCCTGATATTCCAACAGTACTCCCTTTACTGACCGTAGGTGTTGATAAGCCTTTAGATAATGGTTGTGAGGCCCTAGCGGGTAGAATAACAGTAATAGGGGTTGCTAGAGAAAGACTCATAATGAGAGCTAGGATTTTGGCATTTTTCTTGTTCTGGATTGAATTCATATATTAATACCCCCCCGTTGCATTTTTTATTGTAAATTAAATCAATAAATTTACAATAAAATAATTATTCTTTTTAAAAAATATAATTTATGTGTTCGTACAACATATTATATAATAAATAAAAATAATATTCAATAAATATATCAATGTTATTTGATAGTACTTGTTTTTTTCATTTCAATCCCTTCTGCAGGAAATAAATCGGCATGATATTTCGTGATGAACAATTTATTTGTATTATTATGTATTAACTAATGATACCTATCTATCGTTTTTTTAAAAAATAGCAATAAATAATTAAAAATACATACATAATTTCTAGCCCCAGAACAGCCATTCGCACAAACGATCGGATCTTGGCCGTATACCGAACCTGACGATTCATTGTCGGAAAAAGGGCTCTTGGCCAAACTTCGGACCTGGGGGTTCAGTCTCAGGAGTGGGGGCTGGACCATGGTTCGATAGCTCAAATGTATCGTGGTAGGTTTCTGTGTCTACATCTGCCTAGATTCGGATTCTCCCCCACTGTATTCCAAGGTATTCTTGTGGGAACACAGTAGTACATATGCGTTATTTTTATAAAATTTAAGTTTTATATGTTATAATAATTGGCAACTCACCCTCTATCAGGGAATAAGGGGTTGTCGAGATGAAAACAGAACTAGATTTCCCAAGGCCCCCTTTTTCGGACGAAGTGAAAATCATGAAAATAGAGAAATTAGGACCCACAGGATCAGATAAAATGAGAATTCGTTATATCCTAAAGTCCATTGTCAACCGTCCATCCCCGGGAATCAGGTGTTCCTGTGAGGATTCGGGAAATTTGGGACAAAAATTTGTAAGAGCGGGATTCGACAAGAAACGGAAAATAAAACACGGCATCCTTGGCTTATGGGAAATTGAATCTGTTATGAAACCCCAACGATGGAGATGTACCTACTGCGAGAACAAATTCAATCATGTGTATGCATTTGTTGGGAAAGGGAAAAAATATGCAGATTTTTGTGGGGAAATGTTCTCGTCAACGGCAGTACTATCTTCAGCAGCGAAAGCAGCAAGGTTACATGGAATACCGGTGAGAACAGATTATACCCTATTTTTTGATGAATTTCTTCCTAGAAAGAGAAAAGAACTCGAGGAAAAGGCCATTAGGCAGGCCAGGGAACAGGGACGTTGTTTGACCATCAGTATAGATGATACATCGACAAGGAACAAGCTATTATCTATGATACAAAACTTGGGTCTGTATTGGCTGTGATAAAAGGCCGAAAATATGAGGAACTTATGGACTACCAGAGGCAAAATCACCACCTATATGAACTTGATCCAGCGGTTATTGCCATGGACCGAGCCCCTATCTATACTAAGTTTGCTCTATCGGAATTCCCCAACGCGCTTATTGTGTTGGATCGCTTTCACATCATCAAGAATATAAGGGATCTTACCTTACACCCTCCTCTGAGAGTCACTCTTAGGGATAAGCGATTTGCCCCCACCATAAAGGAATTGTTACTTGACCTACTATGGAAAAATTATCGGGAAGAACTTTCCGATCAAGAGAGGAATATTCTTAATGAATTACTTAGTTGTTCGGAAAAATTAAAGAATAAGTATGAATATATTACATATTTGTTAGCATTTTACAAGAAAAAAGAGAAATTCTTCCCCCATGATTTCTTTGTTTTCCGCTGGCATTTGTCTTGTCATCTGCACTGGAAATGGGTGGACTGTATGTATAAGGAACTCGAAAAAAGGGTTCGTAAAGGACGCCCTGAAGAAAAAACACAGAGGGTTACTTCCTGACTATTAGGCCCCCTGGTATAATAGACCTGGAGCGGCATAACAGGAGCATGTTCCCCATGGGGGGTAAACATGAAAGCAGCTCGAAAAAAGTTCTCGTTAGAATTCAAGCAAAAGGCGGTTGATCAGGTCAAAAGTGAACAACATATTGCCCAA
This sequence comes from Pasteuria penetrans, assembly GCF_900538055.1. Classification (NCBI taxonomy): domain Bacteria; kingdom Bacillati; phylum Bacillota; class Bacilli; order Caryophanales; family Pasteuriaceae; genus Pasteuria; species Pasteuria penetrans. Next base: position 217,483 of record NZ_UZAC03000001.1, read on the forward strand.
GTGTCCAGACAATGCGACGTTGCTATCAGTACAATCAGTAGGTGGGTTAAAGAGGAAAGACAGGAATCCTTCGCTACCGGGGAAAAAAGCGTCGATCCTCCCTACCAGCCAACAAAGCTTATGAACGGAAAATAACGGCTTCCAACCAACTCTGGGAGATGGATATTCAGTATAAACGACTTGCGGATCATACCATGGTTCAAGTTTTTAGCATCATAGATGTTTTTGACAGAAGTATTGTCTTCTCTGATAGCTATCTGTCCTGTAAATCAAGGAATGTAGTGAAAGGGGTTCAGATGGCTCTAAACAAATATGTTGGAAAAGGGGAGAACAAGCCTGTAATACGAACAGATAATGGTTCCCAATTCATTAGTCATGAATTCTATGGTTTCGTTGGGGCGGAAGAAATCCATCATGAACGAATACCTAATAAATCACCCAACCATAATGCGCATATTGAATCCTACCATAGTATTGTAAAAAGTGATCTCTATGACAGGTTTGAGTTTCGCAATTTTGAGGAATTCCATAAGGAACATGTTGCGTTCGTAAGGCATTACAACGAGGAGTACTGTCATGGAAGCTTGGGGTATTTGACACCACACGAATACAGGAAAATCATAAAGGACCCCCGAAACCAGGGTCTAATCAGGACTGTTAAGGTTATATAAATTTCTCACTCCAATTGCATAATCTACCCTAATAAGATCGAATTTTGATAAATATAATAATACATTTTTTATTATATTTTATAATGTTAGTATATGGTGTCTTTAATTGCGTTTAAAAATCCCGATTTCAGGCCAATTTCATCTATTTTTTATAATTTATATACTTAATTTTAGGTAATAAATGTTAATGAGATTTGTTTTATTATTTATGATTTGTTTTTTACAACAGGTAATAAATGGGGTCATTGGTTTCGATCAAAAATTAGTGGTTGAATGATAATCCATAAATACAAGTCTGTTTCGTCCTGAAATAGGCTGCTTTTCCCAGCGGGGCCGAGGGCTTACCTAGCACCTACCCCTTGGATCGCTTTTTTCGGTTTTGGGTGTATCGAAAAGTTGGCTCGGGGTGCACTATAAATTACATTTTGCCTACGGTTTCGGCGGGCAATTTCCTACTTTGGATTACTTTCAGAAAATCGGACCTGATGAGAACGAATGGGGCTAGAGTCGGGGGTTATATGAAGTAATATCATAAAAATGGTTTATAAATTTGGGAATCATTACGAAGAAAATGGGGCATCGGCTTGCTTTGTGTCGCACAAGACGGATGGTAGGGCTATTTTGCCATGGTGGGTTGAAAATAGGGGGTTGACCCGCTGAATCCAAGAGGCTACTCCTGGAAAAAATATTTCATCTTGCAAATTAGCATAAACTTGGGGAAGCCTACGAGTTTATAGAGGATGTTGGAAATCTGCACGCTCTCATCAGGGTAGGATTACAGCACGACCACAAGAACATTAGAAAAGGTGCAGAAAGCCTACAGAGGAGCAACAGTCCATTGCAAATTACCATCGAGGAGACAAGGCTACCCATGCTCTTATAGAGGGAAAGAACTGTGCCACCAAGCTTGACTTTCGCCAATGTTTTTGGGTTTGGATTTGGAGGAACTATGAGAACCTTGCTATCGTATGTTGCAATAGCCACCTGGAAAACGATCAGGGGGTAAATTGCTGGAATATTTCATAAGATTAATATAGTGTTTAATACACATAAAGTAAAATAAAAATACATTCAATAATTTTGGATACATAATTTATTCCCTAATAGGGAGTGGGTTGCCCATGATTATAACATATAAAGATTGAATGTTTATAAAAATAAAGTATATGTCCTACTATGTTCCCTCTAGAATACCTTGGAATACAGAAGGATGGTGCTGGTGCCGTTAAAAAGGTTCACAATTGTTTCCTGAGGTTCGAATAAAAATGGAAAGTGGGCTTTTGCGGATTCATAAAAATAACTACATAAAATTTTATGAAATCATACTATCTATAGAAGCTCGGTTCCCTAATTATGGTTAGGTTACCGATATTATAATAATATTCCGAATATATAGTCAAAATAGGATATGACCCTACCTTCCTTACGTACATTCGAAACAACTTTATATGTATTACCTGAAAAATACCCTCAAAGAAACTTGAAGACCATCTGTTATTCCTATACAATCCTCTTTATACCCACTATAAAGGGAGGTTGATAACAGATGGTCTCAGGGTATTGTACCATAGAACAGTCGAACTTGGAAGGGGTAGAGGAATGGATTGAATGCTTCGCGAATAAGTGGCGCTGGTGTTCCACCAAGGAAGAAATTAAACTTGCAACCCTTTGCGAGTATTATGAGAAACATGCTTCATGGTACAAGGAAACATATGCCGATTATCATAATACTATCGGTCAACCCTGCAAGGATATCCTTTTTACCATAATCCTGGAGTCCATTAAAGAAACCTTTGGGTGGACAGACAGGGAATTGATCGAACGTATTCCACGGGAAGGAGTGTTCTTTGAAGCTCTGGGGGGCAAAAAAGGAAAGCCCCTTATAGGTAGGAGAACATTATACGAAGGCAGAAAACGGTTGTTGGCATACGAGGAGAAAACAAAATGCAATGTTACACAGGACTCCTTTCAGCACTTCACCACCTTCCAAAAGTCAATAGTAGGTATGACATCCACCTGCCGTAGAATGGATAGCACGCTAATCAACAGCAACATAAGGAAATTGACCCGTAATGACGTGATCTATCTGGTGGCGAAAAATGTGGTTTGTATCTCGGCTGAACTCCTGATTCCCCTCCCCGCGGAGTGGGGGGTTTTTCTGGAGAAGGGGTGTAAACTAACAGACATCGATAGTCGGCAATCATTGGGCTATCAGCCTCCCCTTCCCCCCAAAAAAGGGGCAACAGCAAGGGATCATAGGACTGCAGAGCTAATTGGGGTTTGCTTGGCTGTAAGGGAACAGGTCTCCCACTATGACAACATCAGATCAACCAAGGAGTATGCATTGCTGGAAAGGGTGATCTGGGAACAAACTGAGGAGGATGAACAAGGAAATCTCAGGATGCTCTCCAAGGTGCGTTCTGGTAGTCTACAAAGCCCTTATGATCCTGATGCTCAGTACAGGAAGAAGAACAAACAGGGGGATATTCCGGCCAAATCGTAGAGGATCGTGATGGAGAGAAGGGAGTAAGCCTAATTTCCTTCTTTGATATGGAAGGTTCCCTTCATCCAGATACGGCCTTTGCGAAGGAGTACATAGAAACATGGGTTCCCCATGATGGAATGCGGTTGTGTGCCGATGGGGGGTACTACAGCCATGAGATAAGCGAACTTGCCCAATCAAAGGGTATTTCGCTATGCTTCACCAATATGACGGGCCGAAGGGGGAACCCCGATAAATTGAGGGCAAGCACGTTTGTGCGAGACAAAAGAACAAAGGAAATTACACGGTGCGTGGCAAACAAGGAACCCGAGAACAGCCAGTACAAACCAGGGAGAAAACCAGGGAGCGGGACCAGTGTGGCTTATTTCAACGGGGAGGATTGCAAGAAGTGCCCCTTTGCGGATCAGTGCATTGGCAAACTCAACAAAACAGGGGGAAGAACCATAAGATTAACCGACCGAACGTACTCGGCGGCGGAGCAAAGAGATCAATTGGAGGAGACAAAATATAGGGAAGCAGGGAACAGTCGTGCGGCCATTGAGGGCGTTTGCTCCGCACTAAAAAATGCTTACGGAGCTCGCCGACTTAAGGTGCGTGGTGAACGAAGAGCTAGGTTGACAATGTTCGCAAAGTGTGTAGCGTATAACACATCTCAAGTCTCCGAATATATAGTAAAATTTATAAGAATAAGAAGGAGAGAAGCCATATCGTGATGAGCATATCTAATAATTTAAAAAATTCATAAAATAATCGGAACTATAGGCCGGTCTATTTGGCGTGCCAAGATGTGCGGAATAAGGCATTCATTTCCGCGATCATGGGTTCAAAAACCGAGTTTCCATGGTTATAGTAGAAATACAACCATAATCGTTACGTTTCACACATATCTAGATCAAAACATTCATACTATTCAATTTTTTATTTACATTACAAATTATCCATACATATTATACAGAAGTAATTCATTAACTAATAGCAATCAATATATATCATTTTGAAATATAATTAATATCGGAAAAAACCAAATCAACTGACTTTTAATTCCAGCACCAGCACCAAGGATAGAATTAAAATCTAGGCATATGTAAACATAGGATCCTATCACGATACATTCGATCTATCGAATAATGGTTCAACCCCCACTCCCGAGACCGAACCCACAGGTCCGATTGCGGCCAAGACCCAATGGATCATTAGACGACGCAGGAAAGGCCCCTACACCAAATTTGGGATGCAACCCAAAAGTGTTATACAGAAAAATTGGGATAGTTCCAGCCTCCCCCTGTCTGCACTACACACTCACTTCTCTCTTTCTTCCCATGGCAAGCTATCTCTCTTGGCTCTTGATTCCATCCAATTCAACCAGGCAATACTGGCTTCATAGGAGAGGAATAAAAACATCATAAAAATACAATTAAACCATGAAAAGTCACCAGGTGATAGCACCGCGGAAAAAATAAGCAACAAAAAATATGCGATTTTTCTCATCCGCCTCAATTTTGCCGCTGTGATAACTCGCAAGCGGGCAAGAATCCATACGAGGGCAGGAATTTCAAAAATAAGACCACAAGGCACCACAACCATGAAAAAAAAACGCAAAGCATGTTCAATGTCATACTGCATGAGCAGACCGCTGGAGCGATTGTACTCGCCAGAGTAGTTGCGTGCCCATGGGAAGACAAACCAAACCCCTAAAGAACAACCCAAGAAGAATAAACCAAGCACGGTAGGTACCCAAACAAGGGCCAAATTCCTTTCCCGTTTCGTTAAACCTGGTACAATGAATCTCCAAGTCTGACAAAGCACTACAGGTAAAGCAGCTAAAAAAGCTATGATGAAGGAAATGTGCAAACTAGACTGTAATCCCCCCATAGGATTACGAGTAATTATATTGTAATTAGGGTAGGCAAACTCCAAAAATATTGGTAAAATAGACTGCGAACATAATAAAATTGAAATAAAAATAATAGAAATAGTTAGTAAAGAAATCAATACCCTCCGCCGGAGCTCCTGCACATGATCCTCACACCAAGCCGGTTGTTGTCCCTTCTCCTGGTTTTCGATTGTTGTATTCACGGCCATCTCTTGTATTACCCAATCCGGTTTTAAGGGCTCCCTTTGTCTATCTATATCTTTATATAATTTTACCATTGCTTACCTCCATATATTCAGCATACAACTCACCATTGGGATGTCGGGTCAACTGAAGTGGGCATATCCAAATGACCGGCTGACGTGTGTCAAGAAAAGGTAGGGTAGCACCCCTGTCCGGTAAGAATCGGGGAGATCAGCGAAAGCAAACCGTTCGATGACGCATTGAAAGTCACAAGCCCATGTCAAAACCGATGTCAGCAATCTAGATTCGGGATCAACCGAAGGAGGAGACCTATTTACTACCTCGGTGACACGCGGTATATAGACGAGATAGACCCGATTTAGGTCCTTGTATAGAACTTGAGAGACTGTGTGCCAAGCTGGGCTGGGTACAGAAAGGATGAAGGAGCAGGCTCTCTAAAACCGATCGATCGGTGGTAGGTTCCAAACCACCCCAGCGCGGCTCATGGTAAGGGCATGATAGAGATTGTTTGTGCATTGATGGTGGAAAGTGTTGCCTATTTTTCCGAAGAGGATGTATATTTCCGGGCTTATGGTAAGTTGGCTCACCACCCCTAGAGGAGCTTGTGAGCGGAGTGGTGAGCCAGGGGGTAAGAAAGAAAGCGTGCTTGATTTTGCTTTTGGGGGGCAGAGGCTCAAGAATTGGATTGGGAAATGCCTTGGGGATATAGACCGCCCTGGCTGGCATATCGAGTGTTCTGTCATGATTCGTCATTATTTGGGTAACATGACTGACATTGTAATGCTTGCAAGTAGTTCGTTTGAGTAATCGAATCTTCTCCAGCATGCGAGGATAACAGCAACTTGATGCTTTAGATGCCTGGTTTACACGGCATGTGTGTGGGACACTGGGTTTGCTTCCCATGCATGTTTCAGGATGTGAAAATAGATCCATTATCTTCTTACTATGGTTTTCTCAGGGGAATCTAAGACTTTATGAATAAGACAATGGATGATGACAAATGACTCGACGATATTTTACCTTATTTATTGTAATTTGTAAATAAAGGGAAATTTTTTCTATGTTACGTGTGTTGCTCCCCGCCTACCAGTGACCGGCAGACGAACAGAAGTCTTTTAGATGAATCAGATCGAACCAGTCCCCCCTGTGTGGCAAGGCTCCTCGATATCTCTCGGCTCTTTACGACCTAGCGACGATCAACAGCCGCTAGGCACCTTCACGACGGATTCCCCAGTTGCACAGGAAAAGCCTGTGTTTATCCTACCTGTACACCCCATGCCGCTGGGACAGAGTAGATAGCCGCGAATCCTTCCGTCCATCCCTTGTGCCTCCTTTCCCCTTACTCTATGCTAAGTGAGGGTATGGTTCATATCCTATCTCCAACTGCATAGGGGGAATGTACTCATGCGTATCATAGCGGGAACCGCTAAAGGAAGGCGCCTACAATGCCCTCCTAAGAATGTGCGTCCCACTAGTGACCGTGTCAAGGAGGCCTTATTTCATATCCTAGGCCCTTTTTTTCCGGTGGTACCCTACTCGACCTCTGTGCCGGCAGCGGTTCCCTTGGCCTAGAGGCGCTGAGTCGGGGTATAGAAAAAGCCATCTTTGTTGAACACAATACAGGCACATGTAAAATTCTACTTCACAATATCCAATCCACAGGATTCCAACATCGATCAACGGTTCTCCCCTATGACGCACGGAAGGCCCTACGTATACTATCCCGTGCACCCCATCGTTTCTCCCTCATTCTCCTGGACCCCCCCTACAACTCCCCATTACTCAGGATTCTACTTCAAACCATAGCAACCGGCCCCCTACTTTCCCCGAGGGGACAAGTTGTCGCGGAACACGCACACGATCAGATCCTACCGGAGCAAATCCATTCCCTGCATGCTCGAGCACAACACAAATACGGTTCCTCTGTTTTCACCATGTACCGAAACTAAAAAAATAGATCGCCAGGGGGAATGATCCCATGCATATTGCCATCTATCCTGGTAGCTTTGATCCGATCACATACGGCCATCTGGATATTATCATGAGAGGTTCCCGGATTTTTCAAAAACTAATTGTGGCCGTTTCCGTCAACAGCGCAAAGGAACCCCTTTTTTCCATACCAGAACGTCTCGAAATGCTAACGGAGGCTGTCAAGAACTGGACTAGTGTCCAAACGGACAGCTTTGAAGGACTTCTCGTTGACTACGTTCATAGACAAAACTCCCGAGTCATCCTACGCGGTCTAAGAGCCACCTCGGATTTTGAGTATGAGTTGCAAATCTCCTCCCTCAACCGTCAGATTGGCGGAACCATCGAAACCCTATTTTTGATGAGTGACAGTCAGCACTCTTATATAAGCTCAGGAATGGTCAAGGAGGTAGCCCAATATGGGGCACCTCTCCACGCCCTCGTTCCCCCCCATGTAGGAACTGCGCTCCGAAGCAAATTTCAACAATGAGAACGCAGAACCACTCGCTAGCGGGTTACCCATGAATACCGCCTCCGCAAACCCATCAGCCACAATATCCCAATCATAATCCATAAATAATGAGCCCCATGAAATTCCACCACCCCAGTACTTGGAACGGGAGAAGAAACAGGCAAGACAACGGGAGGAAGGGAGAAACAAAGGGCCAGCCCCACAGTAGACAAAATAGCAAGAAAAGCATGTCCCAAACGCGCTAGACAATAAACACGATAACGAAGATCCGTACCTACCAATAAGCTAGCCACTTGGGCATGGATACAAAACCCACCAAAAGCAGCAACCGCCGCTACAGCCCCCAATCGAATCAACAAATCAACAGGCTGGGCCACTATGTCATGGATTCCCAAAGTCATTTCCACGCCCCCAACAAGAACAGGGACTACCAAAGAAGCCATGGCAGAATCTTGCTGAACCAACCCATGGTGGATCCATGAGAAAAAACCTACGAATTTCACAAGATGAAGAATAGCCGAAAATGTGGTGAGTATACCAAGTAAAACCAACATGGTTTGCATAGATCGTTCGGCTGCTTCCCGGAGAACAGCGCCAAGGGAGAGCTGAGGGGATCGAAGAACAGCCATAACACCGTCGTCCTGCCTATCGCAATTCGACACCGAGGGTTCCCTGCGAGTAGTCCGCCATAGGGTACAGCGGAGAAGAAACAAAAGGAGTAAATTTCCAAGATGATGTCCACCAAGTAAATGAATAGCCAATTCAGGCCTCTGGAAAAAACCCGCTGCCACAGCACCACATAGAAATAGGGGACCAGAAGTACAAGAAGCTACAAGGATTCTCTCCCCCTCCGACTGAGTAACCCACCCCTCCCTCCGCAGACGAGCTGCAAGTAGAGCCCCTGTGGGGTTACCCGACATCCACCCCAGAAGCAACACAAGGGATCCGGATCCAGGAATGCCCAACAGGGGGCGAAAAATAGGGGTAACCCACCGACCTAGGTTTTCTATAATCCCAGAGTGGAATAAAATCTCCGCCACCACAATAAAGGGCAAAAGGGAGGGCATAATCACCTGCCACCACAACCTCATACCGTGTAGAGAACCCTGGATGGCCGGCTCGGGATGGGAAAGCAATAGAAGAGCCATCCCGCCTATGATCACCGCATGGACACCTTTTTGGTATCGCAAAGCCCTCCCCCCTATGTAGAACATCCTCCCATAGATAGAAAGACTCGCCTTATTTTATGATACATAAAAAAAAACTGAACACGAAAACGAAAAAACCATTGGGAATACAACCTGGTAAACGCAAGAGACGACGCCAAATCAAACAAAAGAAAATGGTTCCACCATAGCTCCAACAGCATTGCTGACGGCCAAATCACCAGGTCATCGATCCATGGGAACCGGGGTAACGATCCCTTCCCATTTCTAAGGCCATTCCCCTATATACATAATCATTATAATTTAAAATATTAGGATTCTAACCCGTGACTCAGGAACCGAATGAGAAGAACCCCCATGGGTCCCCCAAAAACATACCCCAGCCTAGTCGTACGGAGATATCCAGAATCCATGATCAACTTCTGGAGGAGGAACGCTATCATGATCAGGGGGAAGAAATTGTACTAAGGAAAAAACAAACCACATAGGAACATCCCCCGCTATTCCTAGGAATGTCGTACATTCCCCCAAAAAGGACCATGATACGGTACCAATGTTGCAGCCATGCCATATTCTATCTCCATTCCGTACCCCCATCCATGTCATGCAATCCATTTGAATCCCCTTTTCAATTGTTAAAATTATTGTAATAATAAAAATATTTATACATAATTTTAAAAATAATGATTTTTATAAATCAAACAATCAAAATACATTCCCACACGTATTCTGTCCCCCCTTCCCATATTTTTTAGCATTGTTCACAATAAAACTAAGGAGCGTACACCTATGAGTTCTTCGGAAAAAAACGAAATACCGGGATTACACCCCCCCTTTCTCTCCCGTGAAGAAGCCGTCAACTTACTCATTGCCCCCCTGATTATGGAGGATTTGGGTTTGACCAAACGCATGCTGGAAAACCAGAATCAGGAACTAAAAAAATTGGTGGATATTTTTTCAGAAATAACCGAAACACCGATCACAGTGGAGGACATATTGAAGGCCAGGACACGCCTGAGTCAACTCCTAGATACCCTCAAAGGCAAGTACCCCACGCCCCACACCCATTCGGTGAATGAGAAGGATGTAATAAATGAAACAACAGATTATAATGAAGAAAAAACGGTAAAACAATCGAATAACAAGGATAAAACAAACGAACGGGAAGAAATCGGAGAAACAGAAAATCAGGATCACCCGGTGAAAAAAACGCGTGATACGGATCATGATCCCACCCGTGAGGGAGAAAAAAGGAGAACCTATTCTCCAGGGGGACGGGAAGAAGGAACCACGGGAAACACGAAAAAAGCAAAATCAACAGAAAAGGTGTCGGAAAAGGGAATACTATCTGAACGTTTTGATAAAAAAGACAAAAATACTAGTTTTAGGGAAAAACATACCCAGGATGATTTTCAAAAAACGGTCGATCATGGATACAAAACGGAAACAGAGGGGAACCCTTTGGAAAACCATTCAGAAATGAAACGGAAATCCAATCCCACAAAGGAATCCACAGAAGAGGAAAAAGGTGCGCAATCCCTCACAAAGAAATCAGGATCCAAATCAAAATCCTTTACCAAAGACAACCCAAACAGGAGAGAAGAGACACCCCAAAAACACAATCCCGAGGCAAAGGAATCCAACCCGAAAAAATACACGGGGACCGAATTATCCTTCGAGAAAGAAAATTCACAAGAATCTAAAAATGGATCCCTGATATTGGACACAGGAGACTCAACCCCTCCTACCAAAGCGAAGATGGAAAAAAATACCTGGGGAAAGTCCAAGAGGGCGGAAGAAGATCCCTCACATGGAAAAAAAACAGAGGAATACGGGGAAGGATCCGTACCATTGGATTCTGAAGGGGCCACAACAGGGAAAACCAAACACAGAACCTCCACCCATACTACAAAAGATAAGAAAAAATCCACCAGTACCAAGAACACAACAGAAGGTGAGAAAACAGCGGGCCTTCATGATCATCGTCCCGATCCATCATCCAAGGCTGGGGAAACCGAAGAAAATCTCTCTCTCTCCACTAAACCAACACTTGCGGGAAAAAGGGGGGACAGCGGCGACAGAAACAGCCACCACCCTAGAACCAAAAAAACACCCTTGTTTGGAGAAGATCAACCCACCACTGATCTGCATAAATCCAAGGAATATGAGGAGGAATGCGGATGTTCCAGGGACAAGAAACCCAAACCAAAACCACCTAGCCCAGACATACCCCCACACCACGGAGGGAAAAAAGGAAATATAACCCCCAAAAAAACCGAACAATCAGCAGAAAATAACATCATATCAAAATATAAAAATGATCTATCCGCAAAGGAGGAGGATACGCTCATCGTAGATGGAGATGGAGGGGAATGTACCACAACAGATTCACCATTGCAAAAGAAAAAACAGAATCAACCACCATCGACCGAAACCCTGCAAGAAAAAACCATTCCCTTTCCAAAGACCCCCTCCCACACAACCAAACCATCAAAAGTATCCACACCACACCCTACCCGAACGGAACTGAAACACCCGAAAACCAAGGAAACAACCAACCGTTCCACCACCCCGACATCGACATCGCCATCCCAAAAGAAAAATTCCACCCACTCTGCCAAGCCCACCGGGACCCCCAACGACATCCCCCCACCTACAGAAAAAAAAAGATAATTGAGGAAGACGTACCCATTCGCACATGGGACAGAAAAATAGCGAATACATCCATAAACCCATCCATGGGGGAAGAAAGGAAGGAGGAACAAAGCAACAAAAAAAATAATGTTGATACTTCTACAGATGATTATTTATTAGAATTGATCAATTATATAGAATTTCATAAGAAAAAAAGAGAGAAAGATTCCACGGCCAACGTATTCGTCCCCCCTGTAGAAAATAACCTAAGTGATGTCGTAATTCACAAGACCGCCGCCCATCAAGAAAATTGCAAAGAAGAGAACCCCCCCGGGGATAGCGATTCCGCTGAACATATTGGGGAAAAAAAGGAAACCATCCCTGAAAACACCTACCCGTTGCCCCCAAAAACCATGGCAAACCCATCCCATGAAGACAAAAGCAATCCCCCCTATCATGGGGAGGGAAAAAGTACCCCAAGTACCATCGGCCCCCTTACCCCTTCTTCGATCGGAACCCACGAAAATCCCCCCCTTACAAGGGGTACATTGGAGGATCCATTGCGGAGAATGGATCCTCCAATACCATCTCCCGAGAAAAAATCACCCCACAGGGAAACGAACAAAAAAATCGAGAATTCCGGATGGAACCCTATATCGTCCCATTCGGAGGGACGATTGAGCGAATTCCATAACGAATTCCATCAAGGGAGAGGGAGGGCCCCAAGAGACCAAGGTTCTACCAGGGAGACTGTATTCAGAAATACCCATACAAATCCTGGACGATCCAAAAAAATCCTAGGTATACCACCCCCAACCACCAAATCAACGAAAACGACAGAAACAACTATACTACCCGGACCCGGGGGCATAGCAGGAGGCCAACGGATCGGAAGAAGAAGAACAGCCAAGGACCAAGCAACACCCACGCCCGTCGAATCTAGGGAAACAATGAGCCCTAGAATAGGCGAGGAAAAAATAGAGGATCACCTCGTCCTAACAACAAAACAGACGGGGTATAAACCAACGAACCCGTCGGAAACCAAAGGGGAATGGAATCGTACAGTACTCCAAAATTTCAAAACCAAACCTAATGATCTCCCTGGACCCCCAGGTCCTAAGGGAGAACGGGGAGATCCAGGACCCGTAGGCCCCCAGGGACCTAGGGGGAAAACCGGTCCACCCGGCCCGCCAGGCCCGAAGGGAGAACAGGGAGATGTAGGACCTACAGGACCCCAAGGAACCCACGCGCTGTCTACCATGGTGGATAATTTGTTGGTTTCGGCCCATTCGCAATCCTTACTAGTGAAAATGCCCATTGTATTTGACCAAATCATCACGAAAAATGGGGAAGCTATTTCCTTTACCCCAAACTCTTCTATCATCCATCTAAAACCTGATCATACCTATCTCGCTCTCTGCTGGACATTGGCCGGATTCGGTTTCTCTATCACCCTCAATGAAAAATCTGTGGTGGAGGGGCTAGGATTGGGAAATATTACGATCCCAGCTGTCTTCAACACACCCCCAGGTGAACCAAGCCGGTTGCAAATCATCAATACGGGAGGCGTCGCCTCCGATCTCAACAACGCCCATCTCGTTGTCATCAAAATCTCCTGAGGTACCCCTCCTATCTCTAGCCATGCGAATAGGAAACACGTGTAGGAATCAAAATTCTTGGTTGCATCCCAAATTTGGGATGCAACCTTCGACAACCAACCGTTTCTGAAAAAAGGAATTATTATTTTGTTGTTGGTGATTTCAGAGATTTTGGATCCGCTGTTGCTCTCTGCCCATTTTGCCTTATAACCGTGATACCTTTACCCTTGTTCAGATCTGACTTTTTTACAATATAATACCTGTTTTCTGCTGTCCCCCCTCCAGAAGAATTGCTTTCCTTCGAATCATCTTTGGTGCTGTTGTCAGTGCTTGTCTCATTATTGTTGTTGTCTGGTTCATCTGCCTTAACTGTTTCCTCATCTGATCCACAACTCTTTTTACAGGAATCCTCAGTTCCCCCGGATTGTATCTTTTCGCTTGTACCCTCATCGGTCTTTGCCGTTACCTTATTATCCCCCTCACTTTTGCTTGAATTCTCCCCATCTCCATTGTTTTTATCTTGCGTGGTTTTAGTTGTTGAATTCTTTTCTCCGTCTTTACCCCCATTGTTTTTATCTTGCACGGTTTTTATTGTTGAATTCTTTTCTCCATCTTTACTATTTGCCCCTTGGTTTACTCCAAGCACCTCCCCCACCTTTTTCACGACTTCCCGAATAGGCCCAGGAAGCTGTTCGATGATGCCCTTGTTTCCGGATTTTTTTTGTCCATCCACTGTATTACTGTTGCTCTTTTTCGTGTTGTTTTGTTTATTTCCATCCATTACATCGCTGTTGCCCTTTTTCGTGTTGTTTTGTTTAGTATCGGTACCCGATTTTGAACCACTTTGCAAACCACCAAAACCTGATTTTGCATTTTGTTTATTATCAGTACCTGATTTTAGGCCACTTTGCAAACCACTAAAACCCGATTTTAGACCACCCGGACCACCCGGGAAATTAACCACATCACCCAATTTATTACCCATCCCATTTACGTTACCATTCCTGTTACCATTCCTGTTACCATTCACGTTACCACTCACGTTATTGCCCATGTTATTGCCCATGTTATTGCCCATGTTATTGCCCATGTTATTGCCCATGTTACCACCCGTATTGCCATCGTTGTTGGCTAACAAATTTCCTGGTGGTGTGCCTATGGGGCTGAGGAGTAGTGCACTTGTAAAAACAACACCTATTACCATATTTTTGTTTTCTATATTTTTCTTCATAATTAATTACCCCCCTCATTTATTATCGTTAATGAATCAATCAATTAAATTATATTAAAATTATAATATAATATAATATAATTATCAATAAATAAATTTTAAAATAAAATGTTAATTTTTAAGGAAAAAACATTGGATCAGAACCCACTTCATTCGTTCAAACTATTAGGCCACTTGGTATAATAGGTCCAGGTGGGTATAATGACAGGGGGTTCCCGACGTGCGCCCAATACTTATTTGATTTTATTAACAAACCTTTCTGCTGCCTTCTTGGCCTTTGTTTTTTGACTAGGTAACATTTTAGAAGCCATGGGGCCACTACGATGATTATGATTCATCAGATTGGTGGTATTTTCCACATGCCCAAGTCCGAGAGTATGGCCAATTTCGTGCGCTAGAACAGCCCCGCCACTACCGCCCCCCGGAGCAAAAATAGTATGGTAAGGTAGTCGATTTGGATCTCCTCCATCGTCAGAATACCCACTCACCGAGTTATTATTACCCTTTGCAAAACAGATCCTGAGATGTACACGGGGAGAACTCTTTTTAGGGACTTTTTTGAATCGTTGGAGACCCGCCGGAGATTCTGCGCTTGTTGTAATATTATCACCCAAAGTTTGATAGCTAACCATTTTTACCTTAAAACCTATTTGCCGGGATAAAATATCACTTGCATCCTTAATCGATTGATTGGCCCGATCCTTCCCCTTCTCTTGGTTATAGGAGGGGGTGGCATAGATAGCGGCAAGAAGGGTCTTCCCATCCGAGGTATTATCTTTATTATCTTCTGTCCCCGACCTATTACTTTGGTCCGGTTGGACCTTTCCCACATCATTTCCTGGTCCCGGTCCATCGTTGGAAGGATGGGATTGTGAACCTGATAAACGGGACGACTTGTCAGATGATCCACCAAACAACTGAGTTAATAGTTCAACGAGCTTCTTTATTGTGTTCGAGGAAGGATCCTGTTTTTCAGACGACGAATTAGCCTCCGCCTTTACTCTTTCGGTAGATGATGGGAGAGCAGAAAAACTTAGCATAGATAAACTTGAAATTAAGGAAAAGTATTTTATTATTTTTTTGTATTTTTCATTCATGATATCCCCCTCCTTTTTTCCTTATTGTTTCTATAAAAAAATTAAGAAATGTCCCATGAAAACACAGGGTCAAAGGACACCAGTGAAGTCCCAAGATACCTGTAAATTTATCTTATTTTTTATAAAGATAGAGGACCATATTCTATATCATTCGCAATATTATACAAAAATTAGGGATATCAACGAAACAAGCCAGCCCAACGGATGGATACTTGACCCTATTACAATGCGAATCGGAAACATTCCAATATTGAAAAAAACTTGGACATTGATTGGATAGATATGAGAAAAATGAATATCTGAAGTGAGAACAGATATCAAAATAACAAAGAAAAGAGATACGAAAACATTATAGGTCTCTGGTCGTTGGTTCACACATCCATTGGGATACCATGCCCCCCTTAAATGAAAACTTCTGTTACTCTATTGATTATGCAACATCCCTGTTCGCAATCATGAATGAAGTATATAATTAATAAATAAATTATAATATATAATTTAATAAATATATATAATTTAATGGAACCAAAATTTGTACCCTATTATGAAATAAACATAGGATGCTGTAGCGGAAAGAAACAACCTTACAATTGCCGCCCAGAACACTGTTTTCCAAAATTTGGTTCCCTCCTCCTTCTACCAGCGAATCACCTAACGGACAAGGTGAAACGGAGAGCAACACTGCTAGAGATTTGCCTAGCCCTCGAGCACTTTGGGAACCAGTACAAGGAGTTTCAATCCACCCCAGTCCATATGCTGTTGCAAAGGATGATAAGAGGGCAAACAGAGAGGGCTGAACAAGAAGGGCAAAAGAGACTCATGGTGCGTTCCACCTTGCCATCAAGCAGTCTGCAAAGCCCCTTTAATCCAAACGCCCAATGTCGTATCAAAGGTAAGTAATTGTGTAGAGGATATGTTTGTAACCTTGTCGAGGTCCGTGATGAGGAGAAGGGATTGAGTTTAGTCGCCCATGTAAATACCCAAGGGGCACTTCATTCCGATAAGGATTTCGGAGTTGACTATAGATCCAACCATGCACCAGAACGGAGGGTACAACTGCCATGAGGTAAGGGAGGCGGCTAAAGAATGTACTAGGGTACCCTGCGGGGAATGTAAATTTGCCGAGCAATGTGCCGCCAAACCTCTGAAAAGGGGGGAAGGATCCTGCGCACCACAGATCAGTCCTATTCAACGGCGGAACAACAAGACAAAATAGAGCAACCGGGGTACAAAGAGAAGGGGAATCGTCATGCAGCTGTGGAGGGGGTTTGTTCTTCTATGAAGAATCGTTTTCAGGCCGCCCGAATGAAGGTGCGTGGTAAGATGAGGGTGGCACGGGCCATGATGGCAAAAAGATCTGCTTATAATTTATCCCAGGTTGTTTGTTATCTTCAAAAGAAGATCAGGAAGAGAAGGATAAGATCACCCATAACTACATAGAGTTTAATATATAATACTATTTAAGTAAAAATAAAATTCGACTTTATGTCGGTTTCTTTGGTGTGCGCAAAAGGGGGCGAGATAGGAATCGGTTCCTATGATCCCACGGCGATTTCGATGGTTCAAAAAAAAATAACCGATCGCACGAAATTTTCAGGTACAATCCCCAAAAAAGGGGTACCTTTCCACCCCCAAGCACTTACGCTGGAAATACTTGAACAGACTGTTTTTATATTCATTAACAATATAAACATTTCCCAAACACATCATTTGACCTGAAAAAATAGTCTAATAATTTTGATATCTTTTTCCGCGGTAGCACCTGATTATATATGTTAACAAGATCATTTTTCTTACGATCCCTATTTTTTATCGGTGTTACTATATTGGGTTTATATTTCCCTTTCACACCCCTCTTTTCTCATGCTGATGCTTCAGGAGCACCCCCTCTAGAGGGAAAAGTGGAGGAGAACTATGCCAACTCTTCGAAGGTATTGGATGTGGGTCCTGAGGGGAATCAGGAGGCAACAACGGAGGGGGAACGTCAGTGCCCACTATCTGGGAACGTACAAGAAGGTCTAGGGGATGGGGGGAAGAAAGAACATGTAGGACGACGAGGCCGTTGTGCCGATTGTACTGTTCAGTAGACCTGGAAGGATTTCCCAAACCTCTTCCATGCAGAGTTTGTAGAACCCGGGTGGGGGGTCTCAAAGGAAAGGGGGCTTTCCGCCCCCTGTACTATACAAATTATTTACACAAATAAGGTAATCATAACCTATACGGACCGTACCCTTTCCCTCTCCCCCCTTACTATCTCTGCGACAAGAGCCCACTCCTTGTTTTGCTCCAATTCCGGCAACAAGCCAATAGCATCCTCTCTCGCCATTTCCAACATCCGCTTATCCCTCTGCAAATCAGCAAAATGAAAGCGCGGCAGACCGCTTTGGCGAACACCTAAGAACTCTCCCGGTCCCCGTAACTCCAAATCCTTTTCCGCAATCACAAATCCATCTTGGGTGGATTTTAAAATCCCCATTCTCTCCACACCCTGCTCCGTGGACGGATCAGCAACAAGTACACATACAGAGGACCTTTCCCCGCGGCCCACACGACCCCGCAATTGATGCAACTGTGCCAATCCAAAACAATCAGCCGCTTCAATGATCATCATCGTCGCATTGGGAACATCCACACCCACCTCGATCACAGTCGTGGCCACCATCACCTGTACATCACCCGACACAAAAGCCTGCATCTCCTCTTCCTTTTGCAAGGGATCCAGGCGACTATGTAATAAGCCCACCCTGTGGGGGACAAGCTGTTTTTTTAACTTCTGGTACCGCTGCTCTGCATGGTTGACATCCTCCTCATGCATAGCCTCAATCCTCGGACAAACTACGTAAGCTTGCTCACCTCGTTCGCATACAACCCGTAAATGTTTGACAAGCTGCGGCCATTTTGCGGACCGTACCCAATAGGTATCCACAGGCTTTCTCCCCTTCGGACGCTCCCGTAACAAGGATATATCCTGTTCCCCAAAGGCTGTTACCGTCAGGGTGCGGGGAATGGGTGTCGCAGTCATACACAACATGTCCGGATAGGTTCCCTTGGCATACAAAGCGGCACGCTGGTTGACACCAAAACGATGCTGCTCATCCGTCACTACAAGCCCCAATTTGGTAAATTCCACATGATCCTGAATCAAAGCATGTGTCCCCACCACTACATCCGCTGAACCATCCGCCAGGCGACCCAGTGCCTCACGTTTAGCTCGTGCCGACATCCGACTGGTCAACAAAACGAGGCGAACCCCCAAGGGTACCATCCACTGCGTCAGGGCGTTGTAATGCTGGCACGCCAAGATCTCCGTCGGTACCATACAGGCACCCTGATAACCGCTGAGCACATTGGCATATAAAGCAAATGCCGCAACAACCGTCTTCCCTGTACCTACATCCCCTTGGAGAAGACGGTGCATAGGATGGGGGGAACGTAGATCCTCTAGAATGACGGACACAGCCTCCTCCTGACCTGGTGTCAGAGACCAAGGGAGGACAGAAAAAAAAGATTTCAGGAGCCCTTCATCCCACACACGTGCAATCCCCGGCTGCTTCCTACGCTGGGCACGCCGCGCGGCCAAACAGAGCTGATGGATCAACAACTCTTCATAGGCCAATCGCCGACGTGCGTGCCTTGCTTCCTGCGAGGTGCTGGGATGATGCAACTGGGAGATGGACTGCCCACGGGGCAACAAACTATACTTTTCCCGCAAAGCTTGCGGCAAAAGCTCCTGCACCTCCCCCTGGTGTCGTTCCCAAACCGCACGTACCAATTTTTCTATGGAGGCTGAGGGAAGACCCTGTGTGGAGGAATAAATCGGCAACAAATGGTCTCCCGTACCCTCCTTGCAATCCAAGACGGTCTGCTGCACCGTGACCTGGGAACGCTCCGCATTCCAACGTCCTATCACTTGGATGGAACGCCCCTTGGAGAACTTCCTACCCCAATAGGGCTGATTGAACCACACTGCTTCCACAACATGTTCCGCCATCTCATCGGCACCGCCATCGGCCCCGGGGGGAGGGTCCACCTGTATCTTGACAGACAACCGACAACGACGCCGGGCGAACCAACGTAAGCTACTCGTTCCCCCCACCTTTCCCCGTATAGCCACTACCTCACCATCACGGAATTGACAGGAAGTCCTTGGACGATGATCCTCATATCGTAAAGGACAATACAATAAAAGATCGGCTACCGTTTCAAGACCCAATGTAGACAAACGTTTGAATTCAGAAGGTTTCAATATCGTAAAGGTGGACAAAGGGGATAGGGGAAGACCCGTCGTCAACATTCCTCATCCGCACCCTTACACCCCTGCCTGAAATCACCAGAAATTCGTCGGCGCAAGCACCGCCCTGTCCGCAAAGTGGCATCCGAGGGGACCCCGCGTGGGAACGACACCGGCATAACCCCGGAGTACATGGCCCCGGCCATCACACCCGAAGGGGCTCTCGTTACCTCTGCCCTATCCATCGCAACAGGTGCCCATGAGGAACCAATCCTATTCACCCAAGGGACCACAACCCAACCAGCAATAGGACCACAAACCCAACCCAACAAACCCTTCAAGGTAATAGCAAAAGCCTGTGCAAACATTGCTGGCTCCCCCCTGTCCCTTTACCCGTACCCAATTCGGCCTTGATAGACCCCTATCAGAAATGAAAGCATTGCTTGAAGACAAAAAACCTATCGCATCCGCAATAAGAACGTGGACCCATGGATAAGGGGAACAACCCCCAATCGAGAAGGAGACACCCCTGACAGGATATGCCGCACACCACAATCGTTGATGCAACTGCTATCTCACCCCATAGGGGGCATTGGTTCCCCATATAGCCCGAGTTTCTCCCGTACTTACATCCGATCAACGTATCCCTCATCATCCCAAAAACGAGTATCGTACCCATCCGCGGGGCCTCGCTACGAGAGCGTCCGTGGACCTACCTGATGCAATCTCTGCGTTTCTCACTCTTCCTAAGGGATCATTTCTTCCCCCTAGGGTGCTCCCACCACTCGAGAGCACCTTCTCCACCAAAGAAAAACGGTCATAAACCCACAGATCCCAATTCGGAATACCCCGCTCTCCATCCACCAAACCCCACACATCCCTGGTACGGGAATCATCCCGCTGTAACCCAAGGAGGGTGCCAAAGGGCAGGATTCCCCCGCATCCCTGAGATAGGTAACGATCCATGCACCCTCCCGTGCATATACACCCCCAAGGACACAAGCAAGCAGGTACAGAACTTCCGAATCTGTACCGTCCCTACACCATGCGAACACGGAAGAAAATCTGCCATGGAGGGACCCTTATTCGTATCAAAGACGGTACGGTACCTGAGAGTAGACACGCTCCTCGTGTATCCATTTCGTTGGCATCAAAACAGCACCCCACGAGGAGGGGCCTACGTGGGCAACCACACAAGGTGTTACTAGAATTGGCTCTACCTTGCCCAAATCATATCGGGAACGAATCGCCTCAAAAAAGGACAACGCCTCCGGGGCGGGATTCCCACCCGATAATAGGACCCCGGCCACCTCAGTATTCCTGGGAATAGCAGTCTCAAAATGATGCAACATCCGTTCTACCAAATGAGTTCGCCCCCGAACCCGTTCCAATCCTACCACTTGTCCGTCTACAACGGAAAGAATGGGGGAAATGCGCAGGAGGGAACCCAACATGGAAGAAGCCTTACCGATTCTCCCCCCCCGCTGCAAATAGGAAAAATCGTCGACAGTGAACAGAAGGGAGGCTGTGGAAAACGCCCGCTGCGCCAACGAACGGCAAAGGGATAGGGAATGACCAGATTGAGCAGCCTGAGCTGCCAACAGAACGCCCAGTCCCAATGAATAGGTAAGTACACGCGAATCCACGATTTCAATGACAGCTTCACTATATTCCCGCTGGATCGATTCCCTTGCAATATGAGCAGCTCGATAGGTACCGCTCATGGACGACGATAAATGCAACGACAAAATCTGGGTCGCACCCTGCTCTATAACCCGTCGGTATACATCCTGGAAACGCTGTGGCGAGGGCTGTGAGGTGCGGGGCATGATATCAGACTGAACCAGCTGCGCATAAAAAGCCCCCCGATCCATTCGATCGTCATCGTCCTGCACCGCCCCCCCCCATTCGACGCTCAGGGGTACCACAGATATAGGTAACGATGGATCCAGGGTCAAGGGCAAATCCGCGGTGCTATCGGTAACTATATGCAGTACCATGATCCCCCCCCCATTGGATCCACTCACTCCACTGCCAACGTATATTCATACAGAGGTTGTCCCCCCTCATGAATTTCCAACTCCACATCCGGATGCTTTTCCTTCATATGATGCCGTAGAATTTCCGTTCCCTTCTGATCCGCATCCGCACCAGTTAGAATCGTCACCACGCTACCACCCATTGCCAGCATATAACTCAATAACTCCATCGCAACTTCCACCGATTGGCTGCCCACTCGAACAATCTTACTCTCGCAAATTCCCAACATGTCACCCGGTTGTACACGCCGTCCATTGACATGGGTAGCTCTGGCAGCCCGCACCACCTCACCGGATCGCACACGTGCCGCGGCAGCCATCATATATTGCCTGTTGGTATCCTGGTCCTCATCCGGCGAAAAGGCAAGTGCCGCAGCCAAGCCTTGGGGTACGGTACGAACAGGAAGTACCACCACATGGGGAGTCTTTGCCAACTCAGCTGCCTGTTGGGCGGGGAGAACTACATTTCCATTGTTGGGAAGCACAAAAACGCAGGAGGCCCGCGTTGCATCAATAGCCTCCGCAATCTCTGAGGAACTAGGGTTACAAGTCTGTCCTGCCTCCACCACAGAAGCAGCGCCTATGCTTCGGAAAAGTTGTCCCAAGCCCTCCCCAGCTGCTACCACTACAATAGCGTAGGGCTTATCTACAGCATGCGCCGCAGAAATAGGAGCCACAACGCGGGGGGAGAGGGCCCCTTGCGGAGGTAAGGTACCCGTTCTCCCGCCGCCCTGCGAGGACGGGGGCGACGTACCCTCCAATCGAACCTTATGGTTCTGTAAACGCATATTCTCGACTTTTACATGTACCAGATCCCCATATCCTAGGGAGTTCTCGAGAACGGCTGGTACCTCCTCCGTATGTAAATGAACCTTGAGTAGATCCCTATCACGAACGACGACAATGGAGTCCCCCCACTGCTCCAATGCACGACGCAATACCCTCTCATCCAATCTTTTCAAGGAACGACGACGAATTGACAAATCAATCAAATAATTGACACAATAGCTGAACTTGCCAACACGGGAGGGGGACTCCTTCTGATCACAGATCCCGTATGAACCCCCGGCTGGTTCCCCTATCCCAGGAAGGGAAAGTCCAATTTTCGACAGTTCATCCTCCCCATCCAACAGAGCGGACAGCATACCCTTATAAACGCAAAGCAAACCATATCCACCTGCGTCCACCACACCAGCCTCGCGCAACACCTGAAGCAAAGAAATCGTTTTCGCTACCGATTGCTCAGAAGCCTGTACTAGGGCCCTCAGAACCACCTTGACATCCTCCGCGGTGTGCGACACTTGCATGGCGGCACGAACGGACTCCCTAGCCACTGTGAGCATCGTGCCCTCCACGGGCTTAAGAACCGCCTGATAGGCCGTACCCACACCGCGCTGCAGGGCAGACGAAAACTGCCGTACGGTGACCGTAAATTTCCCACTTACCGCATCGGCAAAACCACGAAAGAGCTGTGACAGGATGACGCCCGAGTTCCCCCTCGCCCCCATCAGCAAGCCACGAGCAAAGGAAGAGCTTACACCGCCCACTGTCGCGGAGCAATTAGCCCCCAGCGCCTGCAACCCTGCACGCAGAGTTAGATGCATATTCGTACCTGTGTCTCCATCGGGAACAGGGAAAACATTGAGCGAATTGACCTGATCCACATTTTCACGAAGACACTGCTCCCCCCCACGCAACATACGAAGCAAGAGCTTCTGATCAACGGTAGGCACTCGTCCCTTGCCCCTTTCTCTTCATGCTAGCGCTCCTCATTATGACCCGGGCGAACACCCTGTACATAAATGTTGACCTGACCTGCCTTTACGCCTACCATTTGATCGAGTGTATATACCACCTTGGATTGAATGTTATGAGCTACTTCGGAAATTTTGGTCCCATACCCCACAATGACATGCATATTGACGCAAAGCTCACCATCCTCTGTACGGACCTCTATCCCCCTACTGAGGTTTTCCTGACCCAACAACTCCGTAATCCCGTCCCTGAGATGGCTGAGGGAGGCCATACCTACTAACCCATAGCAATCCATAGCCGCAGCTCCGGCTATGGTAGCAATCACATCACTAGACACTTCGATTCGTCCTAATTCGGTTGATACTTCGAGGCTCATCTAGATTACCCCCCGTCCCAAACTCCACGCGCACTCGAGCTTATCTCCATTGTACACCAGCCCGATTGGGAAGAAAAGTCAACTTATGATGAGCGATACCACTTGTAGGGGGGATCCACATACCAATCGCAAGGCACTCCACCATTATGGCCCCTCGATCGCGTGTCTTGTTGCCCCTTACCGATCTATGCTACAATGTCTGGGGTTCGGGTCAGGAAATTCTCCGCATATGTATTATAACAACTCCCAATCCAGTACTGGATGGGCCTGTTTTTTGTTGGGTGAAAAATCATGGGATTCAACAAATCAACCAATGTGAGATTCTCCAGAAGGAGGGGGGCAGAGAACCATGGCACGTTGTCATGTAACAGGAAAACGCCAAAGAATGGGCCATAAGATCAGTCACTCCAACAGAAAGAGTAAGCGCACCTTCAAGGTCAATCTACAACCAGTCCGAGTTTGGGACGGTACGCGCCGTAAGCGTATTCTGGTAAGTACACGCGCCATCCGATCTGGCCTGATCGAGAAAGCTGCCAAGACACGATAAGTTCTGAAGAAACGAAAAAGGGGAATGCTACCTCACCCACCCTTAGGATAGAGATAGCATTCCTTTTTTGCAGGCTTGTTACCCTGTTGCTTTTAAAAGGATATTCCCCCGCCCCCTGTCCCTACTATAAAAAATACATGCTCCGTTTACCCCAAGTCAAAATAGAATGGGTTGGCTACCCAGATCACAAACACGTGGAACCATAGTGGCCCTCTCTCGTATACCCGCCCAAACTACCATTATGTAGAAAATATGAATACAGAAAGTTTATAAAAATAGTTATTTTTAATGATTATTATGAAATAAAAAAGAACACCAGTCTGTGCTGAATGTGAGACCTTCGGCACAGCCGGCGACTACAACTGAATTTTTCTAACACTAATGCTTTTTCCTCCGTGAACTCAAAAGCGCCCTAATCAGACCGCCGATCAGTCTAGGGACCTTGAAGGTATAAAACCTCATCCTACCTCATTCCTTTCCTGCAATCGAATACAGATTCCTATGACCAGAGGGGAGCAGATTCGTCCCACCCGTGGTGGCCCCTATACATGGGATGCAAAACTCCCACCGACGAGATTCTTGGTTCGGGGGGACTCGCATCGCATCCTATTCCGTACATACGCCCCGCGTGCTTGCTCCACTGTAAAACGAAACCACAGAATTCATCTTACATTCTATTCATAGGGACACGGAATCAGTACCTGGAACCAACAGGGGAAAACAGCATATCCCCCCATGAACCACAGGTGGCATTCCATCGCGTACCTGTATGTCAAGGGGTTGTACAAGAGATAGGGGCCCTTCGGAACGGACTGGTAGGTGGTAGGTTTCAAACTGCCTAGCACCGCTGGGGTAAAAGGGCCCCTGGTAGTGAGCGCGGGCTGGGGGAAGGCAGGGCATGATTCTGTGTCTGGTGGAAATCAGAGAGATCAACGAGATCTACGTCCAAACCGATGCCGATGTACTACATCGGAATGAACCAAGGGGACGGACCTACTTACGGCCCTGATGGGAATGCGATTATGGGCGGGATCAATTCATACGAATGGCTTATCCTGGGGCTAGAATGGCGTCGGTAACCTATCAAGGAAACGGATGGTAAACCCTCGCATGGACAAAGATTTTTGAAAATCTGATTCCACAGATGCCCAACAGATCCGGACCAGAAGACAGCATGAACCATAGGGATTGGGAAGAAAGCAGAAGTAGTATGGAATCGTGTGTTTTTGCGATTTAGATCGAAAATTTGGTAAAGTAAGAATAGACTTTTCCCAATCCCTATAGGATTCATAATAAAAATGGACGAGAGGGGACCAGAGGACAGGAACGAATTTTTCTATCTATACAAATTAATAAGATAATTATGCTTAAAAAAATATAGGAAAAAGTCACCCAAGGAGGCAAAAAAGTGGGACTAAAAATCCCCCCCGGAAAATACACATACCCGTTCGGATGCTGCCACTGAAGGAGACTAGTATCTGAAAATTTTAATATATAAATAAAACATAATAATAAACATCGGAATGAATATCATCAAGATCCTCATATGGATCTGTTTTTGCCAACGCAAATCAGGGGACCACGACAAGTAAAAACTAGAAAAACTACCGTAGTCAATACAATACTTGAACTTAAAAATATCCCGAAGAAAATAGAGCGAATTACCGCTGCGATCTCGATAAGGCAAATGTTTACCTAGCAAAATATGGGCCCATGCTGGCCATGCACTCACGCTATGACCAATCGCAACCGCAGTGTAAAGAGTTAAGACTATGGCCATTAATATAGACTGATATCCTTCAGAAAAACCTCCCTCTTTCGCAAACAAAAGAAGTAAATAGGAACCATGACACAAAACCACATAAGAGGAGAGGAAACAGAGAACCACCCTCCAAACGAACTTAGTATCCATAGTACACACTATTGCCATACGCCAACGCTGCAAACAGTATACTCTCCACAAAAAACTGAAACACCAACCTATGATGCCCAGCGTCAGCAACCATGGTGATCGCCACACCACCCAAAACCCACCCAAAGTCACTAAAAACCAACACATACCCAACCAAGGAGCTATATACCACAACCAAGCAGCAATACCCTTTTCCTGTACAATTTGATTGCATTTTTTTCGATAAGTTCGCAAATTCACAAGATCCTTATTGAAACAACGAACATGTTCTTGGAAATTTTTTAAACGTACAGATCGGGGTGCCAACCAAGACGAAAAATACAAGGATAAGCTAACACCTAGAATCAACGCGCACTCTATTTCTACACCCGATATAGTTTCTTCTGGAATAAAGTTTGAAAAATCTAATTCAAGGGCAATATAAGAAAAGGAGTGAAAAACCATCATAGAATGGAAAAAAAACCTAAAAAACCAAAGATAAAAAATTTATATCCATGCAACATTTCATTTGTATTTTTCATTAATTTACCTCCGCAGGGGAATGGAAACCACATAACCCATACGTTCATATCGAAAAAATATCAATACATAATAGCCCATCGGGTTCATGACATTCCTTGTTTCTGCAACATTTTTCGGAGTTATTCACCCTCAAGAGAAATGGTCCTTTTACCATAGGCACTTTACGAATGAACGTCCTTGTTGTACTGCTGAAGACACTGCGTTTTGAATGATCGCCATGGACCCATTGGATTAGGACTAAGACCCCTTTCCATGATCCCGATCTGATTAAAAAACTTGGCTTTACGTCCCCTCATGCCCCCAAAACCATGATCAGAAATTCTGGCCGTGGGGCTCTACACCTGTTTCCAGGTCCCCCCACCAAATTACGGTTTTCTGACCCTAGTTAGATGAGTCACCCGCCTTTGCCATCGAATCACTTTCACAGGAACTTCGGCTGCTGCCGTTCCTCCATCTGCCTCTGCCACTCGCTTAGCCGCTGCTGCTCCTTCTCCTGCTGCTCCATCCACAGATCATGGCTGCTCACTGGGTTCCCTAAGATCTCTGTGTCCGGCTTAGCTTCTTCTGCTGCTACTGAAGAAGCACCATCAGCTAAACTGCCTACTAATGACCCCTGGCCAAGGGTATTTCCTCCGTCTTCCGCTAATGTGAAGGGTGAAGACACCGCAATCATACCACCTGTAACGAGCAACACAGCCAGTTTCGAAATTAAATTTATTCTGTATTTAGGCAACATCTTAGATACACAACTCCTGACTTGCTATTATATTTATGATATTTACAATAATAAACTGCCACTGTAAAGGTCACTATAGCACATTGATCAACAATAACAAAACATCCATAGCCCGCTTACGCGACCTATGCCCCTAGCATAAACCACACTAAAGAATAGTTCGGAACACAACACCACCCCCCTTCTGCGCCTAGCTTGACGCATCCAGTCGGGATAGCTATGAATGGCATTCATAAACAATAAATCACAACCACAGGACTACTACGGCATGTTGATAAACAATAGTAAAGCATCCATATAAGCGCTCAAGCCGCTCATGAGACCCATGCCCCAAAATTTGAAGGATGCGGTAGCAATAAGGGAGTTCAATCACAATATAACAAAACCCGGCATTTCCCTCCCCGCTCATGGGATATCCGAGGTAGAGGTGATAGGTTTGGTGGAAGCACACCTCCCGGAAAAGCACGGACCTGTTGGGAAGAGGGTGTCACTAACCATACTTGAATCCCGCGCAAAGCAACCCTCACCTGAAACAAAGTGTGCTGCCTGCGGGTGTTGTCTGGCGGAAACGGGATACCGGGTAAACAAAGCCGGTTTTCAGGATAAACCCAGAATTATAAAAAACGGAATCATCAATGACTGGGTTTGTTTATCGATTATGCGTACACAGAGATGGGAGTGCCCGGTGTGCGGGAAAGAAGATATTACCCATGTGTATTCCATAATTGAACCTAAGAACACGTACACAAAGGCATGTAAAAAATCAGTTGCCGATATGGCAAGCGTTTCGACAGCAAAAGCTTCTGCGAGGTATCATGGGATCCCAGAGAAGACGGCTTATGGAATGCTGTTTGAGGGATCCCTTCCTGAACAGGGACAGAAGCTGGAAGAGGAGGCC
The DNA here is from genome assembly GCF_900538055.1 of Pasteuria penetrans. Classification (NCBI taxonomy): domain Bacteria; kingdom Bacillati; phylum Bacillota; class Bacilli; order Caryophanales; family Pasteuriaceae; genus Pasteuria; species Pasteuria penetrans. The sequence continues at coordinate 245,916 of NZ_UZAC03000001.1, forward strand.
CTGAAAAGATATCAAAACCGGGAAGTCAGTCCAGAAAAAATGCAAAAACTTTTGCATTTGATCATCGAGACAGGGAACAAAAATATAGTAAAATCAACAGATCTTGATAAAATTGATAGTTCGGACGAACTCCCGCTGATGTATCGTAATCAGAAAAATATCATTATGTACGATGAAGAAGGGAGAGGTGTGGTGTTATCCCCTCAGGAGCTGAAACGGCTCTGTGCCCTGTGTACATATGGTATCATTTGCATCGATGATACCGCCATACGTAAAGGGAATGAGTACGTAACCCTCTTTCATGATCCAATTCATAAGACCGTATTGGCCGTGATCAAGGGGAGAAGTCAAGAGGAACTTTAAAAGAATATCAAGGAGTTCCACCCGAAATTGCTTGAGCTGAAACCAGCTGCCGTTATGAGGGGTGCGAACAGCCCCCTCCCCAGGATGAACTGGCGCTGCAGGAGCTACTCAAATACTTTCCTGACCTCAAACTCCAATACGAGAAAATAGAGAAAACCCGCTCCCGTTTTCGGGAACAGTATGAAAAATCTATGTTATCTAAAGATGATGTTGATGAATGCATATCATATATTCTCAATATGTATGAACACCTCATATCAGGATACAAAAATATGCCTAAAAACAAGAAAAAGAATTGTTTTTTAAAAATAAAGCAGGCAATCCGTGGGGCCTTGAAAAACCGTTGTTGGGAAACCATGGATTCACAGGTGAGAGCCTTCGTAAAAAGGGTTTTTGAGTATACTTCCTCTTGGTCCCATTTGGAGAAAGCTTACTGGTTTGTGACTATTAAGCCCCCTGTTATAATAGGTCCAAGTGGGTATAATGGGAGCTGGTTCCCCGTAAGGGGTGAACACGGAAATGGCACGGAGAAAATTTTCGTTGGAATTCAAGCAGAAGGCAATTGAACAGGTCAGGGGTGGGCAACATGTTGTCCAGGTATCTAGACAGCACGACCTTGCTGTTAGCACGATTAACCGTTGGATAAAGGAGGACAGGGAGGGCGTATTAGCCAGCTCATTCTCCTCCTCGAAGGGTCATCGTCCGATGAATTCCTCGTCCTTCCGGTTTCTGCAGAAGGAGATTGATAATTTAAAGAGACTCCTGGGCAGTAAAGAATTGGAAATTGGTTGATGGAAGCGGAGACCCATCTTAGACATAAACAACCCCCCGGATAATTTACGCACTTGATCGGACGCAACCAAAGGGCCCCCGAAGGAGCCCAGACACCAAATTTAGGATGCAACCAATCTATCAGTTAGGTTCGGCCAGGAACGGAAGAAAATAATATATCTATACTTTCAACACCCCACAATTCCTTTATTTCCTCTAGTAGCATTTCGTCCATCTCCTCAGTTTCTTTAACTTCCTCAGTTTCTTTAACTTCCTCAGTTTCCTCAGTATCAGTAGGTCCTATGATACCTATCATTTGAAGAATTCTTAAATTATATATCCCATCTGTTTTAAATTGATTAATCTCATCTTCATATGCCTTAGCTTGCCTCCCCTTTTCATTAATCGCTCTCACCTCATTAAGTAAATAAAGCACTTTCTCCCTTTCGGCATTTCTATTTACCGCACTCCCTCTAGCCTTAGCCTCTTCATTTCTCTGTATCGCATCATTAATCTCAGACAGTCTGGCTTTCAGCTCCTCCAAAAGTTCTCGTCTTTCTAGTATCTCATCTATTTCTTTCGTACTACTATATCCCCACTTTTTTAGTATTTTTTCTATTACATTTTCCTTTTTACCACTCATATTTTCAGCTAAAACTCCAAAACGACCCTTCTTAGAAAGATTTTTATATTCAACAGTATCTTTATTAATCCCCTCAATGAACTCACTTACTATCTCTGATGCCATTTTCCTCCATTGCTGACGATGATACCCCAGATTTTGTCCTGCCGTGTCTTCACCTGCTTCTGTTTTTGATTGCTCTCCCGCATGGGTTGCCACCTGCTGCTTATCCTCCAACAGTGCTTTCGCACCCGATGCTACACTACTCAACGCAGGCACAAGATCCTGATTTTCTGCTTTTGATTGCTCTTCCGCATGGGTTGCCACCTGCTGCTTATCCTCCAACAGTGCTTTCACACCCGATGCCGCACTACTCAACGCAGGCACAAGATCCTGATTTTCTGTTTTTGATTGCTCTCCCGCATGGGTTGCCACCTGCTGCTTATCCTCCAACAGTGCTTTCACACCCGATGCCGCACTACTCAACGCAGGCACAAGATCCTGATTTTCTGCTTTTGATTGCTCTTCCGCATGGGTTGCCACCTGCTGCTTATCCTCCAACAGTGCTTTCACACCCGATGCCGCACTACTCAACGCAGGCACAAGATCCTGATTTTCTGCTTTTGATTGCTCTTCCGCATGGGTTGCCACCTGCTGCTGCTTATCCTCCAACAGTGCTTTCACACCCGATGCCGCACTACTCAACGCAGGCACAAGATCCTGGTTTTCTGTTTTTGATTGCTCTCCCGCATGGGTTGCCACCTGCTGCTGCTTATCCTCCAACAGTGCTTTCACACCCGATGCTACACTACTCAACGCAGGCACAAGATCCTGGTTTTCTGTTTTTGATTGCTCTCCCGCATGGGTTGTCACCTGCTGCTGCTTATCCTCCAACAGTGCTTTCACACCCGATGCTACACTACTCAACGCAGGCACAAGATCCTGGTTTTCTGTTTTTGATTGCTCTCCCGCATGGGTTGCCACCTGCTGCTGCTTATCCTCCAACAGTGCTTTCACACCCGATGCTACACTACTCAACGCAGGCACAAGATCCTGATTTTCTGCTTTTGATTGCTCTTCCGCATGGGTTGCCACCTGCTGCTTATCCTCCAACAGTGCTTTCACACCCGATGCCGCACTACTCAACGCAGGCACAAGATCCTGGTTTTCTGTTTTTGATTGCTCTCCCGCATGGGTTGCCACCTGCTGCTGCTTATCCTCCAACAGTGCTTTCACACCCGATGCCGCACTACTCAACGCAGGCACAAGATCCTGGTTTTCTGTTTTTGATTGCTCTCCCGCATGGGTTGCCACCTGCTGCTGCTTATCCTCCAACAGTGCTTTCACACCCGATGCCGCACTACTCAACGCAGGCACAAGATCCTGGTTTTCTGTTTTTGATTGCTCTCCCGCATGGGTTGCCACCTGCTGCTGCTTATCCTCCAACAGTGCTTTCACACCCGATGCTACACTACTCAACGCAGGCACAAGATCCTGATTTTCTGCTTTTGATTGCTCTTCCGCATGGGTTGCCACCTGCTGCTTATCCTCCAACAGTGCTTTCACACCCGATGCCGCACTACTCAACGCAGGCACAAGATCCTGGTTTTCTGTTTTTGATTGCTCTCCCGCATGGGTTGCCACCTGCTGCTGCTTATCCTCCAACAGTGCTTTCACACCTGATGCTACACTACTCAACGCAGGCACAAGATCCTGATTTTCTGCTTTTGATTGCTCTTCCGCATGGGTTGCCACCTGCTGCTTATCCTCCAACAGTGCTTTCACACCCGATGCCGCACTACTCAACGCAGGCACAAGATCCTGGTTTTCTGTTTTTGATTGCTCTCCCGCATGGGTTGCCACCTGCTGCTGCTTATCCTCCAACAGTGCTTTCACACCCGATGCTGCACTACTCAACGCAGGCACAAGATCCGCGCCGCCTGCTGACGTTGATGCTCCACCTCCTGCCAGTACTGGTGCCGGTTCCGGTGCTGGTTCCGCCTGCTGTTGCTTCTGACCTCTCTCTTCTGCTTCTTCTGCTACTGATACAAGGGGTGAAGACAACGAAATCATACCACCTGTAACAAGTAACACGGCCAGTTTTGAAGTTGAGTTTTTTCTGTATTTAGGCAACATTTTTAAATATACACACTCCTAATCTAAATATATATTATGGTATTTACAGCAATAAACTACCACTGCGAGGGTCACCATAGCACGTTGATAAACAATAACAAAACATTCATAGCTCTGCCTATGACCTATACCCCTATCACCAACCGAGCTAGAATAGTTCGGAACACGTTATCCCCTCTGCACCTAGCCTGGCGCATCCCATCAGGATGGTATGACATAAATTGCGTTCATAGCAATAAATTACCACCACCGAAGTCATTGTAGCATGTTGATAAACGGTGGTAAAGGGTGATATCCCTTTTTCGGTTGTAATCTCCCCCTGGTTGACTTTCTTGGGTTCCCCATCCTTCGGAAATCATATCATCGTAATGAATTATAACCATTGACATACATAATAAAAGTTAAAATTACACAATAATTTAAAAATTATGATAAAACATAAAAAATTACTGTAAATGGCAACTATGTAAAAAAATGGAAGCCATACCCATACCCAGGGTAGTTTGGTTTTCCTGAAAATAAATGTAAGAATATTCTTTTTTTAGTGTGAAGATAGGGGATACATGGCAGGGATAGCGAATTCTCCCAGTCCCCATGCGGACACAGAGTGATTATCCATCCCACTAAGTTTCTTTGCCTGCTCTAAGTTGAAATTTTTATACACGGAATCAATCACCCTTTGGAATGAATCAAGGGTAGGATAACAGCTCACTCCATTCGTATAACGTCTGGCCTCTCTGTGATTTCTCTCTAAGGAACCCGTTGTACGATTTTGAACAGCATCCGCTAGGTCGTAATCGAGATACGTTGTCACATCATCAAAGGAAGCCCATAGACCTTCAACGAGCTTGGGCAACTTGGATTGATAGTCATCACTAAAGCGTATCAAGCCATGAAGGGCTTCTTTTTTGTCAAGAACATGAAAAATGTCTTGATAAATCCGGCTTCGGATGGGTTCCCACTTCACTCCTTTTTTTCTCGGTCTATCCTTTCTGAAGGCCTGGTAAAGATTCACCATTTTGTGGAATTGACACCCTTGAAAACCTGCTTCGGGATATACTTGGCTTAGCGCCTTTCTGATTCCCTTATGACCATCAGCAATGAAAAGGGTATCAGGACCCATCCGTAAACCACGGTCGTAAACATTTTGGAGGGCTTCATACCAAGTTTCAGCTGTTTCGGGGGGATTTACCAAACTTGATAAAACCTCATCTGTTTTTATCCCTGATGTATTTTTCCTACTCGCTTTTATGACATAGACAGCTACTTTCCCGAATCCACGAACGGGTTTGTAGTAAGCATCCACCTTTACGGTCCTAATTTCATGCGGGTTTCTTATGGGTTCCTCATTGAATCCTCTATTCTCTTCCTTTAGATGTCCCATAAGTAATCTTGACACAGTGGAGCGTGAGATTTTTGATCGCAGAATATCATTCGACAATTCGGATATTTTTTTTATGGACATACCGGCCTTACGTAAGGAGGAAAGAATATCTATACACGACTTCGTATATTTTTTGTAGGGTTTAGTAACCGCAGATCGGAAATGCCCTTTCCTTGGCTGGGGGTCATAGTAAACCACAATTCCTTTGCTGGTGCTTTTTTTACGTTTTTTATAACCATTTCGGTCTACTTTTGGGAAATCGGGACCCCTTTGGTGTTTCTCCCGGCCACCTAAAATTTGTTTTTTAAACTGATAATTGGCTATAAAAGTATAAGCCCTCCCCATGGGACCAGGAGCCCATTCAGAATCTTCCTCGATCTCTTCCACTACATGGGGGATGGATTCCTGAAGCGATAATCCTTTCTGTTCGTAATGTTGTATACGTTCTTCTATCCTTTTTTCCATTCTGTCTATATCCAAGTCAATTGGAATCATAAAACCAACCTTTCCTATATTAAGTTTTTCATTTCAGAAACCAAGCGGTTGTCCTCTATACATTTCCCCACTCTTGTCTTGTATTTCCCTTTTTTATCTCACCTAACCCTGTTGATCATCATGCATATCGCGGAGGATCCAGAAGGGATCATGGAACAGAGTTTTTGAGTAGAGGATCGACTGTTTCCCAAGGGCAATAGCGGGAATTGCGTATGTAAAAGTGAGAAGGACTATAGGGTCGCATAGGGCTACATAAGGGCAACGACAGTCATAGAAGAACCCCCCTTCCCCACAAGGGAGAGGGATAAAGGAAGGCCATGCAGCAGCGCCATTCTGGAGCCCCCACGATGGAGAAGCCAGGCGCCATTACACAATGGGCCAGGCCAACACAAACAACAATGGTGAGTTGGGGGGAGGAGGGGTAGGGGCGCGAAAACCCCCTGGCCTAGGCCAGGGGGCAAGGGGAAAAGAACAAAAACACAAGGGAATCAAAACAAAAGATCAAGGGACTAAAGGCAAAAACAGAGACCAAAAACAGGGGGAGGGAGAGCTTTAGGTTCTACTGAGATTCCCGTTTCGTGTAGGAGGGACGTTTTGCTGACCTATGGATTCCTCCAGAGGGAACCCCCTGATTAAAATAAAATTATTCTGAAGATATATCTAACCACGATTCCGAGAAAAAGCACCCCTATAACGCCTTTTGTGCTATTTACAATATGATTTAACAATAAATTTCTATCTATTTATTAAAAACATAAAAACAATTGTTAATCGAAAAGACGCAAATAGGGAATTTTTAGGGACCACAGACTACCCGCTCTTGAATCTTACAGCGGAAAGTGGGATATGACCTGGTAAAGCATGATGCTACCGCGAAAAATAGTATAAAACTAATTATAATATTTAGATAAAATTAAACAATATGTTTAATAAAATATTTCATTGTTAATTAATATAAAAAAGTCTATGTAAACATCTATAGCATGTTAAACCTTATTACTATCGTCTATTTTTTTGAACCCCTACAATCATAGTGGATCGTTCCTATTTCAATCCTCCCCCAGATCCTCTTCTGCAGATAACAAGATAACAAGCGATCTGGGATCAATAATAAGCTGATCCCTTTGCCATCATGGCCCGTGTCACCCCTATCTTACCGCGTACCTTCATCTTGGCAGCCTGAAAACGATTCTCCTCTATATGAAAAACCAGTCCTCTGCAGCCGCACGATGATTACCCTCCCCCTTGTACTCCCGTTTTGTCCCGTTGTTTTGCTGTTGAATAAGACTTATCCGTGGTACGCGGGAACCTTCCCCATCTCTCTTTAGGAGTTTAGCAGCACATTACCCGGCAAATTTGCATCCCTCACAGGTTCCCTCATGGAAGTGGGCTACCATCTTATCTTTGCCATTCTTCCCAGGTTGGTATGTGGATGAATCGGTAGTCCTGCCAACAGGGCACCGATTGATCTTTCCATCCTCACCCAACTCACCCCTTTTTTACGGAGATTTTCCTTCCGCCTCGTCCTATCCGATCGTGTGTATATCGATGAAACGTTCCGCGGCTGCCCCCTTACCTCATGAGGGGTGCGAAAATAGCCCCCTCCGCACTGTACAACCACCACCGGCCGGTAACTCTGCAAGTGAGTGGGTCTGATCGAATGTATCCTCCTGTCGTTAGCCACTCTCCCAAATAATGAACAACCCAATCCGTTACACCATGGACACGACAGACATGTTGTGTGGCAAACGCATCGAACCAGCCCACACAACGTGGTCTCCCTGCAATAGTCCCTTACTCCTTATTTCATAAAAAAATAAAAGACCTGTCCCCTTCAAGGACAGATCCTACTATTCCAAAGGCTACCTACAGAAAAAAGGGAACGATCCCCTATGTCTTCTTGCCGGGGAAAGGAACAATAGAATCCTCTTACCCATCTATCTTCTCCTTTTTTCCTAATCCCCCTATGTTCCAGCCCCTAACGACTTCTCAGCAAACAGTTTCTCAGCAATTTGATTCACTGACCGAAGACGCTCAGAACTCTTATCGTTTGATGCTTTTTTTATCTCATGATCCCAAAAATCTGCAAATTGCTCGGTTGGTATTCCCATTCTATTTTTAATATCTTTAACCTCACGGATCAAACGAAAAAGTACTTCAGCTTTATCATCATCAGAAACAATCCCCAAACCTACCCCCTTAGGTCCCCTCTTTCTAGCCTCATCCATAAGCTCATCCTTCAAACCTTGCAATATCCGTATATTTTCATCCGCCCGGTACCGCTCCTGTCTCCGCTGCCCATCCCTCTGTTCTCTTACCACCGATGCCGCCTGCTGTCGCCCTCCTTCTGCTGGTACCGCCCGATGGTGCTGCTGCTCTGCTCCCTCTGAGGAGGGTACCACCTGCTTCTCCCCTACTGCTACGGGTGCCACCTGCTGTGGCTGCTTCCCTCCCACTGCTGGTTCTGCCTGTCCCCCATCTACACCTTCCGCTAACGTAAAAGGTGAAGACACCACAGTCATACCACCTGCAGCAAATAACACAACCAGTTTCAAAATCGGATTCTTTCTGTACCTATGCACCATTCAAACAACAACTCCCTTTATAGTATATACTATGGTGTTTATAACAATAAATTACCACCATGGGAATCATTGTAACATGTTGATAAACGATATTGTAAAACATCCGTAGACGCTCACCACTTATGCTCCTACCATCAGCCACGCTAGAACCGTTCAGACCCCACCACCCACCGGTCGGTTCGAAGTACCCTACCTCCATCCCTTCCCTTCTACGCCCATCGTAGCGCCTCCCATCAGAACAACGGCAAAAAAAGAAACCCCCTATCATCCCTCCACAGGAGAGAATAGGGGATCCATAGAGGAGAATAAGGGACGCAATACCAAGGTCGCTTCACGGTACGAACCCACTGACAGCGTAGTCAAGGGGACCTGTAGCAACTCCGATAAACGTCCCAAATAGCGCTGTGCAGCCACCGGTAACTCTGCAAGTGAACGAGCCTGATCAATGGGTTCATGCCAACCAGGCCACATCTCATAAACAGGCTCACACTCCGCAATTTGCTCACAACGAGCAGGATACGAAACTAGGGAACGGCCCCTCTGCCCATAACCCACACAAATACCGATCTCATCCAAACCTGTCAACACATCCAAACAATGAACGGCCAAATCCGTGATACCATTGACACGACAGGCATGTTGTGCAGCAAACGCATCAAACCAGCCCACACGACGTGGTCTCCCCGTAGTGGCCCCATACTCCTTACCCACCTCACGGATATGTTCTGCAATCCCCCCCTGCAGCTCCGTAGGAAAGGGCCCGTCCCCTACCCGTGTGGTATAGGCCTTCACTACCCCCAACACGCGCTGAATGCATTGTAGCCCCACCCCAGCACCTACACAAATACCACCGACGGATGGATGCGATGAGGTCACAAAGGGATACGTACCATGGTCCAAATCCAACATCGCACCCTGGGCCCCCTCAAAGAGAATATCCCTCCCCTCCTTGAGCCCCTGGTGAAGCAACCAAGAAACATCAGTCAAATGGGGGGACAAACGATGCGCTGCTTGCCGGTACGCCTCTTCCACCCTATCATCCAACACAGGGGGGGGGGCTGAACAACCATACAGGGACTGCTTTGCCACGTGTGTCTGCCAGGCTATCCTCAACTTCTGGAGAAAAGAATCCACATCTTGCATATCCGCCGCACGCAATCCAACCCGAGCCACCTTATCACCATAGGCAGGACCAATACCCCGCCCTGTAGTCCCAATCCGATCCTGGGAACGAATTTTCTCCTCCGCGCTGTCCATCCAACAATGGGTAGACAAAATCAAATGCGCACGTTCCGAAATGAACAGGTTGTCGATGGGCTTACCCAGTGCTCCCTCCATAATCATGATTTCCTCCACAAGAGCCAACGGGTCCAAAACTACACCATTACCAATCAAACACCGCACACGGGAATGGAGGACCCCTGCCGGCAAGAGATGTAATTTATACATACCATCCGGTGTATGTACCGTATGTCCCGCGTTGTTCCCTCCCTGACAACGTACCACCATCTCCGCATGCTGTGCCAGAAAATCCGTAATCTTGCCCTTACCCTCATCACCCCACTGCATCCCCACAACAGCCACGGTTGTCACCAAAAAAAGCACATCCTTATCAGCTGGACACCCACCTAGGAATGCGAGGTCTCCAAGCTGAGAAATTTATTGTATTTTTTTAAAAATAACAGCTCTATCATCCCCGTAGGACCATTCCGCTGCTTACCAATGATAATTTCAACAATATTTTTCCTTTCCGTATCGGGATCGTAGTAGTCCTCTCGATATAAAAAAGCCACAATATCCGCATCCTGCTCGATGGAGCCTGATTCCCGCAAATCAGATAACATGGGATGCTTATTCTGTCGTTGCTCCACCGCCCTCGATAATTGCGAAAGTGCCATAACGGGGACATTGAATTCCCGCGCCATGAGTTTCAAAGAGCGCGAAATCTCAGAAATTTCTTGTTGGCGATTATCACCACCACGCCCAGTAATGAGTTGCAAATAATCGATGATGACCAAATCGACACCACGCTTTGCCTGCAAACGACGTAACTTGGCACGGATATCGAAAACCGTCACCCCAGGCGTATCATCAATGAATACGGGTGCCTCCGAAAGCACACCGATTGCCATCGCCAGTTTCACCCAGTCCTCATCCGTCAGCTTCCCTGTTCGAAAAACACCTGCATCAATGGTTCCCTCGGCCGACAACATTCGGAGAGCCAGTTGAGGAGCCGACATCTCCAACGTAAAAATGGCTACCGTCTTACCGGAGCGAACCGCCACATTCTGTGCCACATTGAGAGCCAATGCCGTTTTTCCCATGCTGGGTCGCGCTGCCAATACCAACAAATCAGAAACCTTCAGACCCGAAACCATTTGATCAAGATCAATGAATCCTGTTGGCGTCCCACGTAAGCCCATGGGATCCTCCTGGAGCTCCTCGATCTGTGCATAGGACGTAACGAGAACTTCATGCAGGGGCACCAATCCCCCACGACCCGTATGGCGTGACAAATTCATGATTGCCTGCTCGGCTGTATCCAACAAATGGGTCGCATCATCAAAGGGCTCGTAGGCCGATCTCACAATCCCCGTGCCTGTCGCGATCAAACGACGAACCAGCGCCAACTCCTCGACACGTCGCGCATAGTGATCCACGTGTGCTGTTGTCGGCATGCAACCAACCACCTGGGAGAGGTACTCCACACCCCCAGCCTCCTCCACTTGATCCCGGTCCCGTAACCAGGAGAGCAGTGTGGTGGGGTCGATAGCCCTTGCCTGAGCTGCCATTCGTTCCATGGCCGCGAATAATACCTTATGTGCATTTACATAAAAATCATCCGACTTCAACCGATCTTCTACAACCGAAAACACACTGGGATCAAGGAGAATGGAACCCAAAACCGCCTGCTCTGCCCCAACGTCATGGGGAGGAACCCGATCCGGTGCGGACACAGCTACGACCATACCTATATCCCCTTCCTCATTCCCCCTGTTTCACCCACAAGGACAGGTCCGGTCTAAAGACACCCCCCCGCATCCTGCTAGACCGAACCCCCCTCCATAAACAGGAATCTATCCCTTCTCTGCCACCACATCCAGAACCACCTTTGCTGTATACGCCGGATGCAACTTCAGTACCAAATCCTTTCTCCCAATACCGCGAATAGGATCCTTCAAACGAACCACCCTCTTATCGAGTTGGACACCATATTGGGACGCGATGGCTTCACAGATATGAGCCGCTGTAATAGAACCAAACGTTCTCCCCTCCCGACCCACTCGCAAGGTCACTTCCACTTTAGAACCATCGAGTTGCTTTGCCAAACGCTCGGCCTGGGAAACTTCCTCTTGGGATCTCTCCTCCTCACGCTGCTTCCGCTGACGCAACATGGCCAAATTGGCCCGCGTTGCCTTAGCGGCTAACTTGCGAGGCAAAAGAAAATTACGACCATACCCATTCGATACTTCCTTAACCTCTCCTTTTTTCCCCAGACCCCTCACATCATCAAGCAAAATAAGTTGCACCGGCAACCACACTCCCTCTTCTTCCCTAATTCCATAGACTCACGATTGCTCTCCCTGCAAACAAAGAAGCAACCGTTGATGGGCCTCCTCTAATGAAACATCCTCCAACTGACAAGCAGCATGGGTAAGATGACCACCACCCCCCATCCCCTCCATAAACAATTGTACATTGTAACGCCCCGACGAACGGGCACTAATGGACACCACACCATCCATACGTCGCGCAATAGCAAAAGAGGCCTCAACGCCATGCATGGACAAAAGCGTATCCGCTACCTGGGCAATCACCACCTGATCCCCAAAAAAGTCCTCGGGTGCCACCGCAATAGCCAAATCTTTATGCAAAAAATAGGCCCGCCGAACCAGGGCAGTTCGTTGTATATAACGATCCCAATCTTCCTCCAAAAAACTTTGTACAAGCGCCAAATCAGCACCATAGCGGCGCAAAAAAGAAGCCGCATCAAAGGTACGGGCACCGGTACGAACAGAAAAATGGCGCGTGTCCATAACAATACCTGCCAACAAAGCCGTGGCCTCCAAGGGATCCAGGGACAATCGGGTGTTTTGGTACTGCAACAACTCCGCCACAAGCTCACATGTGGAAGAAGCAGAGGGCTCGAGATAAACAAGTACGGGATCGCATACAAACTCCTCTCCCCGCCGATGATGATCAATCACCACAACCCTTTTCGCTGCAGCCAATACCTCCGGTTCCTGTGATAGACTGGGAAGATGAGTATCTACCAACAGTACCAAGGTATCCTCTTCCTGTGCCCAGATTCTGGCCTGATTTGCGCCAACAAAGCGCTTAGACAGAACCTCGTGGTCATCAATCATCCCCTGAAGACGATGAACCGCTGGTGAGGAGGAATCGGATATAATGTGGGCCTTACGACCGTGTAACTCGGCCAGTCGTGACACCCCTAGGCAAGCCCCCAATGAATCTAGGTCCGGCTGTACATGGCCCATCACAAGGACACGCTGGCTTTTACAGACAAGATGAGCCAAACTGCGCGCAACCGTACGCGCACGTACACGCGTTCGCTTTTCGACCGCGTTACTCTGGCCACCATAAAAACGCATCTTTTCTCCCACTTGAACGGCCACCTGGTCCCCTCCACGTACCAAGGCCATATCCAGAGCCTCCCTGGCATGACGGGAACGCTCCGACAATGTCTTCCCCATGCTGGCAATCCCAAGGCTCAGCGTAATGGGAACTCGACAGGAACGGGTCAAATCACGTATCTGATCAAGAATATGGAAACGGGAAGCCATCAACCGCTGCATGGAACGCTGCCGGAGGACAAAGAACATGTGATCGGTATCGATACTCTTGATCACTACATCATTTTCCTCCGCCCATTGGGAAACAGAACCCAAGACGCTGGTAAGCAAAAGGGCACTCTCCTGATCCGGAAGCGTCTGCTTCGCCTCATCACAATTATCAATGTGAAGCAGGCCCAACGCCACCCTCTCATCACGATAACGCTGCTTCAACCTCTCTAGGTGGGTATGGTCGCGTACCAACAGGATTCGGCGATCGATATCGTTTTCCACCTGGAACAAACGATCACCACGCCGAAGCAACATACGACGCTCATCCCCCCGCCAATTGGGAAATAGATCCGTAATGGGCTTACCCAACCAAACGCCCGTTTTTGGGGGATGGGATTCCTTCACCCTATCCAATTGATGGAGGAAGGAATTGTGCCAAATGATCTTCCTATCCTCATTGTACAACAAAACACCCACCGGCAAATGGTCTAGGGCATAACAAGCTGATTCACGTACTTTTTCGCCCAACGATAGTATGTACTGGAACTGCGATCGCTCGAAGACACGATCCAAAATATATTGCACAACCGCCAAGGCACACAACATGCACCCAATGAACACAACAACCCCGATCCGTTCCGATAGAAAAAAAAGGAAAAGGGAGGATAACAAGCCGGCCATTGCCAACATCCGATACCCCGGCCAACGCTTCCCCACCCATCTCGGCATACCGCGCATCTCCCCAGGGTTTTCACGATACATTCCACTAGCATTAGAAACCCTATTGTACCACAAAAAACGATCCTAAATCCCCCTTTATAACCTCTGAACACCAGGGGGGAAATTCAAACTGTCCTATGTCCTCCACCGATCCCGAATCATCGGCAGTAGGCAATCCATAAAACCCAAGACCGTCATCATGAGAAGTAAGGACCACCAAAACAAACAGGCAAAAGCAAGGGGCACGATCACCAACCAACGAAACGCACCCGGATACCATCCCCTCTTCATCCCATAAAAGAGACCCTGGGATAAAAAGGAAAAGCCTTGCACGACAATCAGCGGAAGGAAAATTTGAATAAACCCTAGAAATAAATCCTTCTCCCCCAACGCCAGAATCGCTGCCGGGACAATCGTACCAGCCACTACAAAGGAACGCGGTAGCACCCACGTTCGAAAGGGCGGCAGAGGTTTACTCACACCACCAAGCCTTTGGGACCAACGGGTGGCCACATGATAATTGATAAGAACGACGAGAGACAAAAAAAGAACAACGAAACCGGGAACCCAGAGATGGGCCTGTTGCATGGCTTTCTGAAGAGATTCGTTCACGAAACGAGCAAACTGTTGGGGATCATCTACTCCCAATAGCCTTCCCCAACCTTCAGGGAACTGGAAAAGAGAGGGGGATAACAACCCCTTCCAAAAATCGATGAACCATGTTGCCTGACTTGCCCAAACAAAAAAGAGCACACACCCCAGACAAGCGATCCCACAACTCACCAAGAGTACGTCCATAGAACGATAACGGGGAGACAAGTATAATTTGCCCATGATGATACCCAACATCCATAGAAACAGGAAAAAAGGAAAGAGAGGAAGGAAAAAAAGAATGCAAGGAACACTAAGCAAAAACAGACCCGCCAGGGTCCTTCCCCACGACGCGCGGAGGGACAACATCAACATAGGGAGGGGAATGAAAAAGACAAAGACAGAGAAAAAACAAGAAAAAATAGCCACAATAAATGCCAGGAAAACCCATGGGGAAGAACTAGACAACCCCTTTTTCTGTTCCGATCCCAATACCCTTTCCCCTCCCCCACCAACTCATCCCCTTCAGCCCACAACCTCCATGGAGGAAAACGTAAAGAACAGAGGCGCAACGTAGCATCCACGAAGCCCCCCTGCCGAAATCCAACATACATCTCATTCAATCCGTAGTATACATTCAATCCGTAGTATAAGGAAGTAAAGCCATTTGCCGCGCCCGCTTAATGGCACAGGTGAGCCTACGCTGATACTTGGCACAGGTACCCGTAACACGGCGTGGCAAAACCTTACCACGGTCACTGATGAACTTACTCAACAAACCAACATCCTTGTAGTCAATCACTTCAATCTTGTTGGCAGTAAAATAGCAAACCTTACGCCGTTTATGACTCCTTCGCCTCGCTGCTGCCATTTTCTCCTTCATCCCCCCTACTGGTTACACAAATTTAGAAGGGCAGGTCATCATCCGAAATTGTCACAGGCTTTCCCTCTTCGCTAAAAGGATCCTGACCTGGCGACGATGCAACTGCCGCTGATTCCTGCGTCGCCTGTACGCCTTCTGACCCCTGCCGCCGCTCGTCATCCCCACCCATTGAACGCTGGGATCGGGTATCCAAAAAGCGAACATCATCGGCCACCACATCGGTGGTGTATACGGTTCTTCCATCCTTCTCATATTTCCCTGTCTGAATTCTTCCCTCAACTGCTACCAACGATCCCTTCTTCAGGTGGAATCAAGCCCAATCCATCCCCGCTATGGGAACTGATTGTCTCTTCCCAGAACCGTACAGATACCTTTCAGCATATACGGCTCGCCAGTCATCACCGCAAGGGCCGCAAAATATGGACCTGCGAAAAAAGGGGAAAACGATCCCTTGCCCCCTATAGGCCTCACGCCCAACGGACAAAGACACCCCCCGATGACCTGTTCCCCTTTGCCTCGTTCGCGGCTTTCCCGCGCTCTGACTACTATGGGAACTCCGTTGTCCTATCCCAACGATCCAAAATCAATCATCGTGACGTAGACAATCCCTGCGTTGCCTCAACTTGCCCTTCACAAACCCCTTAGGCCCCCCATTCATTCCTTTTCTTGGATCTTCATCCAATTGGCCAAATCCTCCATCATCCTACGCGGGATGTACCCACAGAGCCAACTACCTAAACACCGTGGGGGAATTTGCCTACCCACCGCCTCCCAGGGTAGGGGTTGTGCGAACCACCTCGGAATTAGGGTTCAAGCAATTCAGCCTTGGCCTTAGGATCTAGCAACACCTGCCGAGGTCGATGTTCTATAGGGCGGACCACATCGCACAAGACATTCTCCTTTGTAAAAAGGAATCACCATGCTATGGTCCCCGCCAGGTTTCCCTGGCACAGGTAAGGTGAGCGTTGTGTCCATGGGACAACAAGATGAGACCTGCACAGGCGCACGTAGTTTGCACATGATTCTGCCAAGCCACGCCAAGCGGTTACGGAAATGAAATCAGCTTCCCTTTCCCCTTGTGCGTTAGTATAACGTCGATCGACAGCCACTGTGAAACGTACCACCGCTATATCCGTAGCGGTCCTACGAAGTTCGAGATCGCGCGTGACTCGCCCTATGAGAACTACGCGATTCAACACGGTCTGAAACCCCTCCCTACGGTCCATGAAACTCGTCTATTTCTCCACCTTGATGGTTAGATGACGCAAAACGTTCTCCTTACTAATGGACAGGTAACGATTCAATTCACGAACTGTCTCCCCATCACCATAAAACCTACACAAGTAATAAGCACCCTCACGAAACTTGTGAATGGCGTAGGCAAAACGACGCTTCCCCACAAGGGATAGATCTACAATCTTCCCACCATGGCCCGTAATCGCAGCAGAAATCCTCGTCCTTATCTCTTCGACATCCGATTCCTTCAGGTCGGGTCGGAGAATGAACATGGTTTCGTATTCCACCTGGGTATCCCTTTGATTTGCCACACTTGTCTCACCCAATCATCTTCACCCCTTTGCAACCATAATCCCCCATACCACCCATAAAATTTTTTTCCAGAAAACGGGACACACGACCACCTAGTACCCCAAAATGCACAGAGTAGGAACATTGTAACACAACGGGCACGAGACAACAAGTTTGTCCCACCCTGGTTATACTAAAATTATATTATACTATATTTTTTATACAACATACAATTTGTAAAAGAAATTCCCACACCATCCCGCACCACACACTGCTCCTGTTGGGTTGCGTCCTCCCAAATTCACAGATTAGGGAGATTTAGGATAAGGGGAATTTTATGAGGAACAAGCGCTTGTACTATCGAAATATTTTGAACATAATCTAGTGCAAAATCCGGAAGGTAAAAATGTAATAAATTATGGATAAGGGGGATGATATTTTTGTTTTTTATGAGGGATTGGGGTCGTCATTTTCTATCGGGGATAAGTTTCGTTTCGCTGGTTACGACATCCTTAAACTCCTCCTCATACCCTGGCTTATGAAAGTAAGGGGGAAGGGGTTGTTTTCAAAAACGCAAATCAAGATTTCGTTGGGGGGAATCCCATAAGCATAAGGCAATAAACCCTTCCCGCGAAGAGTTTACCGATCAGATACCCAACTGATTGGTATTCGATCGGATTGATCTGTCTAGGGGTATTGTTGAAAACCCTCATCAGGAATTTCAAGCATATGTTCATCCATTGGGGAGGAACCTACGAATCAGCGACAGACCTACCTATGCCGCCCGAATTGGGGTTGATGATGCTGCGCCCCAATCTGTTCCAAGTAGGGTTAGGGGAGCATGGGGTGTAAGGAAGACTTGCGACTGGGTTTGTGATTGAATAAACGCTATTACTATATGGGCTCGTGTCCAAGAAAGTTCCCACGATCTTCAGGGTCGAAAGTAAGGGGTGATTCCAGAAATTAGCATATGTTGGGCATGAAATTATACAAAATAAATTATCTAGTAGACTCGGCATCCCAATCGAGACCCGCATAGAACCAGACTCAACACTCATGCCTTATCCGGCTCTTCCCACCCCACATAAATCAACAACGCACAACGTATGTCCACTAGGATGATTGTGTTGACTGCAGGACCGGTGTGATCCTCGTTTTGCATGAGCCCAGTCAGGTGAGCTGGTCCCTTTGCTCCACTCCCATTACGGGGCTTCATGACTACTACGAACCAGTCCGCCCCTGTGTGCAGAGCTCCTCGATATCTCCCAAATTTTACGATCTAGCAATGATCAGCCGTTAGACGTCTGGGGTCTGAAGATTGGGATGGGATGAGAAGAGCCGGATGATGCGAGAGTATCACGTCCGGATCTGTGAGGGACTCGGCTGAAATGCCGGGTCTACTCGACGACAATAGATACTTTATCTATTCCCTGTGGGTTGCATCCCTGATTGGGGATGCAACTGAATATTATAATCATTGCAAAGAAACTATGAAATTATTGTGCATATGAAATCCTATAGACAACCATATAGAATAACGACGTGCAATCCATCCAAGTAATAGTGAATCTAAAAAAATAATGAGAAGACCATACCAATCATACTGTGGGTGTACCAGAGTAAACAAAATACTGGTAATCCAAATACCCACACGTGGTTGGAGAGCACCCCGAAAGAACAACTCTTCTCCAATCGACGGTGCCATTATTATTGCCATACGGGCCGGCCAATCCAACGGTGGAGGCGGGGGATCACTAGATTCAGATAAGGATAAATATAAAAATAAAAATTTATATATAATATTCGATTTTATAAAATCATACCCTATATTAGAAATCCAGGCCCACCCCAAATCTATCACTGTGGGTTTCCTGTCCAGTCCTAATCGAACTAGCATTTCCTTCCAGTTACGAGTAACACCACCACCTATAGCAAATGCAACAATCAATATGTCTTCACAATGTATAAGTAATACAGCCCAACCATCCGCCATCCAATTGAAATGTTCGTATGCGATATTGGGACGGAAAGACTTCGAGAATATAAAACCAATGAAACAGGAGAACATCCACCATACCAATATGCGATGAAGGTATCGTCGGGGATCAAGTCGTAATTTGGATAAGATGTACAATCGAAACGCGGGCCACACAAAAAATATACCTAATGATGAGTACAGAATCATGAGACCACAGAGGGAAATCTGCTCTAATATTGATAAATAGAAAAAATGTGCAGGTGATTACCATTTCTCAACAACAGGTATAAACTTGTTGAATACATGGTCTACCGCCCAAACGCCATACAGTACTGCTAAGAAAGCGTCCACTATCCTACCCCAGCCTTGAAGTAATTCCTTGCGAGAACTATCTTTCAACACCACTGTATGCTGATAGTAAACATGATCAAATCTTACAACAAGTAAAACAAGTAACACCCTAAGCAACATTTTTCCTAAAAAAACCATTGTAACATGCTGAGACATTATCAAACCTCCCCCCCTTCTGCATAGTTCTTCCAAATTTAATCCCTTTTCAACCTCGGACCAGGTCTCTAGACCCCCCAAAATAGAAAATGGTAAAAAAACACAATGGTCCTCAGCCCTGGTATCGAGTAGGACTGGCATCTCAGCCAATCCCCTTACGCCGAGTAGGGCTAGCATTTCAGCTAACCCTCTCATAAAACCACACGTAACTACTACCGCATCATGCGATTCTTATTTTCCCGTAGGATTTTGCCCATTCAGAACCCCAGTCTGGTGTCACGTTCTCCGTACCTTCCTCTGCTGTGTCCTACCGAGTTTCAATCCGATATTGCCCGGTCCAACTTACGATCATCTCCTTATCTCAAATTGTGCACTCAGTTAGACCCGTCGGATCTCGGTCTAACCCACGATCACCCCTTTATTTCAAATTGTGCGTTGACTGGTCCAGGCGAACCCTTCAACCCCTCCGCTCCACCCTCATTACAATGTTTCCATCAGCTACTATGGACTGATTCGACTTCGTGCACGATGTTCTTCGGTTATCTTTGGCTTTTTCATTACGCCTGGCCGTTGTCAGGTGTCCGTACGACGGATCCCCAGGTTTCGTATAAACGCCTAGAAAGAACCAATTACGACCCTCATCGCCTGTACAGACTACTCAACACACAGCTCCCCTAATCATAAAGAAATGGTATTCTACATGGATCCCTCACGCTACAAAGAGACGCACTAGACCCAAACAACGATATATAAACCGCATAGAGCGGAAACAATCAATGTTGCGAACCCGAAGATAAACGAAAATCACGGGGCCACTACCTTTACTTCGATAACAGCTCCACATTTCTAAGAATCCCATACAACTAGAGGGTGGCTAACGACAGAGAGATGAATTTTTATTTAAAAAAGTTGATATAACAATCCCGTCCTATGGTTGTCGTAATCGAATATTGAATATTTTATTTAAGAAAGTACCCTGTTTTTTGGATTGTTATGTTCATCCTAATAAAATATATGTATATTTTATTTTTATAAATATTATTACTAAATATAAACGTCAATAAAACAAAGTTTTGGGTAATAACACTTACAAATGTGGATGGAGGGGGGCGCACCCCCCAACTACATGAACGGCCTCCCACTTTGCTTTGGGAACTGCCCCCTCTTCAGAAGACTTTAGGATTACTGGCTATACTCGCCCTTGAAACGATACTTTGTGGATGAACCATCCGGATTTTTCTTCTCTATCTCACCCTCACAACCGGCGACCCAGAGAGAAACTGCCGCTCCTACAAGAAGTAATGGTACCAATCGCTTAGAACGTGTTTATGCGTTTTTTCTTCCGGATTCTCTACAGATATACCAGTAAAGGGCTGTTCAGAACCCGACAAAACGTTTTCCTGACGATTTTCCCCTGTCATAGATCCTATACCGATAGTTTCTTCCACGGCAGACACCGGCCCAACATTTGTTGTAAACGACCCCAGCATAGCAGAAAAACATGCAACAGTGATAACCGTCTTTCTAATACAGGTACCTTTGCTAAACATTAAACTCAACCACCCCTCACACACTAGTATCTGGACATCCTACCAAGGGACAGGGGACAGGGGACCCGAGTCAAAAATCTAGTCGGTATCGGTCAAGATCAAATCTTACCTCGCCCCGAAGGAGGAATAAACCATCCGCAAAATTCTAACTTATTGGACAAATTAAAGTCAATCCTCCTCGCGAATCGCAAAACAAGTAGCTGGTGCCCCACACGGCCCCCGGCTTCCCTCGATGGGTCTTCAGACCTCCTCTTACCATCAGCATCATCTATCGGTCGGTTCTGAAGAACCTACCTTCATCTTTTCTGCGCCTAGCTTGGCGCACACCTTCCTCAAGCTCCTTATTAATTGCGAAAGTACTACATATGGTTCTATGAGAGGGTTGACTGAGATGCCAGCCCTACTCGACATCTACAGTTTTTTTTTAAAATATTTTTTCGGAAAAAATTTTAAATTTTATTACTTGCCTAAATGTTAGCACAAGAAGAAACAGAATGTAAATTATGATAACTGTCATGACCATAATTTCCTTGATTTTACCCTTCGGATGTCTTATTGACTCCAACATTCCACCGAAATCATCGTAGTAGATCAGCCCCCCGGAAACATAGGTTGATACCCTTTATTGTTTTTATGATAACGATCCCTTATACCATATTCTGTAAAAAGAGCCCGCTTGCCCAGGAGCAGGTGAAACCAAAGGGGGAAGACTAGTTGCATATAAAACAGACAAAGAAGGGAAAGTAAGTAGGAACTGACGTCTTCACTACTCATACCTAAATATTTAACCGATATTTGATATAAATGCAAGGGTAAAGGATAACAGAGGAACAGCAGTAGACCTACGGTTACGAAACGTGGATCCGTTTTATTCTGGCTTTCTTTTCTGCACCAACGTTTTTCGCAATGGATCTGCCATATAAGAACGGTAACCCACCCTGCAACCCCCAGCGTCAGCATCAGAGAAGATTCCCATATCCACAAAAATACGGCCATTGTAAACAAAAACCAACCCAATCCTAACCAACGTAAGACACCCCAACTCCATTTGGATACACCCTTTTGTTGGACCATTCGGGAACACCGCTGTCGATAGTGATGTAGCCAAAGGACACGATCCGTTACATAGAGAAGGTAATCATGGAATGTGTCAAATACAGTCAAGACTCTGAGAACAATCACAAATAAGAGACAAAAAAGGCTAAGTTCCACAACCTGCCAGGGATTCCCGTCAGGTAGAAACAGACGGATGGATACTAGGCCCGTACCGTAGAGGTAGGAGTGAAACAGCATCATGGTTTGGAATGAAAAGGCTAATATAAAAAATCTTATCAGGGTACCTATTGCCACGTTTTTCCTTCGTGGTGAAAACCAGAGTATGGGGGAATCCCTCATTACCCAACCATCCTCCTTCTCCAGAGGGGATGATGAAAATTGTACCCCATGGTTACCGGCCATGCAAATAATTCTGTATTTTCATTTTTCCTATTCTGCGGTATGGGAGATGGGGAAGGTTCGTATCGCTTTTTCCCATTCCGCATGAGTAATGCAAACAAACCCCTTCCATCATTTATGTCTATAAGTATTACTATCCAAAACTTTATTTATTGGTATTGATATTTCATAATAATATAAATAGAAAATAAATGTATTTCATTGGGATGAACATAACAATACAAAATCAGGGTTACTCCCCTGGTACAATCTTCCATACAATAGGAATTGGATACGGTTCTATGAAAGAGCCAGCTGAGATACCATCCCTGCTCAACGATTGATCCATATTCACATTGTATCATGGCAGGATGTCCTCAAAACTAATCAACAATATCAATATAAGAATGGTTCTACCACAGGAAAAAATATCAATAAGTATAAAAATAAACTATGTAAATATATTGTTAAGTAATTTATAGTTTAAATTTACTTATTCCCAAGAATAGTACACGTGAAAATTTAGTACCCACACGGTTATTTTTTATTGAAACCCCAAAAAAGCGGGGGAATAAGGGTAGATAGTTCCTAATTCCGCCCTCTTTTGCTCACGCCAACCAAATCCGATATAAAGCCTAATTTTATTTTTTATATAATATTTTTTATACATGTTAAATTCTATGGGCCTGAGTACCAAGCCCTCTTCCATGATCTTGAAAAGAGGTAACTAACCATCATGGATTGACGCATAATAATGTGAATGAACTGTCTATTACAATATCATGCCGATGTATTCCCGGGGGGATATGGATCAAAGGACCATTACTATCAAATAATCTTAATGTATTTATTGAATTTTAGTGCTGGCCTAGGGGGAGAACCAAATTCCGGGAACGAATGTTCTGAACGGAACTTGTCCGATCGTCCTCTCCCACAACAGCACCATCTATAAATATGACCACAAAATGCCAACGACCATGCATTGAGTTTGGGATCGTAATACTCATGGAAGCACAAATAGAAGGGCACTGTCCATCCTCTTCATGCCACTGTTATTGCACCAGTTGGGTTCCACCGTTCGTCCTGTTGTGTCGCATCAATGGGGTCCCACTGCTCTGCTCGTCCTATTGTCGTACCAATTGGTCCCACTGCTCGTCCTGTTGTCGTACCAATTGGTCCCACTGCTCGTCCTGTTGTCGTACCAGTTGGTCCCACTGTTCGTCCTGTTGTCGCACCAGTTGGTCCCACTGTTCCCTCTGTTCTGGCGTCCTTTGTTCCCATAGTTGTTCCAACCGTGGGTACCATGTCTGTTGCTCCGATTCTTCCAAATGTTGCATCAGTTGCTGCCACAGTTGTTGTTGTAGTTGTCGCACTCCTTCCCCTTGCTGTCGTAACTGAGGTTGCCACAGTTGTTGCCACAGTTGTTGTCGTCGTTCCTCCCATGGCTTCCACTCCTGGTACCATGGCTCCTGCTGCAGTTGTTGCTGTAGTGGTTGCCACTGTTCCCACTGTTTTTTCCACAGTGGTTGCCATTGTTCCCACTGTTGTTGCATCAGTTGGTACTTCTGTTGTCGGAACCCTTTTTTCAGTTGACGCTCCTCCTCTTGCCGTTGGCGCCACGGTTCGTCATAGGTGTAGACTCTCTCGCCCTCAGAGGAAATTTCCTTCAACAATGCATCCGGTTGCGTTATGGGTATAAACCCATACCTGCCCAGTGATTCATGTTGTTGTAACTGATGTGCATCATTCCGTGGTCCCCGTATTTCCCCCCCAGGTTGTTCACCCAAAGCAAAAACGATAGAAGGAAATTCTATACATACGACGGATAAACAAAAAACATATACTGTAGAATGTAGAACACAACGCAACCGTTGGATAGACAACAAGGATCCTCTATTCGTTTCTGCATCAGACATACTATGAAAACCACCCCTACCCTATTGTAAGTACATTATGATAGATGCTACCACAGAAAATGATATAAAAATATTATTGTTATAATTAAATAATATATTTTGTAAACGTTTTCATTATTAATGATATACAAAAGTCTACGTAGAGAGGGCTAGCATAAATAAGTTATAGATGAAAATCATCACTTTATAGAAGGATACACCCAAAAATTCATCACTATCGATCCTTTTTCTGAACCCCCAAAATCAATGAGGGGTAAGGGCAGCTGGTTTCTATTTCCCCCCTTTTGCGCACGCCAAACCAACCCCAAATATCATTCTTTATTGAATTTATATAGTACATCCCACAGGAATAGGGACACGATCCTCCCCCTGATCTTTTTTGGGGATAACGGATGACCCGGGGCCCATGGTAAGCCTATCCTATTGCCCTTCCCCACCTCTCTGTTTGCTCTCCTAATCCACCTACTGCAACCGCACGTAAGCTAGAGTAGATCGAAACCCCTAGTTTCCCAAAGGATGTTCGAGGGTCCAGGCCAACCTCTAGCAGCTCTGTTGCATCTTGTCCGTTGTATCATCCGCCGGAGAGAGGGGAAAGGACCTATGAAGAATAGGCTTCCGTTACCATCTGCCATCCTATAATCATATTACAAAAATATTTACCCGTTCAGAAGGCAGAAGGAGAGCAAATTTAGCCATCTGACAAACCACAATCTTGTGATAAGAGAGAAATAGAGATACTGCGGCTCAGTTTTCTAAGACAACCGTCGGAGAGGGAATGGTCCATCCCCCCCGCTATTATGACTGCATCCGTTGTATCCACTGTTTGTACTGTTGCTCCGCCAGTTGTAACCACTGTTTGCGCTGTTTCTCTGCCAGTTGTAACCACTGTTCGTCCCGTTGTTGTATCCGTTGTACCCACTGTTCTTTCTGTTGTGGCGTACTTTGTTCCCACAGTTGTTCAAACTCTGGGTACCACGACTGTTGCTTCAATTCTTCCATATGTTGATCCAGTTGTTGCTCCTGTTGCTGCCGCAGTGGGTGCACTCCCTCCCTTTGCTTTCGTAACCGGAACAGTTGTTGATGCAGTTGTTGTCGCCGTTCCTCCCATTGCCTCCACTCCTGATACCATGGCTTTTGCTGCAATTGTTGCTGCAGTGGTTGCCACTGCTGCCATTGTTGTTTCCACAGCGGTTGCCACTGCTGCCACTGTTGTTGCTCCAGTTGTTGCTCTTGTCGTTGAAGCCCTTCTACCCATCGACGCTCTTCTTCTAGCTGCTGGCGCCGCGGTCCGTCGCCATAGGTATGGACTCTCCTATCCTTGGGAGAAATTTCTTCCAGCAACGCCCCGGGTTTCGTTATAGGTATAGACCCATACCTGCCCGATGACTCATGTTGTTGGAACTGTTGTTGCCGTTCTGGCTGTGAATCTTTCCATCGTCCCTGCATGATTCCCTCGGGTTGCTCACCCGAGGCAAAAACAGTAGAAGGAGATTCTAGAAATGCGACAGATAAGCAAAAACCATATACCATAGGGTATAGAACACAACGCAACCGTTGGATAGACAACAAAGATCCCCTATTCGCTCTCACATCAGACATGCTATAACCCCTCCCTCATACTAGTAAATGAATCTATAATATGATCTCTTTTCGTCTATATATTTGAATTGTCACTCAACAACGAACACGCCCGGTTGTACCACGATCATCATCCGTATGTAAACCGGCCCTTGGCCCAACCCCAGACCTAAACTACCATTGGGTGGCCTTCAACAGAATTCCAAATTCTATAACGATGATGGCCATAATTCCCTTTATTTTCCCCCCTGAATGTCCTATGGATTGCATCCTCCCGCCAAAATCAACATAAATGAATCAGGCCTCCGAGGAACATGGATGGATCCCCTTTACCGTTTTCATAACAATTCCTTACTATACCCTATTTCTGTGAAAAAGACTAGTTTGCCTAGGAAGGGGCAGAGGAAATGGGGGAAATGGGTGGCATATCGGAGTAAACAAAGAAGGGGACACAAATGAATGCTTATGTCTTCCCTATTCCTACCCAAATACTTGATCGATATTTTTACCCAAACGCAAACGCAAAGGAGAACAGGGTAACATCAGCAGATCTACAGCATGGATCCTTGTTGTTCTGCCCCCCCTTTCTCCGCACCAACGTTTTTCACGATCGATCTACCCTTTGGAAACGGTAACCCATCCTGCAACCACTAACGTCAGCATTAGGGAGAATGTCCGTATCCACAACCATACAGCCATTGTGAGCAAAAACCAACCCAATCCCCACCTATACCCTATAGATGTACACCCTTTTGTTGGACTATTCGGAAGCACTTGCTGTTGAGGACGACGTAGCCAAAGGACAACATGGTTCATCCACAGGGAAGGTAATCATTGGAGGGTCCCACACAGTCAGGGTTCCGGTAACGATCATAACCAAGAGACAGAAAGGGCCGAGTTCCATAACCTGCCAAGGATTTTCATTAGACAGGAACGGATGGATGGATACTAGAACCGTACCATAGGGGTAGAAGCAGAGCGAACAGCACCCAAAACGGACAGGCACATTCCCGTGAAGGGATTTCCAGTCCTCCTCTTGGGAACTCCGGAAATCACAGAAAAATCGAAGGGAGGAATCCAAACGTTATCCATTCTCCCCATCCAACAACGGGGCTTGACACCCCTGAACACACCAGGAAACAGCGGAAAAAGGAGCAATACGAAGGGTGGATTCATTGTTTTGTACTATACTACCATAGCAATCCTATATATCCTAATTATAATTTTATAAAATAAAATTATATAAATACACAAAAAAGGATTCTTAAACGATATCGGAAAGAAAATAGAAGGTCAGTCACCTTGCATAATTTTTAAAGTATTGACAAACATTAAATTCTCTTAATTAAGGGAACTTCAACGACCTGTTTATTTTTCCTTATTATGCCCGTTATGGGTACTATGATGGGTTGAACACACCCCAGAAGGAAATTTACATAAGAAAATCACCTAATCTATGGAATTTACACCGCATTTGGGATTGCATCCCAAATGCGTCGCACAAAAAAACACAGTGGATCGTTACTGATTATGCCTGAAGAGTACCACATCACCGTCCTGAACCACATACTGTTTTCCCTCCAAACGACAACGCCCTTGCTCACGTGCCCGTGCCCAAGACCCCCCGAAATCCACCAATTCCTTCCATGGGATGACCTCAGCAGCTATGAACCCGCGGGCAATATCACTATGAATCTTAGCAGCAGCCTCCACAGCCGTTTGACCGCTGACTATAGTCCAGGCACGCACCTCCTTTTCACCCGCTGTAAAGAAGGAACGGTAACCCAAAAGATCATACGTCGTTCGCACAAGACGATGGAGCGCTGGTTCTACAAGACCCAATTCGCGCAGAAAATCTCCCTGTTCGTCTGATTCCAGCAAAGCAATTTCTGATTCCAATTGCGCACACAGGGGAACCACCTGTGCTTTCAATCGGGATGCATGGGTCACAAGACTCTGTACATACTCGCTCTCCCCCGGATTTCCAATATCCGCTTCGCCCACATTGGCTATATAAATCATTTTTTTCTGGGTAAGTAAATCAAGCGGTGACAAAAGGGAGAGGGAATCGTAGGGCATATCTAGCGTTCGAATCCATTCCCCCTCCTCTAGATGTGCCCTCACATCGTGAAGAACCGCTAACTCATGACGTGCTCCTCTATCACCTGATTTAGCATGGGAACCCACCTTGGATAAACGCCGCTCCACAACCTCAATATCGGCAAGCACCAATTCTAACTCAATGGTTCGAACATCCTCAACAGGATCCACCTTTCCAGAAACATGAATCACGGAATCATCCGTAAAACAACGAACTACCTGAACCACCGTGTCCACCGTACGAATATGCCCCAAGAAAGCGTTGCCCAGCCCCTCACCACGACTTGCTCCCTTTACGATCCCTGCTATATCCACAAATTGCACCACAGTGGGTACAACTGATCGGGGCTGGATGGAACGAGCAAGCGCATCCAAACGTGGATCAGGAACAGGAACCGTACCCACATTGGGTTCAATAGTACAGAAGGGATAGTTAGCCGCTGCCGCTCCCGCCCGTGTCACCGCATTGAATAGTGTTGATTTTCCCACATTAGGAAGACCTATCATGCCAGCTGCCCACACACTCATAACCCCGTTTCCAACATAAATCCTATTCAATTCATCATGCTATTCCATCCACAACCCCCCAAAAAATCGGGGATTCATTTCATTCTCATAACCCACAAACCACCAAAACATGAATACCTATGAAACAGAAAAAAGACACGTGAGGAACAACACAAAACCATCCACTATAAACCTATTCCCCACAGGGGGAAAAAAAGCCATCCCGTCCTGATGAGCGAAACCCCAAAGGATAACAGGACCATCCACCCCCAAAAACGGGAATCCCCTTTTGTACAAGAACAGGCATAAATAGGGGAAATGCTGCCTATACTGGGCCTCAGTAGATCAAAAAAACCATCCCTAGGAGATATATACGGATGGAGAAAAGGGGAGGCTGATACGGACGCTGATGAAACAACTCTCCTTAGGGGATGTACCCCCTGCAACCCACTGTGCCGGAAAAGGTGCCCTTCTCCCCATGAACGATGGGAGGACCATACTTTCCATCAGGGACCATATACGTACCCAACGACAGGGGATACGGACAGGGACCGAGCAGACCCCGCTTGTATGCGTCTGTATAGGTTCCGACGGTATCCTTGGGGATGCCCTGGGCCCCTTCATAGGGTCACTATTAGAGCGCACCCATTCACGGGGATTGAGGGTCCACGGTACGCTACAACAACCTATCCATGCCAAGAACCTCTCTTCCCTACTCTCGGATCTCGTATCCATCCATCCCCAGGCCCACATACTAGCTATCGATGCTTGTTTGGGGAAAACACACGAAATCGGCCAGATCCAGGTAAACTCAGGGCCCCTCTACCCTGGGACAGGGGTATATAAATCCCTACCTGCAGTAGGTGATCTGCATATTCTAGGCATTGTGGGAGAATGTAGGGGGGAAAATTCCCTATCCTCCCTGCATCGTGTACGCCTACGGTTGATCGCCAGAATGGCAGAAGTCATTGCCGAAGGGATCCTGCAATCACTCCTGCCGAAAACCGCCCCCTCGACGGCCTGCGGCTAATCCATATCTCATGTACAAAACCATCCTTAGCATAGCACAAACCGGCACAGGAATCGTCCCCTATCAGCATGTAAAAAGCCCCGCCCATTCATCCCAAAGTTGGATCCCTATAGGCCAAAGCCCACCTAGTATAGCAGTAACAGGTCCCTTCCCCCGCCGCAATCCCTTGTCCGCACCCCTTGTCGTTCCTGGTGGATTCCGTACAAAGGGAAAAGCCAGGGAATGAGGAGGGATGCTCCACCACTGGAACCCGTTGTGTAGATCACAGATTTCAAACCCCCAACCTGTGCTCCCCAGGGGTGAAGAATTACCAGTAGACAAAAATCAGCGATCCTCCTTGGATCTAGAGAACATCTACCATCTTCCTGTATAGTCCCCCTGGATCGTGCTGGGTCCCCAGAGGTCCATAAATCGGGTGGGGAACGATACGAACCCATATCGTCCTACACTTGGATCCGAAGGAAGGGACCCGTGAAAACCAGTGTGAGGTGTTGTGACCATGGAGATACCCCCAATTCCCTTCCCCTATGGAATTTTCCGCGCACAAAAATGGGTATTATGGACACAAAAGGGGCTCCCTTTGGGATATAGATACAGTATAAAGGGTGTCAAGATCCCTCAGATCCCCTTGCTCCTCTAAAAATTTACATACAAATTCTAAAACAAACATTCCCTGTTTCCGTACCCTTCATCCCGTCCTCCGTTCCCCCATCGCACGCAATACCCACAAACGGGCTAAAAAAAACATGATCGCTTGGACACCCAAAAATACCACAATCACCTGCAAGGAAGGGAACAATGCAACCGATAAAATCTCATCCCCCATTTCCTTACCCTTTCCCACGGGAAAGGAGTGCCTTGCAAACCGAACCCCATAATACAATGCACAGGATGTTAGGAGAACAGCCAACAGCAAAGGAAAAAAGAAAACACAAGACATCTGAACCGTGATCGACTTCTGTAGATGTCGGACAGAAAAACCAATCCGTAGTAGATTATGAAATTGTTGCCTCTGTTCTTCCACGTCAGTATAAATACGAAGCAATAGAAAGTTACCAGCAATGATAACAAATACGAGGGAAAGGATCAGTACAGCAGACAGAGAAAAAAACACTATCCATTCATCACTATGCTTATTCATACCATTGTAAACGATAGAACTCCCCCTTATTTTTTCGGGAGGGTATTTGTCGTTAGGATACAATAAACCTGCTTGGCCCAAAGCCTTAAAAATTCGGGAGTTCATTTCACCCTGCCTCGACACGTAATGAGCATCCCAAAACTTTCGAATGCTAGGATCCCGTGAAGCTAGCAATTTCGAATACACCCCCTCCCCCAGTACATACACCCCCATTTCACCATGTGTACCATAACCTAGCGGTGGAAAAAGAACCGAGGGTTGTTGATCCAGATCGGGAACTGTAATCCTCGCAGTCCCTAACCCCCACGGTAATGGATTCAAGTTCTTTTCTTGCCTCGATCCCAATGCTGCTGCCTCATTGGGTGTAAGGGACAGTAGTTTTCCACCATATGCCTCCATGATCCTGTTATAATCATTCACAGAAATGGCTATGAATTCGGTATGCTCCTCGAGAAAAGATCGATCCCCCCTTGCTAGGGCTCCCCTCTTTTTATCCTGTATCTCCTTATATTTTTCATGCTCTTCAGGCTTCACTGGGGGTTTGATGAGGCCTGTGTTTTTCTTGTCCAAACGTACAATCGGTGTCGAATCCACACGTTTCAGACCGCTATCACTATGAAGAAGAATCTGATCCATCCGCCACGACCTGCGCTGCGCCTCAGAACCGATCCGACCCTCTTCCACCAGGTGACGATGGATGAGAAGAGACGCTAGATTCTGTTGCTGTTTCCCCCCTCCCACAGTAGAATAGGGAATCCACACCCTCACAACAGCTACTACAACACTCACCGAGGTAAAGACAGTGAGCAAAAGCATAGAAAAAAACCAAAGGAAGCGGGAATTGTCACGCAACCGGTAGGCCATGTTCCCTATCCATAACAAACGCATGCCACGCCAGGAAAAAGACCTATTCCAACGGAACCATTTTGCTAGAGCTACGCTTCCCTGGCAATAGAAAAAGTAAACACCCACAAAAGTCAATATCACACAAATAGGGAAAATATATTGAATGGAATTCGGAAACTCATTGAACCCCGCATCCACAGGTGAGAAGAGACAAATTGCGACAACGATCCCCAAGGAAAAAAACGACGCTAAGACGCGAAAAAGCCCCACCAATGGCTCCGGTCGATCATCCACTCGTTTTTCGCCCTGGAGTAACTGAACCACCTTCTGGCTCCGTACAAAAAAAGGCATCACAAGAGCGGCCAAAAGAAAAATAGCCAGGGAGGATGCCGTCGTAATCCCCAAAGAACCAAAGGAAAAGTGAAAACCCAATGGTACATACTCAAGAAAAGACCGAATAAAGGACACAAGGCCCAAATTCAGAACCACACCGAACAGCACCCCAAAAACAATCGAAAAACCACCAACAATCATGGTTTCTATGGATAACAAAACCCGCAACTGTTGGGGTCTCATACCCAGGAGCAGAAAAATCCCAAACTGTCTCTGCCGACCCCTATAGAGCGTAGCCATGGAATAGAAAATGGAGAAGAAGGAACAGAACATAAGGATGTAAAACATGACCCAAAAGACCAAAAGGGAAAACTCCGAAAAAAACCGAAAAATTTCCAATTGAGGATGAAATATAAAGGAAGAAAAAGCAAAGAGGACGGACGAAATAATGATCGAATTCAACAATAAACTAATATAGGCCTGTGGGCGACGTTGGATCATGTGAATTACACACGAAAGAAATGTCATAAATTCTATATCCTCCAAATATCTTCGCATGATCAATCTACATTGTACCATAGCGGGGTCTTCAGGACGAATCGATGATATGCGTACAGGGATGGTGCTGCTATGGAAAAATTGGCCCAACCATGTGATTTCAGAATATTCGTTTATGGAATTTGATTCCTTTCTAGACTCATGATGGAATATGATAAATATATGGAATTCAAGGTTGCATCCCAAATTTGGTGTCAGGACCCCGCGAGGGCCCTTTTTTGTCCTCCCCGCGTCGTTTGATGACCCATCTCTGAATCTATTTTTTTTATTAATTATTTCAATCTAATATGTAACAAAATATAAGGGGGATTCGAATCCGTTCTTGTGGAGCGTTATCAGAGATATACCCACTATTGGTTGGAGAAATTGTACCCCCTCCGTGCTGATTGTGTATCCCTGCAGGATTTGTCGAGACAATCCCTGTTGTTATGATGCCATAGTGATATCCCGCGCTCCACTCTTTCTCGCCGGTTTAGACGCTATTATGATTCCCATCTAAGTGTATGGAATCAACGTTCCCTACAAGGTAACAGCTATAGCTTTGTCCAGGCAGATGCCACCTACACTTATGTTCGTGGTAGGGGATCCGTAGCCGTATACATCGTCATGGGATTCAGCAACCGAAATGGTGTTCGCATTCAAGACATTTTGTACTATGGGATCGATCAGCCAGAATGTATTCAGACCTGGCGCAAGGTCTTTCAAAACCTCCGTTCACGCGGTTTACATACAATACCCCTG
This sequence comes from Pasteuria penetrans, assembly GCF_900538055.1. Lineage (NCBI taxonomy): Bacteria > Bacillati > Bacillota > Bacilli > Caryophanales > Pasteuriaceae > Pasteuria > Pasteuria penetrans. The sequence continues at coordinate 279,017 of NZ_UZAC03000001.1, forward strand.
ATCACTACAGATGCCCACGACGGCCTCATACAGGCCATACAAGAGGAGTACCCTCTGTCTGATTGGCAACGTTGTATAGCTCATTGGACCCGAAATCTGCGGAAGGCAGCTCTAAAGAGGGATCATCTCCCTATCGCGGAGTAGGGATCTCTCTCGGAAAGAATTCGTGAGGAGGTTTGGGAAGCCCCCAACCAGGAAGTGGCCCATAAGGCGGCCATGGAGATCGATCATGAATACCGCTCTCTTGCGCCTCGTGCCATGAGGATTTTTCGAAGGGGGTTGCCTCAGATTACAATTCATCTTCGCCACGATAAAAACGATCGCGTGGCCTGTCGTACCACCAACATCACGGAACGATGGAATGGAGAAATCAAACGTTTCACAAAAAAGGTTCGCTACCATCCGACCTCGGGTTCCCTTCATCAAACAGAGGGTCTTTGCGTCCTAAAACACAGCAGGAAACAACGGGAAAAAGCCATGCAAAAGACGGGTTGGCTATAATAGTATAAATTTTTTTATATATTGTTTATATTTCTAATTTATATAACAATATTTTGTTAATGAATATATAAACCGAAGCTTCTTAGGTGATGCCAAAAATGGGTATCAGGGCAGTCGTTCTATATAGATTCAAAATATTTACAAAATTTACTCAATTAAGGATCATAGCCTCCGTGCATTTCAACTTTTATATTTTTTTATAAACAATATTATTGGTTAAAAAATATCCCCAGGGGAGCGATTCGTGGGCAAGGACAAGAAACCTAAAATCACTTTTCTGGGGGGTGACACCAAATTTGGGATGCAACCCTTAAGCACTTTAGGGCGGATAAAGCAACGTTACTCTATTGCAAGAGATAGCTCAAGGCACTGGTGTTATTACCTGATGGGTTGAGTCAGGAGAGGAGTAAGGGCACACGCCACAAGGTGGAGCCATAAGTCCTCTCCTGGCCAATCTGTTCCTGCACTGCGCATTCGATCAGTGGATCGAAACGCGCAGCATCCCGATATACGTTTTGCGAGGTATGTGGATGATATCATCGTTCACTGTCGGAACAAGACGCAGGCTGAATATCTTCTCTCAGAAATTCAGCAAAGGATGGCGGAATGCGGGCTGGAACTGCATCCTGAGAAGACTAAAATCTTCTACTGTGAAGATGATAGGCGGAGCGGAAATCATGATGTTGTTTCCTTTGATTTTCTAGGGGCATAGAGTCAAAAATCCCCCGCAGGACTCTTTAAGTCTTCAGGAACTATCTTGTATTTTTTAATAGAATATATTTATTTATTAATGAGAATACCCATTGCATGTATTTGTTAGTAAACAGTATGTTATGATTGTACGATAGCAGGTACGAAAACTGGAGTGGTCGTGTATAAACGATCGGCCGGTACTATCTCATACTTTTGACCCTACACCCTTAGGAATAAATTTACATAACAAAATCACCTAATCCATGGAATTTATACCGCATTTGGGATTGCATCCCAAATGCATCGCACAAAAAATCCCCCACAGTGAATCGTTACTGATTATGCCTGAAGAGCACCACATCACCGTCCTGAACCACATATTGTTTTCCCTCCAAACGACAACGCAACGCCCCTGCTCGCGTGCCCGTGCCCAAGACCCCCCGAAATCCACCAATTCCTTCCATGGGATAACCTCAGCAGCTATGAACCCACGGGCAATATCACTATGAATCTTAGCGGCAGCCTCCACGGCCGTTTGACCGCTGACTATAGTCCAGGCACGCACCCCCTTTTCACCCGCCGTAAAGAAGGAACGGTAACCCAAAAGATCATACGTCGTTCGCACAAGGCAATGGAGCGCTGGTTCCACAAAACCCAATTCGCGCAGAAAGTCTCCCTGTTCCTCTGATTCCAGCAAAGCAATTTCTGATTCCAATTGCGCACACAGGGGAACCACCTGTGCTTTCAATCGGGATGCATGGGTCACAAGACTCTGTACGTACTCGCTCTCCCCCGGATTTCCGATATCCGTTTCGCCCACATTGGCTATATAAATCATTTTCTTCTGAGTGAGTAAATCGAGCGGTGACAAAAGAGAGAGGGAATCCTGGGGCATATCTAGCGTTCGGATCCATTCCCCTTCCTCCAGATGTGCCCTCCACATCGTGGAGGACCGCTAACTCATGACGTGCCCCCCTATCACCTGATTTAGCATGGGAACCCACCTTGGATAAACCGCCGCTCCACAACCTCAATATCGGCAAGCACCAATTCTAACCCAATGGTCTGGGCATCCCCAATAGGATCTACCTTCCCAGAAACATGAATCACGGAATCATCCGTAAAACAACGAACTACCTGAACCACCGTGTCCACCGTACGAATATGCCCTAGGAAAGCGTTGCCCAGCCCCTCACCACGACTCGCCCCCTTTACGATCCTGCTATATCCACAAATTGCACCGCAGTGGGTACAACCGATCGAGACTGGATGGAAAGGGCGAGTGCATCCAGACGTGGATCAGGAACGGAAACCGTACCCACATTGGGTTCAATAGTGCAAAAAGGAAAGGATTCGTGGAGCCCAGTGTGGATTGTTGGGACCATGGATATCCCCGGTTCCCCTAAGGGATGTTCCGCACACAAGAACAGGAATGGACATAAAAGGAACTCTCCTTGGGATACAAGCATAGTATAAAGAATGTCGAGATCCCTCGGGTCTTCCCCTCCTAAAAATTTACATAAAAATCTTGAATCAACCCTTCCCTGTTTCCGTACCCATCATCCCGTCCTCCGTTCCCCCATTGCACGCAATACCCACAAACGGGCCAGAAAAAACATAATCGCTTGGACACCCAAAAATACCACAATCACCTGCGAGGAAGAGAACAATGCAACCGATAAAATCTCATCCCCCATCTCCTTACCCTTTCCCACGAGAAAGGAGTGCCTTGCAAACCGGATCCCATAATACAATGCACAGAATGTTAGAAGAACAGCCACCAGAAAAGGGAGAAAGAAAACATAAGACATTTGAACCGTGATCGACTTCTGTAGATGTCGGACAGAAAAACCAATCCGTAGCAGATTATGAAATTGTTGCCGCTGGTCTTCCACGTCAGTATAAATACGAAGCAACAAGAAGTTACCAGTAATGATAACAAATACAAGGGAAAGGATCAGTACGGTAAACAGGGGGAAAAAAAATTCCCATTTCCCTCTATACTTATTCATACTATCGTAGACGATATGACTCCCTATTTTGTCGGGGGTGTATTCGTCGTTGGAATACAATAAACTCGCCTGGCCCAGAGCCCGAAAAATCTGGAAGTTCATTTCACCCTGCTTTGACACGTAATGGGCATCCCGAAACTTTCGAATGCTAGGATCCCATGAAGCTAGCAGTTTCGAATATGCTTCCTCCCCCAGTACATACGCCCCTATCCGCCCATACCCTACAGGACCTAGCGGTGGGAAAAGAGCGGGCTGTTGATCCAGGTTGGGGACTGTAACCCTCACAACCCCCAACCCCCGCGGTAATGGATTCAAGGCCGCCGCTTGCTTCGGTCCTACTACCACCATCTCACTAGGTGCAAGGGACAGTAGTTTCCCACCATATGCTCCCATGATCCTATTGTAATCACTCACAGAGACAGCCATGAACTCGGTATGCTCCTCGAGAAAGGATCGGTCCCTCTTCGCCAGGGCTTCCACCTTTTTATCCTGTATCTCCTCATATTTTTCATGCTCCTCAGGCTTCACTGGGGGTTTGATGAGGTCTGTGTTTTCCTTATCCAAACGTACAACCGGTGTCGAATCCACACGCCTCAGACCGCTGTCCTTGTTTAGGAGAATCAGATCCATCCACCTCGATCTACTTTGCACCTCAGGACTGATCCTATCCTCTTCCCCCAGGCGATGGATGAGAAGAGAGGCTGGATCACGTTGCTTCTCCTCCATCCTCGCACTGAACCCAGTAACGGCTACTACAACACTCACCAAGATAAAGACAGTGAGCAAGAGCATAGAAAAAAACCAAAGGAAGCGGGAGTTGTCACGCAACCGATGAGCCATGCTCCCCATCCATAACAAACGTATGCCGCGCCAGGAAAAGGACCTATTCCGGCGGAACCATTTTGCTAAAGCTACGCTCCCCTGGCGATAGAAAAAGTAAACACCCACAAAAGTCAATGCAACACAAATGAGGAAAATATTTAGAATCTCGTAGTACCTACTCGCATCCACAGATGAGAAGAGACAAATTGCGACAACGATCCCCAAGGAAAAAAACGACACTAGAACGCGAAAAAGCCCCACCAATGGCTCCGGTTGATCATCCACTCGTTTTTCGCCCTGGAGTAACTGAACCACCTTCTGGTTCCGTACGAAAAAAGGCATCACGAGAGCGGCCAAAAGAAAAATAGCTAGGGAGGATGCCGCTGTGATCCCCAAAGAACCAAAGGAAAAGTGAAAACTCAATGGTACATACTCAAAAAAAGACCGGGTGAAGGACACAAAGCCCAAATTCAGAACCACACCGAACAGCACCCCGAAAACAATCGAAAAACCACCAACAATCATGGTTTCTATGGATAACAAAACCCGCAACTGTTGAGGTCTCATACCCAAGAGCAGGAAAATTCCAAACTGTCTCTGCCGACCTCTATAAAGCGTAGCCATGGAATAGAAAATGGAGAAAAAGGAACAGGACATAAGAATATAAAACATGCCCCAAAAGGAGGACTCTGAAAACTCCCGAAACATTTCCAGCTGGGGATGAAATATGAAAGAAGCAAAAGCAAAGAGGACAGATGAAGTAATGATTGAATTCAACAGTAAACCAATATAGGCCTGTGGACGACGCTGGATCATATGAGTTACACACGAAAGAAATGTCATGAATTCCATATCCCCCAAATATCTTCGCATGATCGATCCACATTGTACCATAGCAAGGTCTCCAGGACGAATCGATGATATGCGTACAGGAATGGTGCTGCTATGGAAAAATTGGCCCAACCATATGATTCCAGAATATTCGTTTATAGAATTTGATTCCTTTCTAGACTCATGATGGAATATGATAAATATATGGAATTCAATACCATAAATAATATAAAAATTATTATATTTTTAGTAATAGGAAAGGGCTAGCAGATGGATATCTTGTACCCGTTCCAGGCATAGGAAGTTGCTTGCGCATTGGCGTCTAGTTGGATGAATCTTTCCCCTATGGACCATAAGAACCGCATAATGCAAGAGTATTACGTATGGTTCTGTGAGAGGGTTGGCTGAGATTGCCGAACCTACCCGACGATGTTCAAGGCGGGGAGTGTCAGGTCATTCTTTTCCGAAATGACACCATAGCCATAAAATGAAGTCATGGTACAATATAGACGAAGGTATGCAAGAAAGGTTTAGTTAGAAGGCTGGCTGTAGAATCGTGACATTGTTCCCATGTATAGATCATATGATCCAACGTCGTCCGAAAGCCTATATAGGTCTGCTGTTGAACTCGATCATTACTTCATCCGTCCTCTTTGCCTTTGCATCATTCCTGTTCCATCCCCGGTTGCCCCTGTTAGGAGGGGTTGGGACCATATTTTTCATTATTCTGTTCCTTCTTCCCCGTTTTCTACTCTATGGTTATTCTCTACAAGGAACGACAGAAACAATTCGGGACCCTTGTACTCTTAGGTATAAAATCCCAACAGTTGTGGATTATGTTGTGGATTATGTTATCATTAGGGACCATAGGCATTGGTAGTTTTTCGGTAGTTTCTGGGGTGTTGTTGGGTAGTATGATTCTGAGTTGGGGCCTTGGGCCTCTTACAGAGTCCCTTTTCGGGTATGCAGTATGGGATTTTCACCTTTCTCCTGAAGCCCTAGGAATCACTCCTTCCTAGCCATTTTTCTTTTGGTTGCCCTTGTGCTATCCTTCCTCATACAAAATCAAAGAGTCATTCAATTACTTCAGGGCAAAAAGCGGATGGATGATCAACCAGAACCATCGGTAGAGACCCTTCGTGTTCTCGTATCATTTCTCCTCTTGGGAATCGTTATCGCAATTCGTCTCTTCTTACCTACAAACATATCAACGATAGAGGTTATAAGTCTAGGAATTCCATATATTACCGACATTTGTACGATATTGACTTTTGTGGGTGCCTACTTTTTCTATCGCCATGGGAGCGTAGCCCTAGCAAAATGGTTCCGTTAGAATAGGTCCTCTTCCTGGCACGGCATACGTTTGTTATGGATGGGGAACATGGCCCACCGGTTGCGTGACAACTCCCGCTTCTTTTGGTTTTTTTCTATGCTTTTGTTTTCTGTTTTTATCTTAGCGATTGGTGCAGTAACCTTTATGAAGGAGATCACCGAGCCCTCCCTAGAAAGGGCGGATCAGCGACAGAATCCAGCACCCCTTCTCATCCATCGCCTGGGAGAAGAGGATAGGATCAGTCCTGAGGCGCAAAATAGATCATAGTAGATGGATCAGATTCTCCCCCATAGTGATAGCGGTCCAAAACGTATTGATTCAACACCGATTGTACGTTCGGATAAAGAAAACCCCTACTCTGTCCAACCCCAAGCGAAACCCGAGAAGTATGAAGCATATGAAAATCCCTGGGAGAAAAAGGGGGAAGCCCTGGCAAAGGGAGATCGATCTTTTCTCGAGAAGCATGCCGAATTCATAGCCATTTCTGTGAATGATTATAACAGGATCATGGAGGCATATGGTGGGAAACTACTGTCCCTTACACCCAATGAGACAGCAGCATTAGGATCGGGGCAAGAAACGGACTTGAATCCATTGCCGCGGGGATTAGGGACTACAGGGGTTACAGTTCCAATCCTGGAAAACCGACCTGTAACTGCGATTCCTATTGGGAATGGGATAAGACCGCTAGGGATGTATGTAGTGGGGGATAGGGAAGATTACAGTCAAAAAAGAGATGCCACCAAATAAAGCTATGGTACAATGTAGGCGAAGATGTGCCGAAAGGATTAGGAGGCCGGTAGAATCATGACATTGTTTTCGTGTGTAGCTCGTATGATCCGGCGTCGTCCGCAGGCCTACATAGGTCTGCTGTTGAACTCGATTATCATTTCAGCAGTCATCTTTTCTTTTGCATCCTTCATGTTCCATCCCCAGTTGCCCCCGTCAAGGGAATATCAGGAACTGATGAAATCCCTTTTTCGGACCATGTTTTATATCCTCATGTTCTGTTCCTTCTTCTCCGTTTTCTATTCCCTAGCTACGCTCTACAGGGAACGGCAGAAACAATTCGGGATCTTTATACTCATGGGTATAAAATACCAACAGTTGCGGATTATATTATGGTTAGAGACCATGATCATTGGTGGTTTTTCAGTTGTTTTCGGGGTGTTGCTCGGTATGGTTCTAAATTGGGGCCTTGGACTCCTTGCGGAGTCCCTTTTCGAGTATGTAGCATTGGATTTTCACTTTTCCCTCGGATCCTTGGGAATCACGGCGGCATCCTCCCTAGCTATTTTTCTTTTGGCTGCCCTTGCGATACCCTTTCTCGTACAGAATCAAAAAGCAATTCAGTTACTTCAAGGCAAAAAACGAATGGATGATAAACCAGAACCGGCGATAGGATCCCTACGTGCCCTGGTATCATTTCTTTCCCTAGGTATCATTATCGCAATTTGTCTCTTCCTACCTGTGGATATGAATATAGGTGTCGGTGAGTTCCCAGATTCCATTCAATATATTTTTCCTATTTGTGTGCTATTGACTTTTGTGGGTACCTACCTTTTCTATCGCCAGGGGAGTGTAGCCCTGGCAAAATGGTTCCGTTGGAATAGGTCCTTTTCCTGGCACGGAATACGTCTGTTGTGGATGGGGAACATGGCCCATCGATTGCGTGACAACTCCCGCTTCTTCTGGTTTTTTTCTATGCTTCTGCTCACCGTCTTTACCTCGGTGAGTGTTGTAGTAACCATTGTGAAGGGGGTTACCGAGTTCACTACGGGAATGGAGAATCAGCAACAGAATCCAGCCCCCCTTCTCATCCATCGCCTAGGGGAAGAAGATAGGATCAGTTCTGAGGTGCAAAGTAGATCGCAGTGGATGGATCAGACTCTCCTAAATAATGACGTCGGTCTGAGGCGTGTTGATTCGACACCGGTTGTACGTTTGGACAAGGAAAACACAGACCTCATCAAACCCCCAGTGAAGCCTGAGGAGCATGAAAAATATGAGGAGATACAGGATAAAAAGAGGGAAGCCCTAGCAAGGGGGGATCAATCTTTTCTCGAGGAGCATACCGAGTTCGTAGCCGTTTCTGTAAACGACTATAACAAGATAATGGGAGCCTATGGGGGAGAACTACTACACCTTAAACCCAATGAGGCGGTAGCACTAGGATCGAAGCAAGGAGCGGCCTCAAATCCATTACCGCGGGGGTTAGGCGCCGCAAAGGTTACAATCCCAAGTCTGGAAAAACACCCTGTACCTGCGGTTCTCCCACAGGAACATTCTGCAGATGGTAATGCGCAAGGAATGTATGTGTTGGGAGATAGTGTGTATTCAAAATTATTAGATCTACAGGATCCCGGTATCCTAAAACTTCGAGACGTTAATTATATATCGAAGCAGGGTAGAATGAATTTCCCAATTTTTCGCGCCCTGGTCAAGGTAACAGAACCATCTGATTCCGGAACGGTTACTCCTACAAATAGAATAATGGATCACATAATCCACGATGGTAGTCAAAAAGACAAATTAAAATGGTTCCTATTTCCCTGTTTGCTCACCATGCTGACCATTTGCCTTGTCTTTGTTACCATTGCCGGTAACTTCCTACTGCTTCGCATTTATACCGATATAGAAGACCAACAGCAACAGTTTCATAATTTACTACGAATCGGCTTTTCTATACCAAATTTACAAAAATCAATCACAGTTCAAATTTCCTATATTTTCTTTTTCCCCTTGCTGCTAGCTGTTTTCTTAGCATTCTGCGTGGTGTACTACGGAATCCGATCGGTAAAGCACATGATCCCCCTAATTACAGGCGAGGGGTCAGAAGGGGAAATAGGAAACAAGATTTTGGAGATTGCATCGCTTTCCACTATGCAGGTGATTGCCGTATTTTTGGGCATTCAGATGATCATATTTCTATCAGCCCGTTTGTGTATATTGCGTGCAATAAAGAAACGGATAACTAGATGATGAATTAGAAGCGGGGGGACACCTAGATTTCCCCCGTTTTTCTAGTTTTCCCTGATTTTCTTGTAAGAACGTTCGTTTACGATGAAACCCACAGCCCCACCATAATGATAAATCCACCAGAATTGATAGGGGATTGTTTTCTTCCAACTAGATATCTAGTCCTATACAATAAAAACTGAGAAACGGTGGGGGACGCTGCAAAATCACCAGGAATGGCTATAGGAAACGTATCCTAGATACCCATAAAGGCCCTATTACCTCCCCTGATTCCACGGCTTACAGAACGCCAATTTCCAGTCGGTCCTGGCCAAACCCCTACTTCCGTTAGGGGGACCCCTCCCCTGTTGAAAAAGCTTGTTTCCTTCCGAACAAACGGTGTAACACTAGAGGCTCTGGGAAGGCAAACGAAGTGAAACAGATACTCGGTTATTAGACGGATATTTCCCACATAGAAGGTTGGGCCGGGAATAGACCCCATAAACGCATTTCCAACATAATGTTCCATTCCGATCCACCGCATCCGGAAAGATGATTTCCCCAAACGACATCCATAGGAAGCAAGGGTGGAGAGTGGCTTCAAAAGGGGCTTACGTTGGTTCCCAACTACCGTTTAGGCTCCCCTATCCTCCATTGTGAATACTTCGAAAATACCTCCGTTTGGTTTGGGGATTTTCTATCTTTCTAAAGTGAAGAATGCGACCCTACGTTGGCAGCATCCTGTTGGGGGTGTGAACTTCTGAACAGGGTTTTTGGGGGGGATTTCCCCCCATTCGAGGTGCTATCCTCCATGGATTACTGTCGAGTAGATCCGGCATTTCAGCCGAGTCCCTCACAGATCTGGACGTGATACTCTCGCATCATCCGGCTCTTCTCATCCCATCCCAATCTTCAGACCCTTTAAGTCCTACTTCGGTTATGGGGATGTTGCCCCGAGGTTCCAGTGACCTCCTCTAGTGGATCCCCCACTAAAGTTCTCATCTAACTGTCCTCCGCAGGATGAGTCAGCCCCTTCGCTCCACTTCCATTACAAAAGCTTCCTCACTACTATGAGCTGATCCGACTTCGTGCACGGAACCTCGGTTTTATCCTCGGTCTTTTTCCATCTGGCGACAGCCAGACGCCGTACGACGACGATCTCTCAAGTTCCGATCAAGAGCCCCTACATCGGGTTCATCCCGCCTATACACCACATGCCACCAGGGCAGAAGATAGGTCATCCCCCACGGTTCATCCTGACGTTAGCACCCCACCTCGGTTTTGACATGGACTACGCTTTTCGATGCGTCTTCGAACGATTCGCTTTCGCTGATCTCCCCGATTCCCACCTGACAGGGGGTCATGCCCTGCCTTTTCCTAGATCGCTCACAACCAGGGCATTTGACCCCAGCAGCACTAGGCGGTTTGTAACCTGCTACCTACCAGCCGGTTACGAAGGGCCGAGCAACCTTCATCTCTTGAACGACTTCTTGACACACGGTGCTGGTGCGGGGAGTAAAAGTCAGTTGATTTAGTTTTTTCCGATATTAATTATGTTTAAAAATAGGATATTTTGATTGCTAACAGTTAATGAATTACTTCTTTATGATATGTATGGATAAGCTGTTCTCGGGTTCCCTGTTGTCCACGCATCGTGTAATTTCCTTCGTTTTTTTGTCCCGCACAAACGTGCTTGCTCTCAATTGATTGGGGTTCTCCCTTTTGCCCGTCATATTGGTGAAATATAGTACCCTTTGATTGGGCAAGCTCACTGATCTCATAGCTGTAGTACCCCCCATCGGCATACAACCACGTTCCATCATGGGGAATTCATGTTCCTATGTACTCCTTCGCAAAGGTCGTATCTGGATAGAAAGGAACCTCTCAGATCAAAGAAGGAAATTAGGCTTATTCCCTTCTCCCCATCACGATCTGTCCGGAATATCCCCAACATTCCTGTTTGTTCCTCTTCCTGTACTGAGCATCAGGATCACAAGGGCTTTGTAGACTACCAGAACGCACCTTGGGAATCATCCTGAGATTTCCTTGTTCATCCTCTTCAGTCTGTTCCCAGATCACCCTTTCCAGCAATGCATACTCCATGGTTGATCTGATTTTGTCCTATTGGGAGACCTGTTCCCTTATGGCCAAGCAAACCCCAATTAGCTCTGCAGTTCTATGATCCCTTGCTGTTACTCCTTCGGGGAGGGAGAAGGGAGGACTGATGGCCCAATGATTGCCGACTACCGATGTCTGTTACTTTGCACCCCTTTTTCCAGAAAGACCCCCCACTCCGCGGGGAGGGGAATCAGAAGTTCAGCCGAGATACAAACCACATTTTTTGCCACCAGATCGATCACTTCATTACGGGTTCATTTCCTTATGTTGCTGTTGATTAGTGTGCTATCCATTCTACGGCAGGTGGATAGCATACCTACTATTGACTTTTGGAAGGTGGTGAAATGCTGAAAGGAATCCTGTGTAACATTGCATCCTGTTTCCTCCTCGTATGCCAACAACCGTTTCCTGCCGTCATATAATGTCCTTCTACCTATAAGGGGCTTTCTTTTCTTCCCCCCCAGAGCTTCAAAAAATAATCCCTCCCGTGGGAGACGTTCGATCAATTCCCTGTCGGTCCACCCAAAGGTCTTTTTAACGAACTCCAGGATTATGATAAAAAGAATATCCTTGCAGGGTTGACCAATCGTATTATGGTAATCGGCATATTTTTCCTTGTACAATGAAGCATATTGCACGTAGTACTCGCAAAGGATTGCAAGTTTAATTTCTTCCTTGGTGGAACACCAGTACCACTTGTCCGCGAAGTATTCAATCCATTCCTCTACCCCTTTCAAGTTCGACGGTTCCATGGTACAATGCCTTGAGACCATCTGTTATCAACCTCCTTTTTGTATGTGGGTATAAAGAGGATTATATAGGAATAACAGATGGTCTTCAAGTTTTTTTGGGAGTATTTTTCAAGTAATACATAGAAGTTATTTCGAATGTACATAGGGAGAGAGGATCACATCCTACTTTACTTTATATATTCAGAATATTATCATAAATATGGGTAGCCTGACCATAGGCTAATCTTTTTCCTGAGGATGCATTGAATGAAAGAGCAAGTACTATCAAATAACCATACTATATTTATTAAATTTTATTATAGATCGGGGAGGGAACCGAATTTTGGAAAACAGTGTTCTAGGCGGTACTTGTCGGATCGTTCCTTTTTGCGGTAGCACCACTCCTTATGAATATAAAAAATTAGAACATACTTCAGAATAGACTTCGAACTCTCGTCCCCTTCCTTATCCACATATTTTTACCTTCTATGCTTACATATGGAAATATCAAATAGAATAGCAAAGATACAACCAACTATCTATATATTTGCATATACATCCAGATAAAATTATATAATAAAAGATTTTACCCCCCGATAACCTATCGCATACACCTTACCCTACCCGATTTCCTTTGTAAAGAAGAATTGGGTACTATCATTGCCAGACGTACACAGCTCATCAGCGACGAAAACCGTCCATACGATCAAGAAACAGATGGTTGGGTGATCTCAGATTGGGATCTTCCTACGATCAGCAAGATATTCAACCATAATGACCCGTTCGATACCGTAGTGGAAAAACCCATTGCCCCATCAGGGCTTGTGATGGTACACTGTCTACCCGAGGAAAGAAAGAGACCCCCCATCATGGAAAATAGAGCCGGGAAGGAAGATAAATTTCCCAACCATAGGAACAAAAGAAATGGGAGGGATCCCCCCTTCTTCGTTTCCCTATGAAAAATTCATGGTCCTTCCCCATCGTTACCATCTTTCACAAAACAACAAAGAGTGGGTCAGGGGTATACTGCAAGAATTTGGGGAAAGGATACTGCGAACATAATGAATAGAAAAGGAATACGGACTACCTATTCAGGTATCATCAGCCTTTCCCTCGCACTATTTGGATTAGGAGGATGCAACAGTAATGATAGGCAGACAAGTGGTGAGGACCGTTTCAACATAGGTTTAGTTCTCAATGAGGGAGGGAATAAGGATGGATCCTATGGCCAAGCCGCCGATGAAGCTTTGGCAAGGTTAGAGAAAGAGGGAAATCCATTAACCTACCAAATCATCGAAAACAAGGGAGAAACGGCCCAGAAGTCTGACATGAAGAGACTTCTGGAAAAGAAAAAAGAACTCATGATAGGAGTAAGTTTTCGGCTTGCGGAACCTATGATGGAATTAGCACCAGAATATCCCAACACCCGTTTCATAGTAATAGATAGTGATAAAAATCAAAAGTTTCCCCCCAATATGGCTTCCTGCCTATTCAACGATCACCAGGGAGCTTTTTTGGCAGGACTCCTGGCAGGCTACGTCACAAAAACGGGAAAAGTCGGACTCATTGCCGGAATGCCGTGCACCCTAGTCAGTCGTTTCATAGCAGGATTCAAAGCAGGAGTGAAGGTCATTTCACAAGCCAAGGAAAAACCCATAGAGGTCGAGGTCGTTTATGCAAATAGTTTCCTCGATGCAAATCTGGGCCTATCGCTCACACCTCCCCTCATCGCCAAGGGAGTCGATGTGTTTTATCATGCTGCAGGTAAGGTGGCCAAGGGAATGTTTCGTGCAATCAGGGAAACAAAAGACAGGGAAATATGGGGTATCGGTACCGATAAGGACCAAAAATCGGAAGCCCCTAATCACATCATAGGATCTGTACGTAAACACTTCTATTTGGTCTTCAAAGATATGATAAACAAGATGAGGAAGGGGGATACCTCCTCATTTGGAAGAATCAACCCCTATGGAATTTCCGAAGGGGCTATTGACATCAAGAGAGACTACGCCGATAAATTGGATGCTAAAAAAACGCAACAATCAGACATGATCCTGGAAGCTGGCGAAAAAGCCGTCGCCAAGGGGATGGTAGTCCCCGCCACAGAGGAAGAGGAAAAATCATGGCAACCCCCAAATTATTTTCTTGAACACATAAAAAAGAGTATCAGCTCCCCCTAGGATATCAGGTCCAAAGTATGAGTGAGTACGGGTTGACCATCCAGGAACTCCCACCATAGTTTTCGTATTTGCTCTCTACAAAGGAAAAAACCATTCCTCTATCAGGGAATGGTTTTTTCCTACCCCAAAATACCGAACGAATGATACCACCCCTACCTCAAAAGATCCTTGAGAAGGGGCCGATCCAAACGCCTCAGAACAGCTGTCAGCAATTGAATGGATTGCATAAAATCATCCTTATGCAAAAGGGAATTGTGACTATGGATATATCTAGTCGCAAAACCCAATGTTACAGTAGGACAACCGATCCCAAATCGATGAAACTTACCCCCATCGGTCCCCCCCTTTCCCCCCGCTTCCTTCTGAACGGGAATCCCTATCTCCCTTGCTACATCCAAAACAAAATCACACAAAAAACGGTGAGAAATAAGACCATCATCATACATAGCCAGCACGGGACCCGCACCCATACGTAGCCCTGAGGAACACCCCGAAGGTGTATCGGTAGCAATATCTACATCCAAAGCAAAAGCCACGTCCGGTTCCACAAGACGGGCTAACGTCTCCGCACCCCGCAACCCCACCTCCTCCTGGACCGTGGCACCAGCAAAGAGGATATTAGGATGGGATTGTTCTTTCAATCTCTCTACCACTTCAATGGCTAACAAACAACCCGCACGATTGTCTAGAGCCTTTCCAGCCCAGATCATCCCGTCAGCCAGCGTATAAAAACATGAATCAGGAGCAATGGAATCACCAGGTCGGATACCCCACTGCGCAACCTCCTCTGAATCCCCCGCACCAATGTCGATGAACAAATCACTCACTTGCACAGTTTTTTCCCTTTCCCCCACCTTCAAGAGATGAGGAGACCTACAACCAATCACACCACGATGTACACCTCCATCCCGAGAATGAATCCGTACCCTATGCCCCAAAACATTTTGTGACCACCAGCTACCTATAGTCTGGAACCGCAGAAACCCACCCTTCGTAACACCCGTAACGAGAAAACCTACCTCATCCATGTGACCCGCTATCAATACCCTCGGACCCTCAGGATCCCCTTGTTTCCTACCTACCATTCCTCCTAAACGGTCGTAGAGAATTTCCTCCACCATGGGGGAGAGGTGATCCCTCATACACCGACGCACCGGATCCTCAAAGCCCGAAACACCGTCCGCATTCACTAGATCGCGGAGTTTTTTCTCCACGGAAAAAGACCCTGTCACACCCCACCCACTCCCATTTCTATCGTAGGAAAACCGTAATGAGAATCCACCATCACAAAACAGACCCCACTGAGGCCTGTTTTCCTAATCATCACCCCACATCAAAACCAACCAAATTCTGTAGACTACGGCGATCCAGTCTTTCAATTACAGCAACAAGCAACTGGGCCGCCTGCTCGAAATCAGAACGTGCCATGAGAGCATTGTGACTATGAATATACCGCGTGGGAAAACCCACCACAACCGTGGGACAACCTATACCTGTCAAATGGAATTTCCCACCATCGGTTCCACCCCTGGCCATAGAATCCAGTTGAATGGGGATTTTCAGTTCCTCCGCCGTATCCATAACAAAATCACGCAACCCACGATGGGGCAACATAGAGGAATCATATAAAACAACCGTTGGCCCCTGACCCATTACCATACATGTCGCCCTATCCTCAAACCCGGGCATATCCGTTGCACAACCCACATCCACTGCAAAAGCAATATCCGGTTGAACCCTTCGGGCCAATGTTTCCGCCCCCCGCAGGCCTACCTCTTCCTGTACGGTAGCACCAGCAAAGACAATATTGGGATGATCCATTCCCTTCAACCGATGTAGGACCTCAATCGCTAGGGCGCACCCGGACCGGTTGTCCAGAGCTTTGCCAGCCCAAATCGTGCCATGGGCCAACGTATAAAAATCGGAGTCAGGAACGATGGGATCCCCGCGACGTATCCCCCATTGGGCTACCTCATCGGCATCCCTCGCACCGATGTCAATGAACATATCCGACAATTCAACCGTTTTCTTTACTTCCTCAGGTTTCAGAAGATGGGGCGGCTTGGAACCGATCACACCCCGATGGATTGTTCCATCCCTCGACTGAATACGTACACGATGCGCAAGAACATTTTGCGACCACCATCCCCCCACCGTTTGAAAGCGTAAAAATCCCTTTTTCATAATATCAGTAACCATAAAACCAACTTCATCCATATGCCCAGCCACCAAAATTCGGGGCCCCTCAGAATCCCCTACCTTCTTGCCCACCAAACTACCCAACCGATCCTTCCAAATTGCATCAGACACAGGTGAGGCCATGTAACCCTCCATACACTTACGAACCTCATCCTCAAAGCCACTGATCCCATTGGCATTGACCAATTCTGCTATTCTCTTTTCTATTGCGTCCATCGTACGCCCCCCTTCACTCATAATCAGTTATCATCCTCATTCAAAAACTGGGTAAAACCCCTATAGAAATGACCCAACATCGGAACCGATCGTGGGACCTCCTCACCGATCCACGTTCCATCACAAACAAAACTAGCACCACCCTGTAGAACAATAGGGCTATCATCGGAGGACCAAGAAACTCGTAAATCACCTCCAGGCATGTACACCTCGGCCGATCGATCGCAGCGCCCCAATCGAACCAGCGCTGCCAATGTAGCAGCGGCCGCGGAACCACAGGCCAGGGTCAGTCCAACACCACGTTCCCAGGTATAAGCCCAAATAGAATCCGTCCCACGCATCTCAGCAATGGTAACATTCACCCCTGCTGGAAAGAAAGGATGCTTCTCTAAGGAAGGGCCCAGTTGGTGTAAGGGAAAATCCCTGCATGATCCTTCAATGATCAAATGGGGATTGCCCAAGCACACAGCAACACCTTCATAATCCCCCGCAGGGGTGGATAGGGGAACCCTCCATGATTCTTCCCCCCCCCCTGTCCCCGGGGTCTCCCCGGGTCCAAAAATAGGCACCCCCAGCGTAACATGAATGTCCCCATTTTCCAGCACCCTTACGGGATGAAAACCCGCAGGGGTTTTGATACCGAAACAACGCGGTGAACCGGGTGACCTCATATGGTGGTAAAAAGCCACACAACGTAGGGCATTGACGCATTGCTCCGCACTAGAACCATCCGCATTCCAGTAGAGCATCTCGAGATCCCCCGTCGTGGGAGCAGTGGTAAAAACGGCCAGCCCATCCGCACCCACCCCCATTTGTTGATGGCAAAGTGTCCAGGCAAGCCGGGAGAGCACGGGGTCGGTTCCCTCCGAGGATAACCGTGACCAGGGGATCAGAATAAAATTATTTCCTAAACCATGCATCTTAGTGAATGTGATTCCTGGTGCCAGACGGGATTGCATCTACTAATCCACCCCCTTGGGTCATCGATTTATGTTTATGCGGAGGAGGATCCGCGCACAGTTTTCCGCAACAGCCCCAATCCCACCATCCGCCAGCGATCCAAAAGACCCGCCAGGACAACGGGCAAACAAGCCATAACACCCACGAGCACCCATTCCCTCTTTGTCAACATTATGGTATGAAAGATCGGTTGCAGCCAGGAACTATATACCACAATCCAGAGAAGAAAGGCAGAGGAAGCCACGGCAAGTAACAACCATACATTATCCCAAGGCTTCCGTTGGAAAATCGTCCCTGTCGACCGGCAATCAAACACAAACACTAGTTGTGCCAGAACCAGGGTAGTAAAAGCAATGGTCTGGGCACGTTCCAAATCAATGGGATTTTCCCGTAAGGAGAGCAAAAAAGGCAATAGAGAACAAAGGCCAATCAAAATTCCGCGCGTACCAATCTTCCAACCCACACCACGCGAAAAGATACTTTCCTTTGCATCCCGGGGGGGATTCTTCATCACATTACTCTCTGCTGGGTCCACACCTAAGGCCAGGGCAGGCAAACCGTCCGTAACCAAATTAACCCATAGAATTTGGATGGGCACAAGGGGGGTGGGAAATCCAGACATCATGGCTAACAACATAAGCAGAATTTCGCCCACATTGCTAGCCAATAAGTAACAGACAAACTTCTGGATACTCTCATAAATATTACGACCTTCCTCAATAGCCGCCACGATCGTACTGAAGCGATTGTCGGCGAGAACCAGTGAGGAGGCCTCCTTAGCGACATCCGTTCCCCCTTCCCCCATAGCCACCCCAATATCGGCCGCCTTAATGGCAGGGGCATCGTTGACACCATCCCCCGTCATCGCCACAACATGGCCATTAGCCTGAAGGGAGCGGACAATACGTAACTTGTGTTCCGGTGTCACACGTGCATACACATCCGTTATCTCCACCTGTTTGCACAGTTCTGTATCATCGAATCGATCCATTTCTTCGCCAGTGAGGGTCTTACTATCGATCCGCCTCATGTTGAGTTGGGTGGCAATGGCCTCCGCTGTAGCACGGTGATCCCCCGTAATCATAATCGTTCGTATTCCAGAAGCCTGACAGATACGAAATACCTGTGCTACATCCTTTCTTGGTGGATCCATCATACCAACAAAACCGAGAAAAACAAGACCTTCCTCACCCTCGCCACGCTCCATACGATCCGCCAAAGCCAAAACACGTAGGGCCCGTCCAGCGAGGTTTTGACTCTTAGCTAACAGATATCCCTGCACACTTGGACTGAGAGAAACGGTCCTCCCCTCCTGTACGATGTGGGTGCAAAGCGGCAACACCGTCTCGGGAGCACCCTTAGTGCACCAACAGTTCTGGCCATTTTCTATAAGCTGAACCTCCACGGACATTCGTTTGCGTTCGGAATCAAAAGCCCTTTCCTGCAAACGATGGACGGGATGCTTAGACAAACTGTAGTGACGACGCATCTGACGTGCCCACGCCAGGAGGGCTACCTCTGTAGGATCCCCTGTTCCCTTATCCGATGTCAGCAAACATGCGTTGTTACAATTTTCTGCCACTAAAACCAAACGTTCTAGTAGGGAAATATCAGGCATTTTTCTGGAAGCATCCCGTAAACCGGTATCGGTTACCTGCACCAGATGCCTCTCCATCCAAAGATGGGTAACTACCATCTTATTTTCCGTCAGTGTACCTGTCTTATCCGAGCCAATGACAGTGGCACAACCCAGTGTCTCCACGGCCGGTAATTTACGCACAATCGCATGGCGACGAATCATACGTTGCACCCCAAGCGCCAATGCGATCGTCACAATGGCGGGTAACCCCTCAGGGATCGCCGCCACGGCCAGACTGATACCGGACAAGAGCATATAGGATGCGTTATAACCATGAGCAACCCCTGCTAGAACTACAATCATAGTTAGGAAAACGGCCAAAACAACCAGTACGCGACCCAATTGTACCAATCGCTTCTGCAGAGGGGTGGAAACAGACCCTGTTGTTTCAATCAAACGTGCAATCTTCCCCATCTCTGTATCCATACCTGTGGCAACAACAACACCCCTTCCACTACCACGTACCACCATTGTCCCCATGTGGGCCACTGTGGAACGATCAGCAAGAGGGGTTTGTGTAGGCAGAACCCCATCCCCTTTGGAGACAGGATCGGATTCGCCCGTTAAGGATGATTCCTCAATCATCAGGGAAGATGTTTTCAACAGGCGCAAATCCGCAGGAACACGATCCCCGTAAGAAAGAAAAACAATATCCCCGATGACCAATTCCTCCGCTGGTATCCTTGTTTTCCCGCCATGACGTACAACGGTTGTAACCGGCGATGACAACGACTGCAGGGCCTGCAAGGACCGCTCTGCCTTTGCCTCTTGCACCATTCCCAAAATGGCGTTGACTAAGATAATAGCAACGATCGCTATGGAATCAATGATCTCACCCAACCATAGGGATAATCCTGTCGCCACCAACAATATCAACACCATAATATCCTTAAATTGCACTAAAAACTGTTGCCACAATGCCGGACGGGGGGCCGTCTTCAATCGATTCGGCCCCCCCTGGAGAAACCGTTTGGATGCCTCTGTCGAATCAAGACCCTGCTCAGGATCTACATGGAGATGGGTCAACAAACGATCCATATCCCAATCTAAATAAGGCAATTGGGCATCCCTCCCCCCACATTCTCCTGTGATGCTTATGCACACATGACTTGAACTATCCACCCCTATGCTTGGAACCAACAAAATATTGTCGAGTAAACCCAGCATCACAGCCATGCCGCTCACAGAATCATGTGTAGTAGTCTCCCATTACACGGCCCAACCGCCCCATAGGATTTTTCCCTGTTCAGATACTGTTGCCACATAAAAAGCGGGTCAACCCCCTATTTTTATCCCACCATGGCAAAATAGCCCTATCCCTCACCTGTTCGGAACAAAACAGGTCCATTCCTCATTTTTATTCGTAATTATTCTTAAATCATAATTGTACTTAAATTTATAAGGTATTAGGAACTTACCACCACTAGTTTATGTCCTACGCTTGTTGGTTGGATCCCCACAGTCCTCCTGGGCTGTCCGAAACAAGAGGGAAATCGCCTACCGGAATTGTGAACAAAAAGATAATTAAGATAAACAAAATAATTATTTTTATTTTTTTATAAATAAGTTATTAAATAATGAAAAACAAGCCAATAAAACCCGGAAATTAGCTTTTTGAAACGTAATCAAGGACACCGCACGTCTATTTTTATAAAAATTATAGAAAATAGTATTTTACTATTCCTTTGGCTTAGGGGTAGGGTGCTTATATAACGTTAACGATCCTTGTTGGATCCTGGGGGGTCTCCGCTGTTCATAGCGGGTGGATGAACAGAGGCTTTGGGGTGTGAAATGATGGCATGAATCAGGTGGGCCGTATTATGAAGCAGCGTATGGAGAACGGATAGGCAAACAAATCGTTTGAGGTCACTGGGCTGCCCTATAACCAGTTGATAGGCCCCTTCCTTTTCATCATGGACAGCTGCGGCTAAGTACACGCCAAATCTGAGGGATATGGTATCTCGGGAAAAGTCGCGGAGGGGAAGAACGACAACGGACCTGTCCTATACGTTCGGGCAGCATGCACAGTGTACAAGGGGGATGGGCCCAATTGGGACGCCCACTATGCAACATAGTACCTTAGTTTGGAATGCCGAAACGGGCGGGGGTATCTCCCTCTCCCAACTACCCATGTATTTCTATATGTAAAGAATTGCCCAGGAGTCCCTTTACATCATCAACCTCCTTCTGCAGAAACCGGAGGGACGAGGAATCCATCAGGACGATGACCCTTCGAGGGAGAGAATGAGCTGGCTAATATGCCTTCCCTATCCCCCTTTATCCAACGGTTCATCGTGCTAACAGCAAAGTCGTGCTGTCTAGATACTTGGACAACATGTTGCCCATCCCTGACCTGTTCAATTGCTCTCTGTTTGAATTCCAACGAAAATTTTCCCCGTGCCATTTTCGTGTTCACCCCTTACGGGAAACCTGCTCCCCTTATACCCACCTGAACCTATTATATCAGGGGGTCTAATAGGATATAGGTATCCATGGTTTTCCTTTTTACAGCAAATCCCATAACGAAAGCCAAGATGGAACTTGATTCATTTGGATCCTCCCATGGTTCCCAGAAGCAAAAAGGGGGGCGGGAGATACTCCCCTGTTGATGAGAGTCCTTCTCCTAGCCCCCAATCCCATAACTGAGAAAAACCCTACGCAGCTTCCATGACAATGTTTTGGCCCTGTGGTCCAAAAAGGGGTACAGGAAACTCAATAGCATGCGAAGGGATCATAGGGATCCAGTATATACGAGGAAGATACGGGGACCTTTTCCACTAAAACACTAAGATAGGGCAATGAGAGCTGCATAATGCGAGAGTAGTGCGTGTGGTTTTGTGAGAGAGTTAGCTGAGATGCCAGCCCTCCTACTCGACGAATGCACACACCCGTTCGGATGCTGCTGTCATCTTGAAGATGCGTGAAATCCTCCCTAAAAACCCTGTTCAGGGATTTACATCCACAACGGAACGTCGCCAATTTGTACCCCTTTCCTCCCGAACCAAATCAAAATCAAAAAATCTGCGTTCAGGGGAACCCCCGATAAAAACGTAAGGATAACAAGTTGTAATTCTCAAAAAGGAATGCTTGTTCCTAATAGGATATAGGAAAGCTTCTTTTTCTGGAAGGGTACGAATATTTCGAACTTGAAAAACGCGTTTGGTTTTACCATCATTTGTTACAGCATAATCCCCTACTCTTAGGTCTTTATGTCTTAAAAATGTGAAGCTTGTATCACGATGCGCAGAGATGACGGCCAAGCCAGGTTCCCCAGGGAATACAAGTTGTGACGATCTCCTGATTAGGGTAGGGCCCCTCTTCAGGCACAGGTTCTCCATTTCGATATGTTCGGCAAGCCTCACATCAAAAACCCTATCACTCCTGTTTGGAAATGTTAGCTCCATTACCTTTGGACACACCTCTGAACTCTTAGCTATCTTTTGTACAGACTTCCTTGGGGCAATGGTTGGCTGGGGAGAGGTATCCCTTGCGTTCTCCATTGAATTGAAGGCATAGAGGGGATCATCCGTTCCTGAACCCCTAACCTGCACCCACATTTGGTAGCTGAAATATCCACATACGCCCAACGATCCCAAGACAATGAGCCAGAGCAGCCATGTTATGGAACGGATCATGTCAGTTGCTTCCTCCTGAGTATACATTTAGGTTGATTGTCACATAAAATCTTTGCCACAACAGATAGCAGTTCCTCCCTACTATTAGGTTCAGGGATTGCGTATACAGCGGGGATCCGCGGGGAAGTTAGCAAACAACGTACCCTTTCCCGTTGAGGATGCGAGGCTATGTATAAGTGGTGAAGGTTGTAATTGGCTCTTCGGAGTTGGCGGGTAGGTAGGTGGCAAGGTCTCAAACCACCTAATGTTGCTGGTGGGGAAACACCCCGGTGGTGATCGGTTTAGGAAAAGGCGAGGCTAGAATCCTCGTCCGGTGGGGAATTAGGAAGCCCAGCGAGAATGGACCGTTCGAGAACGCGTCGAAAAGAACAGTTCATGTCAAAACCGAAGTATGTGTTCCTACGTCGGGAGAAGCCACGGAGGATGACCTACATTCACGATCCTGGCGGCATCCGATGCACAGATGGAAGGACCCTGGTTTAGGCCCTCATAGGGAACCATGAGAGACTGTCGTCGCACGAACACCTTGGCCTTAGCTAGGTGTAATGAGAAGGGCTAAAAGGGTATGCCGAGGCTTTCCGTGGACAGAGTCGGATCAACTCATAGTTGTGGGGAAACCCTTGTAATGAGGGTAGAGCGAAGGGGTTGAATGATCTGCCCGGACCAACCGACGTACAATCCAAAGCAAAGAGATGGTCGTGGGTTGAACCCGATCGGTCTAACTGGTTCCACATACTTCATTACTGCCAGGGTCAGGGGTGGGGTAAAGCAGTATAAGGGGAAAGGGGGGACCGTGCAGTTTCTTGTGGGGAATGCCCTATCTATGAATCTAGTCTCACCTTTTCGTAAAGCAATTGAGTAACATAATAACATTTTTTTATGACACTGTTCCTGTTTTGGTATCCCAGGGGTATTTATCTTATATTTATAAGGTGTTTCCTTTAATCACTAATTTATTGTAAATTCAGAAAATAATGGGCTGAACAGGCCGTTGCGAGATTTAGGGGTATAATGGATATTGAGATGGGCGGCGGATACCCAGTCTGATGCTGGAAGGATTGTACCACATAGGTTACCCCCAGAACTAGGCGGTGGGATTCTTGAGAAGGAATATGGTACCTCCGTTCCGTGGAAGAACTCGTCGGATGGAGGGAGTTTCCCGGGGAAAAACCGTCGTGGCGCCTTAGACGGATTTTCCCCGAAAGGTGCTAGCTAGAAATCAAGGGTATGGACATCGTCCATACAACCCTGCCCTTGTTCCGTGCATAAGAGGGGATGAAAGTCATAAGCCGTGGTGGGGAGAGGTTCTCCGTTCGAAATTTCGGACTCGTAGTCAGCAGGGATCGAAAGAAGATCCTCGACAGGCAATGGGTTGGGGTTTTCTTTTTGTTTCCCCACCCAATAGAAAGCGGTAAGCATCAATTCCTTCATCGCTACCTCAAGACCAACGAATCCACCTTTTTTGCTATTCGTTCTCTCACGAAACAAAGCATTCAGCGATTCCGTGTAGTTCGTGGACAGTATATAGGGCAGAAGTATGGGGTTTTGGGTTATGGATGCCGCTTGTAAGCTCAGGGAGATTTTTTTAGGACTGAGCCTTTCCCATGCTTCGCACGTCACCTTATTTCCAAACCGATACTTCCCCGCACACTCAGACCACCGTTCTAGTGCCTGTCCCATATCCCCAGACCGTAAGACGTAAGAAGCGTCCTTAGCCATTTCCTTCTTCATACTTTTAGGAGCTGCATTCATGATGTTACGAATCGCGTGAACGTAACATCGTTGGTGAACCGTATGGTGAGGAAAATGCTTGCGTACAACTAAGGGAAAAGCCCTATGCCCATCTGTGGTAACGATACGTATATCGTTAACATTCAGGCCCCGTTCCTTTAGTTTCCTTATATGCTGATCATAGGATTCCACATTCTCATCAGGCGAGGGGGTGATCCCTATTATATCCCGCCTCCCCTCTGCCGTGATACCCGTGCTGACTGCGATCGCCTTCGAAACATAACGACCCTCCTCCCGAATGGGAACAAAGAGGGTATCCATACCTATGGCTGTATATACTGTCGTGCTAAGATCCCTTTCGAAATATTGTATAGCATCGTTGTAATAGGGTTGCAGCCACTGCGAAAGCGTTTCCGGGGGCGTCTGAAGGTTGAACCTTTCCTTCAGGAGTTTGCTACTATTTCGCAAGGAGAAGCCTGGAAGATAAAGACAATAAATGAAATCTTTGAGGGTATTCTTTGCACTCTGATAACGTGGTAACAAGTACGGTGAAAATTCCCATCTTGTCCTAGGAACCTCTAGATCTAGTTCCCCAAACAGTGTGCTGTATCCGCGATGATAGACCCCATTCCCCTCATCCTGGGGATATGGGGACGGTCAGATCTTTCTGTACGGAACCTCCATACGTCAAAAAACCCGCTCCAGTAAGGAGAAGGGTTTTATTTGTTTAAAAATGTTAATTGGGAATCCAACCCGAACCCTTGTATCTATCTTTCTCTATACCTTTCAGGCCTCATTGGGTATGATTTAATATATATTCATAAATGCATTTATATTGTTATTTTTATTTTATAATTATGAATATGATACAAGGATTGCCCCTATCGTGTCAGATTCAGATGATGATGATCCCCATAATGTGTACTTGTGAGGCCTGTAAAACCTTGTTGGGGGTTCCCAAAGGCCCGGTAACACTTGCACACTTGCATTGCAGTGTTAGGGATTCCGTCCCTTCCATTAGACCCAGGGGATTGGGAAGTTCCACTGGCACCCATATCATACCCCGGTGGTGTATCAGACCTTGTGGAACCTAGGGAGAGACCAGCGGGAAGTCGCTAACAGCTGCGGTATCCGGATCAGGACTGGGCCTAAATTGTACAGACCCTTGCGCGGGGAATCCGAAACCCAGGGAGGCAGTGGCACCTGTTTTCGGAGATCCTTGTATACTCATGGGACCTTGATAAACCGAGGGACCAACAGGGGTACCCACAGTGACGCCCCCGGAATCTAATCGAACCTACATTCAGGAATTCCGTACATCACCTACGGGATCCCCTAGATTCTTCCCCCGAGGGGATCAGGAATGTGGGCTAAGAGGACACCGGGGAATCTGGTACGGTGGTAAGCCGGATACCACCAGGACGTATCAAACCATTGTAGCCATTTTCTATAACAAAAGCTGATTATGCCGTATCCATAATAGCCCATTGCAACATTCAATAGTTTGTTTTGCCAACGAGGCAAGGATGTTCCCCAATTCTTGGCAATCTCCTTTCCATCCCTTTATACATATCTCCATAAGACTCCGACAGTTTTTCTCGACACGCCCTATTCTAAACTCAAAACATTTTTCCTTATCGGAAATTTCTTCATCAAGGATTAGATCCCCTTCCTTGAATGGGAAAATAAGGGGGGATTTTTCCATCCTCAGTCCAGCTATGTGGGCTGCTCTCTCTTGTTCCTCTGTGCTGCGAAATCCACCTTTCCAATCAGCCCAGCGGCTTATGAGCCTATTCATACTCTCAATCCTATTAGTATTCAATAAAACCCTAATAATTTCTGGATTACTAAAAAACTTTACAACATTCGTATGTGATTCTATATTTACACATAAGTATTCTATAGCGTCTTTCATTTCACCATCGTAGGTGGACTCGAGGGCGGACTTGAGAAGCCCAAATCTTTCCCAAACCTCTTCCTTGGTGGTGCCTTTTAAGACCCAGTAAGCTGCCTTCAAAAACACCGATCCCAATGGTCCTTTCAAACATTTCGGGATCTTTTTTCCTAGGTTACGAGTGAGGTGGACACCGCAGTAATGCAGCTCGGCTTGCGGAAATATCTTATCTCGTAAACCGGCGAACGACCGATGACGGTCGCTCAACATTAACTCCACATTCTTTGTAGAGAAACCCCGCTTCACCAGTTCCCCAACAAGCAGGGCATAATTGTCGGTAGATTCACTGTCCACGCTCTTACAACCCAAATATACCAGCTTGATGCCCTCGTCATCTATGAAGATCCCGAGGGCTGTAAGTACGGGTTTTCCCCGTTTACGCTTCTTTTTCCTCTTACCCTTATGGGTGATGATGTCAGTGTGATCATAGGAGGCATCCAACATGATGCCAAAACATTTGTAACCGCTCAAATCCTGGTTACCAAAAGAATCTAGCCTGTTATAAAGAGGTTGGATATGGGATTTTAGAGTGGATGGCGAGATCTCGATACCCCTTGCCTCATACAAGAGTTCGGATATACTCTGAAATGATATGCCTCTTATCCAAGAACCTTCCACTAATTTGAGATCACGATATCCCAAAATACCCGAATCGCCAATCATTTGAGTGGTAACGGCCTCACGCAATTGAGGAATGCGTATTTTCAACCCGTTTCGTTCACGAATGGTGAACCCATTACGAGAGTTTCCGGGCATCATTCCATGGTTATACCATTGCTCAAAGCACAAACCTAGCTCTATAGCGTGCTTTAAACCGTTTGTACAAAACTCCTCTTCAATATCATCCACCCTATGATTCGTTAGTGGGGTTCTGATGAACGTAGAGAGAAACATCCTTGTTGATTGTTTGGGATATGTAGTAATAAACTGGTGCATTCGAACAGCCATGTCGTTATCCCCTAAACAAATTTTAGCGGCTTTTGCCAGGTGGGAAGCTATCTCACGTTCCTCCTTAGACACTGTTATGTCGTCTGATCCGTAGATTGCATCTGTAGATAATATCCTTAAGAGCTTTTGGTCTCTCTTCCATATTACCGCTGCTCTCTCCCCCTGGGCTTTGGATCCCCCCTTCTTAGCGTTGTTTTCCTCCTTTTGTTCTTTCAATGACTCATTGTTGGGCTTTGGACACCATTTTTCAGCAATAGGGTCCTCCCCCTCTTTCGACTGTTGCTGTTCAAAACCCTGTTTACGATCATTGGGCCGGGAGGGGGGTGCTCCCTCACGTTCGAATTCCTCTGACAACGCGCAGAGGGATTCTCTTACTTTCCTAACCCTATCCCTTTGTTCAACAGGAGTAAGCGGGGAATTCTCTATTTCTCTTGCCTCTTCAACAATATATTTCAATTGCGTTGGATCCCCGCTGGCTATGAAGTCCCCATAGCTGTACTGCAGAGGTGAAACATGAAAAAGGGGCTGGCTTGACGGGTTGTCTTTTCGGGAAATTGTGGTACAATGACGTGGAGTGCTCATTTCTTCCTCCCCTTTCGAAAGTATGTTTAGACTTTGGTGGGTTTGAATATCTTAGACAATAGGGTGTGAAGTATTTGGGCACTCTTTTGTGTGCGATTTCTTGCGAACCATGTTTTTTCCCATTCCCTTTACCATCATTTCGGTAATAACAGCGAACATTTGCTACAATATACACTGTAAGATTATATTTTGCAAGACGTATTTCTATATGAATTTGGCCTCACGGATAATTGCAAAGATCTACCTTGACAAGGGTTGAATATTATGGTTTTCGTAATTCGATGTTATTTATACAAAAAAATTCTGAACTTTTACAACAAACAAACAATATCATCGTTTAATATAGATATAAAATTACTATAAACAGGTCCTGAATAGATAGATACAGGATTCGGGTTGGATTCCCAATTAACATTTTTAAACAAATAAAACCCTGCTCCTTGCTGGAGCAGGGTTTTTGACGTACAGAGGTTCCGTACAGAAAGATCTGACCGTCCCCGATATTTCAGACAATGGAGGGTTCGATCTACACGCATGCGTAAGTTACATAGGTCCTCGACAACGGGTTTCCAAGTCTTTGGGTCGGTTAGAGGGTCTATCTCTGGGATCCATGCGTTTTTCAACAATCCAATCAGCGCCTGCACCAAAATACTACCACCGTCGTGATGGAACATAAGGCTAGTAACGTCATTCAGGAGAAGGGAATCCTTCGTTTTTTCCTTGTGATTCGATGGGCAACACAATAATAGCAGTTTCTCAATCAGATGCCTAGATTCCTCCCACCCCTTGGAACCCCATGAGGTAATTCCCTCCTTGAGATCATCGAAAAAACGTTGAGCACGTAAGAATCGATCCCGAGTTTTTGGATCGTGCAATTGATGATATCCATCCCCTTCGGATCGTGCATTCCCCGGACCTTTATCTTTTCCGTCACGCAAAGTTATGGATGGAGAATCCTCGATCAGTGGATTGGGTTCCGTTTCTTGGGGGGCAGGGGACGGATTCGTACTATGTAATTTTCCAATCTCACCGGCTACCGCAGACCATTTTGTGTCCTTATTCCCTGCTGCCATTGCCGTTGCCTTGTTAGTTAGGGCCAGCTTCTCGTTTGCCATTGCCATTGTCTCGTTGGCTAGGGCCAGCTTCTCGTTTGCCATTGCCATTGTCTCGTTGGCTAGGGCCAGCTTTTCGTTTGCCATTGCCATTATGGTCCTATCGGTTAGAATCAGTTTCTCATCTATTAAGACATTATGGCTATGACAGAAGGGACACGTACTTTTCAGTGTTTTTCCACAATACGGGGAGTCAATGGACCGGTCGCCTATCTTCATCGAATTTCTAGCTATCCATGACTCTTCTTTTTGGATATTGATTTTTCCTGATAATGTTGTATTATGGGTGTGGATGCTCATGTTTTCCCTCCTCTGAGTTTATTGTTTGTTGGTGATCAATATTCTATCAGAGGTAGGGGGCATGAGTCATCCCCTTTTTACATAATAACGCTTCATTCTTTTTCACTGCAGATCGTGCGATCGTGCCCTATTTGTTGATCAGATCGCTTTGTCCATGGTAATGGAACCTTGTTCCATCTTATCCGTAATGTTGTCAACATTACGGATTTTTTGTTGTTTTTGTACGTACCATAAACAGGATGGATCTTACTACAACACAATGTTCGTCTTCCGCGCAAGGACCTGTGTGTCGTGTCGTGCTCTATGAGGGATGGGGGAGGGGCCCCCCGAAACCGGCAGGTGGTAGGCAGATTTCAAACCGACCAGTGCTGCTGTTGTAAAGAGCAATGGTGGTGAGCGTTCTGGGAAAAGGCAGGACGAAAGAATCCTGTCAGGTGTGAATCAGGGAGATTAGTAAAGCAAACCATTGGAGGAAAGCATCGAAAAGCGTAGTCGATGTCGAAACAAGGGTATCGGGTCCTATCCTTGGAACGAAGCCATGAAGGGCGAACCACCTACTGTCCTGGCAGCATCTGGTGCATAGATGGAATGAACCTGATTTAGGCCCTCATAGGGAACCACGAGAGACTGTCGCACGGACACCCGGCCTTAGCCAGGTGTAAAGGGCTAAGGGTATACCAAGGCCTCCGTGAACAGAGTTGGATCAACTCATAGTAGTGGAGAAACCCTTGTAATGAGGGTGGAGCGAAGGGGTTGAATGGTTTGCCTGGACCAGCCAACGTACAATCCGAAGCAAAGAGATGATCGTGGGTTAGACCCGATGGGTCTAACTGGACGCACAATCTGAGACAAGGAGATGATCGCAGTTGGACCAGGCAACATCAGATCGAAATCCGGATAGAACACAGCAGAGGGAGGTACGGAGAACGTGACACCAGACTGGGGTTCTGAATGGACAAAATCCTATGGGACCATAAGAGCCACATAATGCGAGAGTATTACGTGTGGTTCTGTGAGAGGGTTAGCTGAGATGCCAGCCCTACTCGACAGTGAAAATTTTATAAAAATTCATATGAAATAAGATAAATACCCCTGGGATACAAAAACAGGAACAGTGTCATAACAAAATGTTATTATGTTACTCAATTGCTTTACGAAAAGGTGAGACTAGATTCATAGATAGGGCATTCCCCACAAGAAATTGCACGGTCCCAACATTGCAGTATGGGTATGCTGATTCAATTCTCTCCGTTGTCTTTTTTATTATTAACCATAAAAAAATAGGACCGTCCTAGGTCCTACTGGTTCCGTAATCATTAAAGTACGGAGACCCGTCCGAAAAAGGGGGGCCCCGGGAAATTTAGTTCTGTTTTCATATCAACAACCCCTTATTACCTGATAGGGGGTGAGTTGCCTATTCCCACTCCCGAGACTGAACCCCCAAGTCCGATATGCGGCCAAGATCCCTCCCCAATGAGTCGCACGCAAAATGCTTCATAGGCATGTTCCCTACAGGAACGGGGAAAAGACCTCGGAAAGTACTCCTAAAACCATATTGAAAGTTACATGAAAAAAAAATAAACCAAGAGAAAATGCTATTATACGTCCAAAAGTCCCGAATCCCCTATCCATTATAAAGGAATTATACCAGCCAAATGGAATAGAAAAAAGAACGACAACAATCAATAAGAAAATCAAAAAAATAACCCCTGGAACAATATCTGGAATCGATAACAAAATTCAATGCACCCCATGTCCAAGCATCGTACTACGATGAACCCGTGACCAACCGTACCATTCATCCGCCCTACACTTCAACGTATTCCCTAAGATCCAAAAAACCACTGCAATGATTCCCTAAGACCCCCACAAGTCCATAAACTGAAAGCATGAATCAAGGGAAGTGAACCGACGACCCTCCACAATTACTCATCTGTGTAAAGAAACCACCTACCTAACAACGTCTTACTCTTTCTAGAAATCTGCACCCCAACCCGGGCATCATGGACACTGAAGGATTCAACAACCAAGTTCGGAACGGGGGACAAACGAAGAGAACAACCTATACAAACCAAGAAGTGCGTCTACACACAATCTGTGCGAAAAACAGGGAAATACGTAACTGCAAACTGTAATTCGTATGGGGAAGATAGCAAAGGGAGAGGGGATCACCAGAATGCATCACAGAACAACATAAAACACTGCAGAAGCTGGATTCCCTGTGAAACCTATGTGGGAGCGTATACGTATACTATAAGGGCAACCCACACAGTTTTGTAAAGGGGGTCCGTAAAATACAGAATCTCCCCCATCTGAGTAGGGGGATTTTACACAAGGGAGCCCACATTCACGGACAGATCATCAGGGTTTCCAGGGGGATATCCATCCCCCATAGGGATTTGTCCTACTTATGAAATTTCTCATCAGCAAGCATAAAGGTTACACAACAAACAAACCCATGGTGTTGATGCAAAAATAAACATAGTATTGGCATCAACACCACAAATTAGGAAACAATTCCACATGAAAAAATAACAGGTACCCACGTCCTGTCCTGGCCGGTAGGATGGGTGGGCCACAAGAGACGGAAAGACCATCTGAGATACCAGGCCTATCCTTAACAAAGACTCCCATCACTGTTTCTGCATGGCGTCGGGGACATGAGAACCTTGGGAACAAGCTCCATGGCAACCATCTGCATTACCCTGCCCCAGAAAGCACTCGGCTCCGCCGCCTCTGTATGGGATATGGGGGAAAAAAGAAAGGTCGTGGGCAACATCACACATGCAACAGATTTTACTATTTTTCCATTCCATCCAAACAATTTCATAATGTAGACCACTCCTATAGAATTTAATTTTATCGATACAATGTTGAAAATATCGTAGTCCGTATAATGCTACAGATTGTAGTGAACTATCCACCCTCTCCCACTTGCTATACTAAAATGTTACACCTAAATATCGATGTAAACAAATCAAGTATAAGCAAGATCATAATATATAGTCCTATGTATTGGCAACCCAAGGAAAAAAGGATTGAGTTCACTATTGTTTTCATTCAACATTGATTTAGATTATATAATTATACTTTATTTATATAAATAACATATTTTTGTTTTAATACTTAAGATTAATCATTTTTAAAATTTTTTTTCATATGATGCAAGAAGGAACGGGTCTCCGCTGTTTATAGCGGGTGGATGAACAGAGGCTTTAGGGTATGAAATTATTGCATGAATCAGGTAGGCAGTATTATGGAATAGCATATGGAGAACGGATGATAGGCAAACAGATCGTTTGAGTTCACCGGGCTGCCCTATAACCCTAGTTGATGGTGCTGGCGCGGTTAACAAGGTTCGCAATTGTTTCTTGAGGTTCCAATAAAAATAGGGAATGATCCTTTGCGGATTCATAAAAATAATTATATATACTTTTAAGAAATCATATTATCCATAGCAGTTTGGTTTCCAAATTACGGCCGGGCCATCGATATTTATAATAATATTCTGAAATATATACACAAAACAAGATGTGACCCCTTTCTCCCATGTACATTCGAAACAACTTTTATGTTTCACCTGAAAATTACTGCCAAAAAAACTTGAGAACCATCTGTTATTTCTATACAATCCTCTTTATACTATAAAAAAGGAGGTTGATAACAGATGATCCCAGGGCGTTATACCATGGAACAGTCGAATTTGAAAGAGGTAGAGGAATGGATGGAATGCTTTGCGAATCAGTGGCACTGGTGTTCCACCAAAGAAGAAATTAAACTTGCAATCCTTTGCGAGTATTACAGGCAACATGCTTCATGGTACAGGCAAACATATGCCGATTATCATAATACGATTGGTCAACCGTGTAAGGATATCCTTTTTACCCTAAGA